>NZ_CP035704.1:3600000-3970593 GCF_004168365.1 Pseudolysobacter antarcticus
ATCGGGTCGCTATCCTAACTGAACACAAAAGTGATCGGCCCGTCGATTATTCGATCGGGCACAGCGCCGCTGTGATCGTTTCCAGATTGTTGCGGAAGATAACGTCGCCGGCGTTCAGCACGGTCACTGCAAGCGGCCCCGAAACACTGGGCGCATTGTTGTTGTCGCCGCCGTAGTTTGCCATGAGGTTGTAATGATCCTGAGTATCCGAGCCCGTCACGGCCAGCGTGCTGACAGTGCAACTCGCACTCGCAGAACTCAGGGCTACAGCGCTGCAGAGTACCGTCGCCCCGTTCTTGAACGTTGCCGTGCCGGTAGGCGTCGCGCCGCTCACGTGAACCGTCAGCGTGAAGGGCTGGTTTCCCACGAAAGTGGTCATGCAAGTCGTAGACAATATCGTCGTCGTCGGCGTCGCCCCGTTCACGGTTTGCGACACGCTCGACGATGTAGAACTCATATTGGATGCGTCGCCGCTGTAGACCGCAGTAATGCCATGCGTTCCGCCACTCAGCGCCGAGGTCGAGCATACTGCGACCGGACTGTTACTGGTGCCGCCAGTGAACGCGACCGCGCTGCATCCGACAATGGCATTGGTGCCGTCCTTGAACGTCACCGTGCCGGTGGGTGTCGCGCCCGTCACTGTGGCGATAAACGTGACGCTCTGGCCAAATGTGCTCGGGTTCGTGCCCGATACCAGCGCAGTGTTGCTCGACGGCGGATTGACGGTCACGCTGGCGCTACCGCTGCTGCCGATGAAATTGGCATCTCCGGAATAGCTAGCGGTAATCGTCTTGTTGCCGGTGCTGGTGGGAGTGAGCAGGCACGTGCCTGCACCGTTGTTCAAACTGGCGACGGTGCAGGTGTCACCCGTGCCATCGCTGACACTGATACTGCCGCCAGCCACGCCCGCTGCGGGACTAGTCGGGCTAACCGACACATTCACCGTGTATGGAGTACCCACGGTGACGCTGCCCGACGCCGGCATCACTGCCACTGTCGTATTGCCCTTGGTCACCGTGTGCGACAACGGTGAGGTAATGCTCGCAGCAAACCCACTGCCGCTGCCTGGTGTGTAGGTGGCGGTAAGGAAATAGTTGCCAGGCGCAACCCAAGTGATGTTGCAAGAGGCGCTGCCGCCCGAAAGCGTGGCCGGTCCGCAGCTCGTCGTGCCGTCCGACACGCTCACCGTGCCGTCCGGCGTTCCCGACGACGCGCTTACCGTTACATTGATCGCGTAGCTTTGACCAACAACGGAAGTGGCCGTTGAGGTGATTGTCGTGATCGTAGCCTGCGTCACGAGCACGCTGTTGCTAGCGGGCGATGCTGGTGCGGCACCCGCGGCATTGTGGGCGACGACGGTAAACGTATACGTGCCCGGGGCGATCGGACTGAACAAGATGCTCGTGCACGGCGTCGAGCAGGATGCCGTGGCACCCCCCGGCGTAGCGGTCGCGGTATAACTGATGGGTGCGCCGCCATCGGAAATCGGCACACTGAAATTCACTGTTGCCTGAAAGACAGCCCCGACAGCGGTCGGTGTGGCGGTGACCCCGCCAGGGGGCGTCGCCAAGCGCGATAAGCGCGCCGCGCTCGGGATGCCATTAACCCAAGTGCGCACCATCACCAGGCCGGCCGGAAATCCGGCAAAGGCCGTGGCAGTGCCGGTGAAATTGGTATTGGAGAAATTAACCGTTTCATCGTTGCTTATGAAGCGCATCTGCTCGTTGTCGAGGCGCTGCACCTGGAACATCGGCATATTCGTGGCCGAACTATTCGTCGCGCCGCCGCTGGCTTCGAAGTTGGGCAAAAACCCGCTACCGGTCGCAGCCAGCGCGCTGGTCTGCAGCAAAAACGTGTTGGTCGCGCTCAGTATCGGCTGTCGGGTTGGATCAGGGGCCAGGCCCGGATCGGCCTGCTCAGCACTCGATAGAATAGCGCCGTTGTGGATGCCGCCGGCCACCAGCAGCTGGCCCGAGGGCAGCAGCGTCGCGGTGTGTTCACTGCGCCCATTCGCGAGCATGCCGGCCGCGCTCCATACGTTCAGCGCGGGATCGTACAGCTCTGCGCCGAAATCGGTGCCGTTGCGACCGACCGCCAGCACCTTGCCGGAGGGCAACAGGGTGGCAGTGTGATAAAAGCGCGCGGTCGTGAGCGAGCCGGCAGCGCTCCATAAGTTCGTAGCCGGATCGTACAGCTCGGCGCTGGCGAGATAGCTGCTCTCGCCGTCGGCGGTGCCGCCCGCAACTAGCACCTTGCCTGAGGGCAGCAGCGTGGCGGTATGTAAAATGCGCGCG
Organism: Pseudolysobacter antarcticus; assembly: GCF_004168365.1. Taxonomy (GTDB): domain Bacteria; phylum Pseudomonadota; class Gammaproteobacteria; order Xanthomonadales; family Rhodanobacteraceae; genus Pseudolysobacter; species Pseudolysobacter antarcticus. Next base: position 3,602,295 of record NZ_CP035704.1, read on the forward strand.
GTCGTGAGCGTGCCGGCCGCACTCCATAGGTTCGTGGCCGGATCGTACAGTTCGGCGCTTGCGAGCGCGACGAACTGTACGCCGGCGCCGCCGACCACCAGCACCTTGCCCGAGGGCAGCAGCGTGGCGGTGTGCGAATAGCGCCCGGTCGTGAGCGTGCCGGTCACGCTCCAAGCGTTCGTCGCCGGATCGTACAGCTCGGCGCTGGCGAGATTGACGAAGCCGTTGGGGCCGATGTAGCCGCCGCCGGCCACCAGCACTTTGCCCGAGGGCAGCAGCGTGGCGGTGTGAGATCCGCGCGCGGTCGCGAGCGCGCCAGCGGCGTTCCATAGGTTCGTCGCCGGATCGTACAGTTCTGCGGCGGCTTCGGCGCCACTGGCGCCGAAGCCGCCAACCACCAGCAGCTTGCCCGAGGGCAGCAGCGTGGCGGTGTGCGAATCGCGCCCGGTCGTGAGGTTGCCCGCCACGCTCCACGTATTCAGCGCCGGATCGTACAGGTCGGTGCTGACCGCAGTAGAATCAGAGCAACAGCCGCCAACCGCCAGCACCTTTCCTGAGGGCAGCAACGTGGCTGTATGTGCATAGCGCGGAGTCGTGAGTGTGGTCGTGAGTGTGCCGGCCCCGCTCCATGTGATCGACGCCGCATCGTACAACTCGGCGCTGGCGAGAAAACCACTTACGTTGTTGCCGCCGGCCACCAGCACCTGGCCCGAGGGCAGCAGCGTGGCGGTGTGAGATTGGCGCGCGGTCGAAAGCGTACCGGCCGCGCTCCATGTATTAAGCGCCGGATCGTACATTTCGGCGCTGGCGAGATAGCTGAGGTTGACGCCTTGGCCACCGACCACCAGCAGCTTGCCCGAGGGCAGCAATGTGGCGGTGTGGTTATAGCGCGCGTTGGTGAGCGTGCCAGCCAGGCTCCAGGTATTCAACGCCGGATCGTACAGCTCGGCGCTGACGAGCGGGCCGCTGACGTTGCCACCGCCCGCCACCAAGACCTTGCCCGAGGGCAGCAGAGTGGCGGTGTGTGCGCCGCGCGCGGTCGAAAGCGCGCCGGCCGCGCTCCATAGGTTCGTCGCCGGATCGTATCGCTCGGCGCTGGTGCCGATGCCACCGGCCACCAACACCTTGCCCGAGGGCAGCAACGTGGCGGTGTGTCCATAGCGCGTGGTCGAGAGTGTACCGGCTGCGCTCCATGTGTTCGTCGCCGGATCGTACCGTTCGGCGCTGGCGAGATCGCTGTCGTTCTCGTCATCGCCGCCGACTACCAGCACCTTGCCGGAGGTCAGCAAAGTGGCGGTGTGTCCATAGCGTCCGGTCGTGAGTGTGCCAGCCGCACTCCATAGGTTCAGCGCCGGATCGTACAACTCCGCGCTAGCGAGAGCGTTGCCAATGCCGCTGCCCCCGACCACCAGCACCTTGCCCGAGGGCAGCAGCGTTGCGGTATGTACACAACGCGCGTTCGTGAGCGAGCCAGCCGCGCTCCACAGGTTCGTCGCCGGATCGTACAACTCGGCGCTGGTTCGAGCGCCATTGCTGCTAAAGCCCCCGACCACCAACAATTTGCCCGAGGGCAGCAGCGTTGCGGTGTGTTCACTGCGCGCGTTCGCGAGCGAACCGGCTGCGCCCCACGTGTTGGGTCCCGCCGCTTGCGCCACGTCGACGACGGCGAACGTAGCCATCAGCAGCAGCGCGATCCGCGCGAATGTTTGATATGAGGCCCGCATGGTAAATCCCCTCGTCCCTAGATAGGCTAGCCAGTAGCGCATGCCCTGGGCATCCGTAGCGTGAAGGTGCTCGACGTATCAACCACGCCTACGAGCGAAATGATCTGGGCGCGTTCACCCTACTCCTGGTACCCGAACTTGAGAAGCTTGGTTAACGCGGGGACGGATACTAGGACAGAACTCGACGACACGTCGCGTCGCCCACTGCAAAGCTCGCGCCCAATATCAGGCAATGTCTCAGCGCAAATTCAGTAGAGCGTTTCGGTCAGCAACATGGCGTAACGAATGGAGCAGCGCTTGCACCGGATCAGATGTAATCGTGGGTCGGGGTGGCATCGCCGGGCGGCCACATCGTGCTGACTGAATGATCGCGATAGAACGTGACGGTCACGCTGCGGCGCGACTCGGTGCAACGCGGATCGACGCGTGATACCGCGTGCCAGGATTTATCGGAACGCACCAGCAGCGCCGAGCTGCCGACGATCGGCGCGACCACGTGTGCAGCATCCCGCATGCTGGAGGAACGCAGAATCTGCAGGCAGCCGCCGTCGGCAATATTCCACGACGGGTTGAAGTACAAAACGTGCGTGACGATCTTGTCGCGCAGATCCAGATGCGGCCCGAGCCACGCGCCGGGGCCGTAATGGAATGCGTTCGCTTCCATCTGCAAATTCGACAGATCGATTCCGCTGAGTCGGCTCAGCGCCGCGCGATAACGCGGCGACAGCAAGTCAGCGGCAAGTCGTTGCCAAGCCACGCTCAAATCAGCGGCGTGGGAAATTGCCTTGCTGCCCATCGCGACTAGTTCACGCGCCTCGTAACCGTAATCTTTTTCGCCGTCGTAACCCTTCACTGCCTTGTAATGATCACGCGGAAATGTATCGGCCAAAGCCGCGGCATTTTGCGCCGAATACAAATCTTCCACCGCCGCCCAGCCGTAAGGTTCGCTTCGAAGTTCACAGGTTTCGATCGCCTCGAATTGCATGATGCCGCCGGCAGCGGCGATATCGATTGCGGCGACAGATTTGGTCTGGTGCGGAGCTGTGATCGTGGGCGTGCTGCGCTGGTTGCGCAAGCGCTGTATGAACTTCGCCAAGGCGCGCAGCGGAGCCGTTACGCGCCACGATAATGAGCTACGCAGATCGGCCACTTCGATGCGCAAATGTCCAATCGTGTTTTGCGCTTGGCTGAGTTTGTTCTCGAATACAAAATCGGTCTCCATCGCTTTTGGCAACTTTTGCCAAAGCTCGCGAATGCAGGCGGGCACGCGGCGAGTTATGGACGAATTCAGCGCGGCGGCGACCTTGTCCCAGTGCTCTTTCAATTCCGCATTCGCCTTTTGCACCGCGACCGATAGCGCGGTTTTGCCGAGCTTCTGCTGCAGCCATTGCGGCGAGATTTCGCTGCTATTGTCAAACAGATGGATCGTGTCGAAATCGGCCAGCAAACCGTATTTTCCGTGCGCCGATTGTTGCGGCCGAAACACCGGCACGCCGTATGCCAACGCGGTGATGGCGAGATGCAGACTGATACCAATCGCCGCTTCTGCACCTCCAATCAGCTCCGCCAGCAGCAGCGGATTCGGCCACTGCGGCAAACGCAATGCGGTCGGAAAATCGTGTGCGATATTTTTTTCCGCGTCGCCGAGAACCGGGCCGATCGGCAGCAACAAGACCTGGTAATCCGCAAACGTCGCGGCATGTTTTTTCAGCACGCGTGCGATCGCATCGAGGCCGACGGTGGCTTGCACCACGAGATAAGGTTTGTGCAGGCCGATGTCTTGTCGCAGCGCCGCGCACTCGCGCGAAATATTCTCATCACGCAGGTTGGCGATGCCAAAAACCGTGTCCGGCACGATGTTGATTTCGGCATCGCGCGCAAACGGCATCAGCGCTTGCCGCGAAGCTGCATCGCGCACCGCGATGTATTTGCTGCCGATCAATGCGGCCGTGAGCAGCGGCGCAGCCCATGCCGGAATATCGCCATACACCGCGGGCGCATTCCAGACCACGGGCAGGCCTTGTTCGAGCGCGAGCAGCATCGGTATCAGCCACAAACTCGACGGATGATGCAGATCGTTATTCGGCGGCAAATATCCGGGCGCGACGTCTTGATCGAAACGGATGATGTGGCCGCCGCCGACGATCAAGCCGTCCAGATTTTCAACCGTAGCGGCAAATTCGGTGAGTGACACAACATCGAACGGCCATTGCGCAGCACGCTTGGAAAAGTACGAGAATTTCTGCAAATCCGGCGTCGGCAAACGCTGGCGCAATTCGTGCGCGGCGATCAGCGGAAACAGCAGATCGCCGTAGTTCTCGACATCAAACGTGCCACACATTCCAATCGCCGCCATTCATTTATCCCGGTCGTATTTTTTTGAATATCGAGTATCGCATTTACAAGACTTGCGCTTTGCCGTGCGACGGTTTGTCGCCACTTCGCATCCATGCCTTAAACCCTTTGATGAGAAACACAATGCGCAAGCGTACCGCGTTATTTTTCCTTTGCACGATCGCAGCGCCTTTCGCCCACGCCAGCACGCACGAAAGTTGGCTGGTCACGACCGAGCTATGGGGCAATCCGAGTTATCAGATGCTCGAACTCGATCGTGATGGCGATCGACTGGTTGGCACATTCGATGGCGATAAACTCGAAGGTCAACGTGTCGGCGATGCCTTGCATTTTGTCGTCACCGACAGCAGTCATGCAATCTACGTCTTCACCGGCAAACACAGTGGCGACAACATCACCGGCACGGCGGATTATCCAGACAGCAATAATACAAAAACGCGCGTGAACCATGCGTTTATCGCACGCATGATCCCGCCACGACCAGCCGGGCAAGCGCGGCAGATCGAGTTCAAACCGAAGGATTATTCCAACGAATTTTCACCGCACCGCAAACCGGTGCTGACGGTATGGCCCGGCGATACGGTGCACACCAGCACCGTCGATTCCGGCGGCGTCGATGAACACGGCACTACGCGCGCGCTTTTCGGCAACCCGCAGACCGGGCCGTTTTATATCGCGGGTGCCGCGCCGGGCGATACCTTGGTGATCAAGCTCAAGCGACTACGCCTGAATCGCGATTACGCCGACAGCCTCGACAGCATCGTCGGCCACGCGCTGGGCGCCAGCCTTGCTGCCAAAGCCAGTGATCTGGGCAAACCTGTACGTTGGAAACTCGACCGCGAACGCGGCCTCGCCAGCATTGAAAATGCGATCAATCATTTGCGCAATTTTGTCGTGCCGATCCGGCCCATGCTCGGCGGGCTGGCAGTCGCGCCGGGGTTCGGCTCCGCAGCGATTTCAACCGGAGACACCGGACGTTTCGGCGGCAATATGGACTGGAACGACGTGATCGAAGGCAACACTATTTACCTGCCAGTTTTCCAACCCGGCGCGTTGCTGTATCTCGGCGATGCCCATGCGTTGCAGGGTGATGGCGAAACCTCGCAATACGCGCTGGAGACATCGATGGATGTAGTGTTCAGTGTCGATGTCGTGCATGGTGGCAAGGCCATCAACACACCGCGCGCGGAATCGCCGACGCAGATCATGGTGCTGGGTCAGGCCGGTTCGCTCGACGACGCGTTGCGCGCAGCAACTACCGGCATGATCCAGTGGCTGCAACAGGATTACGATTTGAGCCTTGCGGAGTGTGCCGAAGTGCTGGGCAGCTCGGTGCATTATGCGGTGGCAAATCTTGCCGGTCGCAGTGTTGGTATGGTTGCAAAAATCGACAAGACGCGACTCGCGCAGTTGGCAACGATCAACCGATAATCAATCGTGCGGTGGCGAATTCAGCTCGGCGTGCGCGCGCTCCGGCGGTCCGAACAATTGCTTGAGGCGTGATGCAAAAGTTTGCGGTCGCGCAAAATCGCGAAACATCGCGATCCACTCATGAAACGTCAGACGCAGTGGATTGTGTGAATGGATCGGCTGCACGATGCCGTATTCGCAAGGTACATCGGGATCTTCGGCAACGAAACTGCCGAACAATTTGTCCCAGATGATCAGCACGCCGGCGTAGTTGCGATCGATGTATTTCGGGTTGCGCGCGTGATGGACGCGATGGTGCGATGGCGTGTTGAAAACATATTCCAGCCAGCCGAGTTTGCGCACCGCTTCGGTGTGCACGAAAAACTGGAAGGCAAGATTGATCGCGACCACGACGATGATGTTTTTCGGCGCAAACCCGATCAGCGCGAGCGGCAGCCAGAATAGCCACATGCCGGAAATCGGATAAGTGAGACTCTGACGAAACGCGGTCGACAGGTTCAAGCGTTCAGACGAATGATGGGTAACATGCGACGCCCACATCCAACGGATGCGATGACTCGCACGATGAAAAAAATAGTAGAAAAAATCCTGCGCCACAAATAACGCCACGATACTCCAGAACGACGCCGGAAAATCGAACAGTCGATACTGATACACCCACGCATAAATGCCGATCACCGCCAACCACGCTAGCGCATCGGCGGCCTGATGCATCAGCGCGAGCGCAGCGTTGGACGCCGTATCCTTGAGGCTGTAAACCGCGCGGCGATCTTTCCAGTACCACGCTTCCCACGCGATGAAACCGAGAAACACCGGCCCCAGCGCAAGCAGAATCCAGCTTTCCATTTACGCGCTCGCCGAAGGATTTGCGGCGGAGCCAGCGAGCAAATTTGCCATGTTGTCGAGGCAACGTTGCATCGCGCGCTGCATGAAAACTCGTAGCAGCAATGTTGCCAGCGGATAGATCAAGCTGCTGGTCAGGGTGAAGGTGTAAGACCAGCGCACCATGCAATCAGATTCCGCCGCGGAGACCAGCCAATCCGCCTCGCCCTTGTTCACCAGCCACGCAAATGGCGCACGAAAACCGCTCAATACATAAGCATGCCGAGTCGGTGCATCGAGCACCGTGACATGTTCGGTCAGCACGCTGCCATCGCTATTGTGAATGCGCCGAACCGCACCGACCGTGAGCGGGGTTTCCAGCACGATCGCACGGATCGACGGGATCAATCCATAGCCGACAAACGTGCCGGGAAACCGCTTCGAATCGACGATCAGATCGAACGCGGTCTCTACATCGCTGCGGAATATTTTTTCGGCGTGACATTCGATCTGCATGCGGCAGAGTCTGGCCGATTCGGTTTTCTGCGTCCAGCGGGGCCGCTGAAACTGCGGCATATCAATTGCCTGTAGATAAAGCCTGACATGGCAGGTCGACGTGCGACGACACCCCCGCTCGCAAAAACCTTGGCTTGACTTGGCACTGCCGCCTGACTAGTTTGCAGCATTGGGGGTCTAAATGGATGAGTCAGGCGTAGCGATTTGATGCGTCACATCGCAGCATGAGCCATCCGAATGCTTCCCGATAACGGTCGCAACGAGGGGTGGGTCATGTTTGAACTTCGACTATTCCAGGCGCCACGCGCTTGGCTGTTTTCTCTGACAACACTGATGTTGTCGCTGGTTTTGTTTTCTCCTGCAAGTTCTCTCGCCACTGAGGCCGCGCAGCCAAAAATCGGGCCGCGCGCTGCCGCACAGATGCAGGCGCTGAAGTCGATCAAAACGACGAAAAGTCCGCAGCAGAACAAAATCGATTCTCGCCTCTATCTCGGGCTGCTTCATCAACGCTCGGATAGCCGCCTCGCCACGCTCACCGATTTTCGCTTCGTCAAACCTGAAGCCGACGGCCGTGTGGCAGTCAACATTTTGCTCAGCGGCGCCGATGGCGTAAAGCCGGTTCTGAATTTGCTGGACTCTCTGGGCGATGTAGTCAAGGCCAAGAGTTATGCCTACCACACCGTCACTGCACGCGTGGCCATGCAGAATCTCGATGCGCTGGCGGCGATTGCGCAAGTACGCACGATTCGGCAGGCAATTCCGGGAATGACGCAGGCGGTGAATACTTCCGAAGGCGATCTGACGCACGGCGCGAACGAAGCCCGTGGTTATTTTGGTGTCACCGGTGCGGGGGTCAAGGTATGTGTGCTTTCGGATGGCGTCAACTCGCTTGCCACGTTGCAAGCGAGCGGCGATCTGCCAGCGGTAGTAGATGTATTGCCGGGCCAGGCGGGCTCAGGTGATGAAGGCTCGGCCATGCTCGAGATAGTTCATGACCTGGCCCCCGGGGCAGCGCTGGGCTTCGCGACAGGAACAACCGACGAAGCAACCTTTGCCACCAATATCGCGAGCTTGGTTACTGCCGGCTGCAACGTCATCGTCGATGATGTCGATTATCTGGATGAATCACCGTTCGAAGATGGACCGCTGGCTCAGGCCGTAAATGCGGCGACAGCAGCCGGCGTTATTTATTTTTCCGCGGCGGGCGACAACGGCAACAAGGACGCTGCAACATCAAGCACTTGGGAAGGCGATTTTCTCGCCACCGCCGCTTCAGATCCCGCGCCATTGGCTGGTGCAAACCTGCACAACTTCGGTGATGGAGGTAACTCGATTCTCGTGACTGCCGCCGGCACGCCGGTGCTGACATGGGCGGAGCACTACGATCTGAGTGGCGGAGTTGCCTCTACCGATTACGATCTTTACGATATGGATGGTGGCCTCACGACCATTTTCGACGCGAGCACAAATACCCAGGACGGCGTGGGCGGCGACGACCGCGCGATCGAGATCATCAGCGGTGGCACGTTTGCGGGCGAACGTCTGTTGATCGACAAGTTCGCCGCAGGAATAACCTCCAGCACGCCGATGTTCAACTTGGCGGTGTTAAAAGGAAAGCTCGACGCTACGCTGGCGACCAGCGGCGCGACGCGCGGTCATAGCAGCGCGGTCGATGCCTTCAGTGTCGCAGCAACACCGGTTGCAACATCAGCCGATGGTATCTCGCCAGCCGGTCCCTACCCCGGCCTGTTCACCGCCGCCAATGTGAGCGAGAGCTTTACCTCGGATGGCCCACGCCGAATTCTGCTGGATACTACTGGCGCTGAACTCACGCCGGGAAATCGCACCAGCACTGGTGGCGTGGTCCGTCAGAAGCCGGATATCACAGCGGCTGATGGTGTCGCGACGGCATCGCCGGGTTACAGCCCGTTTTTCGGTACATCGGCAGCTGCACCACACGCTGCCGCCATCGCGGCGCTGATCAAGTCGGCCGTGCCGGCCGCGACACCGGCACAAATTCGCACCGCGCTGATCAGCTCGGCGATCGATATCCAGACGGCGGGAGTCGATCGCGATACCGGTGCAGGAATCGTCATGGCACATGCCGCGCTGCAAGCCGCCGGCGCCGCACAGGCCGTTTCTCTTAGCGCAGGCACAGCGGTAAAAACTCAGATCATTGGTGATGGCGATGCCTATGTGGAGCCCAACGAAACCTGGGCGCTAAGTGTGCCGCTGACCAATAGCGGCGCGATGTCGGCGACCGCGGTAAGTGCGGTCCTTAGCTCGGCGACTCCCGGGGTGAGTATCGTCAGCGGTACTTCGGCCTATGCGGATATCGCGCCCGCAGGCACGGCAAACAACACGACGCCATTCGCATTCAAGCTTGGCAGCACGGCACCGTGCGGCGGCATGCTCGATTTCACGCTCACGGTTACGTACGCTGAAAGCGCAACTCCGGTGACGTTCAATTTCAGCATTCAGAGTGGTGCCCCGGGCGCACCGATAACTACCACGTATGCCGGCACGGTCGTGCCAATTCCGGACGCGGCCGATCTGTCGGGTAGTGCGCCTGGCGCCCCCGCAATCGCGCCGTTGGCTATTTCCGGCATCAGCGGCAACATTTATTCCACCGTCCTGAGCATCGATGGCAGCGCATGCAGCGCCACGGCGGGCTCTACCACGGTCGGCATCGATCATTCCTTTATCAATGATCTGAGGATTACGCTGACCTCGCCCGCTGCCACTTCGGTGCTCGTAGTCAATAATACCGATGGCAGCGGCAACAATATGTGCCAGACCATACTCGACGACACTGGCGCCACGAGTATCCAGTCCGTGGTAACTGCACAAGCCCCGTTTACCGGCACATTTGCACCAAATTCGCCATTGTCGGCAATGCGCGGCCAGAATCCGAACGGCACATGGAATTTGCAGGCGCAGGATTTCTTCGCCAGCGATACCGGCAATATTCGCGCGTTTTCGGTGACAGTCACGCCTGCGGTATGTAACGCGCCCGTGGCTGCACCCGTGATCACCGGCAGTATGGCCATTTTGAGCGGCTCCAAGGTTGCCGGTGGCAGCGTGATCTACACCATCGTGCTGACCAATTCAGGTAATGCGACGCAACTGGACAATGCCGGAGCTGAATTCACTGATCTTTTGCCGGCCGGCCTTATCGTGGGCACGCCCACTGCAAACACCGGCACGATATCGGCACCAGGCATAAATCCGGTGACCTGGAACGGTTTCATCCCGGCGAATAATTCGATGAGTATCACGATCCCGGCAACCATCGCGACTGGCACGGCAGGTCAGACCATCACGAATCAGGGCACTATAAACGTCGATGCCGATGGCAACGGTACCAACGAGACCGCCGTGCTGACCGATGACCCATCAGTTGGCGGAACCGCCGATCCGACATCGTTTGTCGTGCTTACGCCGACTTTCCCGTTGATCAATGCGACCAAACAAATCGTCTCAGGTGACCAGACTTCCGGTGGCAGCGTGACCTACGTCGTGACCCTGACCAATTCCGGCACGGGTACCCAGCCAGACAACGCTGGCGACGAGTTCACCGACGTGCTGCCTGCACAACTTAGCGCAGGTACGGTCACAGCAAGCTCGGGTACTGCCTCAGTAGTCGGCTCGACGGTATCGTGGAACGGCGTCATTCCTGCCGGCGGCGGGGTCAACATTATCATTCCGGCGACCATCGCCGCGAACACCACCGGCCAGACGATCACCAACCAGGGCACCGTCCACTTCGATGCCAACAGCGTAGGCATCAACGAATCGACCACGACCACGGACGATCCCTCACTACCCGGTACCAATGATCCCACTTCGTTCGTCGTGTTTGCTCCGCCAGCCCCGGTGATTAGTGCCACCAAGACTATCTCGGGAGGCAATCGGCTTGCCGGCGGCACGGTCATCTACACGATTACTTTGACCAACTCCGGCACGGCAGCACAGCCGGACAATGCCGGCAATGAGTTCAGCGACATGCTGCCTGCGGGATTGACCGTGGGTACGCCAACAGCGAGCTCTGGCACCGTATCCGCCGCGAGCGTCAATCCGGTGACCTGGAACGGAAGCATTCCAGCAGGTGGTTCGATCACGATCACGATTCCCGCAACCATCGCTGCGGGCACCGCCGGCCAAATCATCAGCAATCAAGGCTCAGCGAGTTATGACGCTGACGGCAACGGCAGCAACGAAACCACCGTGTTGACAAGCGCGCCCGGCAACACCGGTCAGCCGACCGTCTTCACCGTGGCGGCCTTAGCGCAAGCGCCATCAGCGATTCCGGCCTCGTCGATCTGGACCTTGACTCTGACCAGCCTAATGTTGTTTGGCACCGCCGCGATGCTGCATCTGCGGCGGCGGCGCGAGGATCGAATGATCGGCCTGAGCTGATTTTTCGCGAAATATATGGATCCGGCTGAAACAAAAGTCAGCCGGATCGATGCAAGTTTTATCGCGAGGCTATGACGCGAACAACTCCGTTTCCGTTACTCGATAATCGCGCCTGGCGAATCTGCGCTATGGCTGATATTTCTCGACGACTTCCGCGGGACGAAGCGTGGCATCGTGCACATCGCCGCCGAACTCGCGTCGCGCGCGGCGCTGGCGCAGCAGATCCCAGCTTTGATCCAATTGCACGCCGATATGGACCAGACGCTGGCGATCGGCATCGGACATTTCGCCGCTCGAATGCAGACGATCTTCCTCAGCCACGAGCTTGCCGATGTGCGCGAGCACGTAAGAATCGGGATCCTGCTTGTCCATCATGTTTCCTCGTTGGTTGACGTTTCAGCTTACGCCAAAACACGAACGGATTTTTCTCGATCCCACTGACGTGTCTTCCGGCAGCGGCGAATTCTTTGGGCTGGGTCATATCGAACACACCGGCGCCAGATTTGACATCAGCTTTTTTCAGCAGTGCCACTCCGCCCGCATCTGCAGCGATAGCTTTCAGTTGGCCAAACGCGTCGCGCACAAAATCCACCGCGCACGATTTCTTGCACAGCGATCTGGACGAAGAAAGAGAGACCGGGGAAAACCCGGTCTCCGTTACATTTACGACTGATTACGCCGCAGCAGCAGGCGCTTTGGCTTCGGATCCGGTCGAGATATCGTCAGCGTGATTGCGCTTGAAAATATCCTTGGCGATATCAAGCTGCTTGCTGTCTTCGGTATGCACCGAGATCAGAATGTTGCCGGTCTTGATCTTCTCGTCGTAGCGTTTTGCTTCGAATTCGGGAATGCCCATTCCGACCAGCGCACCGATCACGCCGCCAGCAGCCGTACCTACTGCAGCGCCACCGAGTGCGGCCATGATCGGACCCGCGGCGATGAACGGGCCAACGCCCGGAATCGCGAGCGATCCGATGCCCGCGAGCCAACCCAGCGCGGCACCCACGCCCAAGCCAGCAACACCGCCTGCGGTCGCGCCTTCCGGCGCCTTGGTGTTGTGCTCGTGTGCAAAATCCTTGGTGCCGCGTTTATCCGGCAACAGCGCGGAAATATCATTATTTGTGAATCCGGCGAGCTTGAGTTCGTCGACGATGCTCTCGGCTTGGCCGATGGTTTTGGTGGTGCAATATACAGATGCTTTCATGGTTATCTCCTGCTGATTTATTGTTTGATGTCCAACTCGTTATTCACCTGCGAAACGCCAGAAACGCCCGCAGCCAATTTGCCTACCTTGATTTTTTCGTCCGCACTCGCGACCGGGCCACGGAGCGTTACCACGCCTGCAGCTGCCACCAACTTCACGTTGTGTGCCAGCGTCGACAGCGATTTCTCATTGACGATCGAGCTACGCACAGCGGCTGCGACCTTGATGTCCGCACTGTTGTTCGGCTGGTCGGTAGGCGTCATCGTGTCGGCGGATTTGTCGCGGGTATTCAGCCGGGTATTGTCCGCAGCAGTCGACGTGACAGGTGCCGCCGCTGGCGGCGTTTGTTGCGCCATGGCGGCGGTGCCTGACATCGCCAGCAAAACCAGCGATGCGGCCAGGTGGACGGAATTGAATTTTCTACGCATGGGATTTCTCTCGTCGATAGTTGCAAGGTAAAGAAATAAATACTGAAAGCGCATCAGTGCCGCTTGGCGCCGTGCTTTTTCGAAAAATGCATGTTCGCTTCGTAGGCATGCTGCTTGGCCAGCAAGCCGTGACCGCTCGCAACATGGGCGTGATGTGCACCCTTGGCATCGTCGCCGGCGCCGTACTGTTTGGCGGCTTCCTTGTGATGATCGGCCGCGTGCTGATGATGCTCGGCAGCCTTTTCATGATGCTGCGAATGCGACAGCTCGCTCGATGCCGCCTGCGTGCCGCGCGATGCATCGTCTTGTTCGGGTTTGGTCGCCGCCTTGATCTGCGGCGCGCTGCTGTTTTTCTGATTCATGACTACTACTCCTACAAAAAAAGTCGCTGACAACAGCGACGCAGGAGTCATACAGCACGGGGCGTGCCAATCAGAAAATCGTTGTGGGGATTGGCTGGCAGCGTTTTCTCGCCGGGTAAAGTGCCGAGAGCAGCTGTTTTATCTCATGCAAATTGAAAGAAGTGCGCCTGCCTTGGTTGGCAATCGACGCAGCTCTACGATGGCGCTCCCGGCGACCGTCTATCGGCTGCCCGCAGCGGTATCTGGGGAGCGATCTCCTTTAGCGAAACTCGCCCTTCTCTGCGCGCCTGCAGTGCGATTGTGGGTCTCGATGGATCAATCTAAACGACACTTGGGCGAAGGGAAAGTCCCGCACGAAATTATGGCGAGTCAACGGTAAACTGCAACGCGCGTCCTAGCCGGGCGCGCCTAGTCCGTTGTTTGCAACAGGTATCGTCGTATCGCTTGGGTGATTAATCTGACGGCGCCAAACTAATCACCAGCCCTGATCGCGCCGACATACAACAACGCGCGTTCGCCACGCGCGGTTTGTGCGGTGACTTCCAGCCAGGCTTGTTTTGTCTCTGCGCCGAGTTCGCAGCGAAAATCCCAACCTGATTTTTTCAGGCGATCGTCGGCGAATGCTTCGCTGACGTCTTCGCGAACTATGTCGATCGGGCAATGATGCCGCGTGCCGTTGACGATAATCTCGACGCTGCCCAAAGCACCGTCGTCGAGCGATCCGGCCCAGCCCTGCAAACGCAATTCACCGGATGATGAAAGCGTTCGCACATCGACCCAACCCCATGCGCCACGACGAAACTCGTGCAGTCCTGAAAGATCGCGCGTCGGATCTTTCGCGACAATGTACAGATCCTGTTCCTGCGCCAATGCCTTGCGCAGGCGGAAATACGGTTGCTCATGACCGAGCGCGCGGCGCAATGACTGCGCGACGAAAGTTTCGCTGGCATAGGCCGTGCCGTAAATATCGGTATCGAGATCGGCGTTTTCACTGCGGGTTTCGTACACGATTCCCGACTCCGGCATGAGCGTATTTCCGGCCAGCAGACTGCTGTCGCGCACGCTGAAACACAGCACGCCATTCGGTGTTAGCACGTCGATCAATCGTGCCAGCCACGCATCGAACAAACTCTCCGGCAGATGCGAAAACAACGAGGCGACCCAAATGAAATCGAAATTTTTGCCGGGCTGAAATTGCTCTGGATCAGCATGTGACGGCAAACCGGTCACGCCGAATTCGTGCGTGACAAACACCAGCGCATCCGCCTGCAATTCGGATGCAAACAAATTTTCGCGCGGCATCGCAAGGCTGAGAAAACGCAGCAGTCGTCCATAACCGCACGCAAAATCCAGCACTTTGACATCGTCGTTGTTGCTGCCGAAAAAATGCTGCTGGATTTGTCGCATCGCGCTGAATTGCTGCAGCGAGATATTGAAATACTGACTCTGCGCCGCGCCCGCAACCTGATGATGCTGCAGCGAATGCGTGAACATTTGATCGTTGGAATGGATCGTCGTGTTCAAGTCTTCGGCATCGATTTTTCCGGGCAGCTGCGGGCAGCAAGACAATACTGCGGCTTTGAATTCAGTGCTCGCGCAGACAGTTCTGGATTGCTCCAGCAAAAACAATTCCGTTGCATTCATGGTCACGAATTCTGGCGAAGGAAATCCGCGATGCTAGGGCGCGCGCTCGACATGAGCAAGCAAATCCACACGACCCATCGCACATCATCAAGATGCGCGATGGGTCGATCCGAGCGCTACACCAAACTTGCGCTAATTCGCTGGCGAAAATCCGAATCCGTCGATGTAGATAATATCGTGGGCAATAGTGCCCACCGGTGTGCTGCCGCCGATCAGGATCTGATACGGCGCGTTCAACAATACCGAGAGCGACTTGTCTTGATAATTCGCTGTCACGATATCGGGTTTGCCATCGCCGTTCAGATCAGCCACCGCGGTCGAAAAAGTACTTACGCCGGCGGTCACCGCTTGCTGTGTGGCGAAGCTGGCGGTCGTGGCACCCGGTACAGTGGTATTGCGCAATATCGATATCGATCCCGGCGTGATGAAGCCTATATTCGCCACGATCAGGTCGGGCTTGCCATCACCATTCAAATCGGTAGGAGTTACTGCGTAAGCAGACTGGTTTGCGGCAAATGATTGCTGCGCGGAGAACGTCGCTATGGCCGAGCCGGCTGCGGTGGTATTGAGCAACACCGATACCGACGCCGTACTTGAACCGGGATTGGCGACGATCACATCGGACTTGCCGTCGCCATTGATATCCGCAGTGGAGATGTTCTGCGGATAGAACCCCGCCGCAAATACCTGTTGCGTGGCAAAGCTCACAGTCGTCGCACCCGGCGCGGTGGTATTGAGCAAGACCGACATCGTACCGACGCTGGTATTGTTGGCGACGACCAAATCCGGCTTGCCATCCCGGTTGACGTCCGCCGCAGCAACCCAGATCGGCGATGTGCCCGTGGCGAATGTTTGTTGCGTGGCGAAACTGCCGGTCGTGGCACCAGTGGCGGTGGTATTGAGCAAGACCGAAATCGTGTTGGAATTGCGATTGGCGGCAATCAGATCGGGCTTGCCATCGCCATTGATGTCGAGGCTGATGATCGAACGCGGATCCGTCCCGGTCGCAAATGTTTGTGGCGTTGCAAAGCTCACCACCCCGGCTCCGGCGGCCGTGGTGTTCATGAACAACCAGATCTGATTGGCATCGCGCGCACTAACCAGCAGGTCAAGCTTGCCATCCCCGTTGACATCGGCAATGGCAATTGTTTCGCTGTTGTTGCCGGTGGTAAAAATCTGCCGTCCACCATACGTGGCGGTTGCACTGCCGGGGATCGTGGCATTGAGGAAAACGCCGAAGTTATCGCTATCACACACAATCAGGTCAGGCTTGCCGTCGCCGTTCAGATCCGCCGTAGTGACATAGACCGGACGACCTTGTGCGACCGGATCAAACGCTGATGCAAAATCCTGCTTGGGCGCAAGACTCGGCAAGACGGCACTCGAAACCATCGTGTTCATCACCACCGAAACTGTATCGTCGCCGAGGTTGGCGGAAATCAGATCAAGCTTGCCATCGCCATTCAAGTCGGCGCTGATCACCGCCGCAGGATTGGCGCCAGCGGCGAAAGCTTGCTCCACTGCAAAATTCGCCGTGGCACTGCCCGGCGTGGTGAGATTGAGTAGCACCGACAGACTATTTGCACCGCTGTTCGCGATGACCAGATCGGGCTTGCCATCGCTGTTGGCATCCGCCGTGGTGACTGAAATGGGACCCGCCTCGGTGGCGAAAGTCTTTTGTGCGGCAAAACTCGGCGCGGTATCGCCAGCGGCCGTGGTGCTGAACAATACCGAGACCGTATTCGACGAATTGTTGACGACGATCAGATCGGGCTTGCCATCGCCGTTGATATCCGCCGTGCTGACCGCGACCGGATTGCTGCCCGTGGCGAAGCTGGTCTGCGCAGTAAATGCTAGCGTAGTCGAGCCGGATACGGTGGTATTGAGCAACGCCGAAACACTGCTGGCGCCGTTGTTGGCGACGATGATATCGGGCTTGCCATCGCCATTGAGATCGCTGGCGATCACATTGATCGGATTAGCCGCGCTGGCGAAGGTTTGCTGCGTGGCAAAGCTCGGCGCGGCCGCGCCGGGCGCGGTGGTGTTGAGCAGCACCGAGACAGTATTCGAACCGTTATTCGCGACGATCAGATCCGGCCTGCCGTCGCCGTTGAGGTCCACACTCGCGACCGATGTCGGATTGCTGCCGGTAGCAAAAGTTTGCTGTGTGGCAAAGCTCGCGATCAAGGTGCCAGGCACGGTGGTATTGAGCAGCACCGAGACGGTATTGCCGCCGTAGTTGGCGATAACGATGTCGGGCAAACCGTCGCCGTTGAAATCGGCGATGCTGATCGCGCGCGGATTCGAGCCGACGGCAAACGTCTGCGCCACCGCAAAACTTGGCGTACTCGCGCCCGCCGCGGAGGTATTGAGCAGCACCGAAATATTTCCCGATGTACTGTTCGCTACGATCAGATCGAGTTGACTGTCGCCGTTGAGATCGACCGCGCGAATCGCGTATGGTGCGGCGCCTGCGGCGAAAATTTGCTGGGTCGCGAACGTCGGTGGCGAACCGATCGTCGCGCCATCCAAAAACAGGTTGAACGTATTGAACGGCGGATTGCCGGAGTCCGGCAATATCGTGACTGGAATATTGGCGCTGCTCGCGCCGGCGGCAAACAGGATGTTGCCGGCGTTGGCGCTGTAATCCTTGCCAGCCTTGGCGGTGATATTCGCGGTGTGATAATTCAACAGCACGGCGTAGGTTTTATCGCCAGTACGCGTGACCGGAAAATTCATTGTCTGCGCCGAACTGCCGGCACTGATGCTGGCAGGCGATGAGCCGGTCAATGTGGTGTCGGCGGCGAGCGCGGATACGCTGAATAAAACGCTGAGTAAAAATGCCGGCATACGATGCCGGATCGGATCGCGCAACTGCGTGCGCGCCGTAGCCTTGTCTTGCATGGATTGCCCCCTGAATCACATCCGTGGTTTTTCATGGGGCTGATCGGCACGGACAAAAACCGATTCCCAAGGCTCAGCAACAGTCAGGCTGAAGACTGAGCCATGGGCGGTATTGTATGCATGGGCGCGGGTCACAAGGCAACGTTGCAGGATGCACGCGTTGCCCCGTTCTGCGAGATATTCCCAACTATCCATAAGGGCCGGTGGTGGTGACGCGGATGACAGATCGCAGGCGATTTTCTCAGGCTACCGCAGCGATGCGATGGCTGCTTTCAAACTGCACGGCGCGGTCCAATCCGGCGCGCAAATCGGTGAGCAGATCCTGCGCCGATTCGATGCCGACCGACAGACGCAGCAAACCATCGCCGATGCCGGCGCGCGCGCGCGCGGGTGCATCCATCGAGGCATGCGTCATCGTCGCCGGATGTGCGACCAGGCTTTCGACGCCGCCGAGCGATTCGGCCAGCGTGTACAACTTGAGACCATCGACGAACGCCGCGGCGGCTTCTTCGCCACCGCGCAGATCGAAACTCAGCATGCCGCCAAAACCGCGCTGCTGACGCTTCGCGAGTTCGTGTCCAGGATGATTCAACAAGCCTGGAAAATGCACGCGACTCACGGCCGGATGCGCGACCAGCAAGGTCGCTAGCGCCTGAGCATTTTCCTGATGCACAGCAATGCGCGGCGCGAGCGTGCGCAGGCCGCGCAAGGTCAGGAAACTGTCGAACGGCGAACCAGTCAGGCCCAGACAATTCGCCCACCACGTGAGTTGTTCGCCTTGCGCCGCATCGGCCCAGACCACGGCGCCGCCGACCACATCGGAATGGCCGTTGAGATATTTCGTGGTCGAATGCAAGACCAGATCGGCGCCGAGTTCGATCGGCTGCTGCAACGCCGGCGAGAGGAAAGTATTGTCGACCAGCACCTGCGCACCGGCGGCGTGCGCGAGTGCCGCGACCGCGCGAATATCGGTGATACGCAACAGCGGATTGCTCGGTGTTTCGATCCAGACCAGTTTCGGTTTGCGCTTGAGAATCTCGATCAACGCGCTGCGATCCTGGAAATCGACGATGGCGAGTTGATATTGCCCACGCGCTGCTTGCGCCTTGAACAAACGATAACTGCCGCCGTAGCAATCGTGCGGAATCACCAGCAGATCGTCGCGATCGAGTTGTGCTGTGACCAGCGTGATCGCAGCCATGCCGGATGCGGTGATGACCGCACCCGCACCGCCTTCGAGTTCGGCCAGCGCACCGGCTAGAACATCACGCGTAGGATTGCCGGAGCGCGTGTAATCGTACGCGCGCTTTTTGCCAAAACCCGCAAAACTGTAATTGGTCGAAAGATAAATCGGCGGCATCACCGCGCCGTGTGCCGTATCGATATCAACGCCGGCTCGCGCGGCAATCGTGGCGGGATCAAAACGGCTCATGCAACTTCTCCAACGGTGGTGTTTGCGAGGGCGCGGCGCAATACCGCGCCGATCTGGGATTGTTCTTTGAGGAACGCGTCGTGGCCGTACAACGAACTGATTTCGACCAGTTCGCACGGCGCCGCGATCAACGCGGCAAACTCGCGCAACTGCTCGACCGGCACCAATAAATCTTCGCGCACCGCGACCAGCGTGGTCGGCACAGCGATATCTTGCGGCGCGATGTTGTGTGCATCCAGCGACTCGCTCAGACGCGCAAAAGAAATCGGATCGAAACGTTCGACAAACCGTTCGCCGTGATGACGCAGATACGCGAGCACGCCCTGCTCCGCCGGCTGCGCAGCAAAACGCTGCTCCAGTTCCTGCGGCGTGCGATAACTCAGCATCGCCAGCTGGCGTGCGAGTTTCAGCGCTTCGGTGGCATCACGCGCCTGCGTCACAATCGCACGCTGCAGGCTGCGAATCGCCAGACCAAACTGACTCGCGCGCTGGGCAGCGCTGATGATTACGGCGCGGATCAGCCGCGCCGGCCCGAGCAGGCGTGCGAGATGCTGAACGACGCAGCCGCCATATGACGCACCGACCGCAAGATGCACGCGGCGAATGCCGAGATGATTGAGCAGCGCGAGGATCGCATGCGCCTGATCGAGGGCATCGATGCGCGGAAAATCGGAATCGCCGCGCGCACCGGTCGAGGCATCGCAGCCGCCGAGCCAGTCGATACCGAGCAGCCGAAAACGACGCGTATCAAGCGCCTTGCCGACACCGCATTGCGCCTGCCACCAACCTTGCGCACCGGCCGATTGGCTGTGTGCGGAAATGCCGCCGAGGACCAGCACTACCGGCGCTTGCGCGGGTCCAACGCTGGTCCACGCCAGACTTGCATCGCGCAATGATGAGCCGCTGTGCAGGTTGAACGGATTCGGCAACGCAAGAATTCCGTCCTGCGAAAAATCTTCGGCGTCGACGACCGAAGACAAACTGGGAATACATCGACTGGAGCTGGATCGACTAGAGCTGGCGGCCATCGGGCGTCCTCGCTGTTATCTGCAAACCCCGACAACAAGAGACCACGATCGATGCTGATCGCGCGCTCTCATCTTTCGGGGCAATAAAGCCTCGCAGGATTTGGCACCAGCCATATTAGTGGCGGTTGCCCCAGCTTCGTCGGGCCTGTCCCTCTGCTGGTCTGGATGAGATTTTTTGCAGATTATCGCCAAAGACAATGGACGTCAAGACGTTTTTACGTCTAGACGGCTAAATGAATTTTTCGAGAGAAGATTTGGAACGACGAAATTAAGGCGCAAAACGTTTGTGGACTTGGTGTTTTCGCAGTTGTTCAATAACGCTGCAGAGCCTGCAGCGGCGTGGCGGCAGGCCAACGCGAGCGTGCATCAAGGAATTCCAGCAGGATCCTCGGCGCGATGTTCTTGCAGACGATGCCGGGCGTCAGGATATTCGCGACATCGCGAATATGCGCACGCAGGCCAAACAGGGTCACTCCACGGCGGCGGCAGGAGCTACCGCGACACGCGCCTTGCGCGACGTGCCGATGAAAATTCCGAGCAGGGATAACGTCAAACCGACCCAGTCGAATGCGACCGTGGGGCGTTGAAACAGCAGCACATCGAGCACGAACGAAAGACTCGGTTGCAACAGCAACAACAGGCCGACCAGCGACGGCGGCAATTGCGGAATCGCACGCACCAGCAACAACCAACCGAGCACCTGCCCGACCAGACCAAGGCCGAGCAACGCGCTCCAGGATTGCGCGTCGGGTATCGAAAAACTCGCACCCTCGACGACGATGGTCAATGCCAGAATCAGCGCGCACAACAGCGACGTCACACACAACTGCTGCGCCGAATCGAGCACAACGCGGCCGTTCTGCACATAACGCGTGGCGAGCATGTAACCTGCGTAGGCGATGCCGGTGACGATGCCGAGAATCACACCGCGCCGATAATCGCCGCTCGCATGCGACCAATCCAAACCGACCAGCAACCACAAGCCAAGCAGCGCGAGTCCGACGCCCGCGAGAAAACGCCAGCCGAGTCGCTCGTGAAAAAACCAGACGCCGGCTAGCGCCATCACGAACACCTGGAAATTGCCAAGCAACGTGGCGAGACCGGGGCCGACATCGTGAATACTACGATGCCAGATAAACAGGTCGAGCGCGAACAAAAACGCGGGCAACAGCAGCCAGACCAGATCGCGTAATTGCAGGCGCCGCCAACGCCCGAATGAAAGCAGACCGAGCAGCAACATGACACCGCCGAAAGCCATGCGATAAAAAGCCGACACGGTCGGCGCAACATGCGCGTAACGCACAAAAATACTGGTAGTGCTGATCAACGCGGCGCCGACCAACATCGCGATGAACGCGCCGCGCGGTGTATCGATGGCTTTGAGCATGTGCCTAGATGTTACGGCTGGAACGTGCCGGCGCCGCGACTTCTGCTGCGGCGTCATCGAACCAGCGCTTCATCGCGGGCAGCGACAGAATGGCGTTCATGTAATCGCGCTCGATCACGCCGACCTCGATGCCGTAACTGACGAAGCGCGCCACGACCGGCGCGAACATCGCATCGGCGATACAGAAATCGCCAAACAGAAATGCACCGCTCGCGCCAAAACGTTCGCGCGCATTACGCCACAACGCCGCGACTCGTTCGATATCACGCTGCGCACTGGCATCCGGCACCGCTTTGGTGCGCAGCCGGCAATTCATCGGCAACTGCGTGCGCAACGCAGCAAATCCCGAATGCATTTCGGCACTGACGGCACGGGCGATGGCGCGCGCCGCGGCATCACGCGGCCAGCCGCGGCCGACCAGAAATGTTTCGTTGATATATTCGAGAATCGCCAGCGAATCCCACACCACAAGCTCGCCATGCAGCAATACCGGCACCCTTCCGCTCGGCGAATAACTCGGGATGCGGCGATGGAATTCCGGCGTATCCAGCGGCAGTCGCACTTCGTCGAACGTGATGCCGAAATGGCGCAATACCAGCCACGGCCGCAACGACCACGAGGAAAGATTCTTGTCGCCAATGACGAGAGAAAGTGTATCGGTCATTACTCTGGATTCCATTCAGGTCGGCCGCGCGCGAATGAAACCGCAGCAAGACCCACAGCCTAGCAGAGCGCCTGTATTTTCGCTGGATCGTATTGTCGGCGACGCGCGATTTCAGCCGTTGGCAGCTGTGTTTGCCGCGACCGCGTCGCGACGATAATGTGCGCCAATGCTGTCGCGCCGCGCGAGTGCGGCATCGACGATACTCTGCGCCACGCGGATGCGATCCACATCCTGCCCATCTTCGGCACAATCGTGCCGCAGTGCCGCGAGTTGCTCACGCGCTGAAAACAGACCCTGCGCATCACGTACCAGCCCGGCATTTCGCCAGAGGATATCGCCGATTTTCTGCACAAGATCGAGTGTCGGTGGCTCGATATTACGCGCCGCAAATTCCGCAACATGTGATGTCGTTGATGAATTAATACGCGCCAGATAGCCACCCAGCTCGCGCCCAAACACGAGACCTTCGAGCAGCGAATTACTTGCGAGACGATTCGCCCCATGCACGCCACTGCAGGCACACTCGCCGACCGCATAGATCCCCGGGATCGGGGTTTCGGCATGCTCATCGACACGAATGCCGCCCATCAGATAATGCTCGGCTGGCACCACCGGAATCGGTTGCTCGCGCGGATCGATGCCACGCGCCTGGCACGCCGCAAACACGGTCGGAAAACGCTGCGGAAATGTCGCGCCCACAGCCTTGCGTGCATCCAGAAAAACCTGGCCGCCGCGCTCCAGTTCGGCCCATACCGCACGCGCGACGACATCGCGTGGCGCGAGCTCGGCAGCGGGCGAATGCGCGAGCAAAAAACGTCGGCCAGTATCGTTTATCAAGGTGGCGCCAGCGCCGCGCAGCGCCTCGGTGAGCAATGGCAATTGTCCGCTGTGACCCGATCGCGGCGCGAGCGCGGTTGGGTGGAATTGCACAAATTCCATATCACTCAAAACTGCGCCGGCGCGCAGCGCCAGGGCGATGCCGGAGCCGTCGGCGGCCGATGGATTGGTGGTGTAGCGATACAAGGCGCCGATGCCGCCAGTCGCCAGCACGACAGCGGACGTGGCGACGGCAAAATTACCTTGCGCACGTTGTATTGCGACCCCGCTTACGCGCCCATTTGTTGTCAACAAATCGGTGGCTTGCGCTTGCTCGAGCACGGTGATGTGTGCGGCTTCGCGCACCGCTTGCGCAAGCGCGCGCATGATCTCGGCACCGCTGGCATCGCCGCCAGCGTGCACGATGCGCGCGCGCGAATGCGCGGCTTCGCGACCGAGCACAAAACGTTTTTCATGGCGCGTATTTTCCCGCGTATCGAAACGTGCGCCCATTGCCGCGAGCCAGCGCACGGTCTGCGGCGCGACGCTGGTCAGGCGACCGACGGCGCCGCGGTCATTCAAATATTGCCCAGCAACAAGTGTGTCGTGCGCATGCAATTGCGGCGTATCGTCGTCGCCGAGCGCCGCGGCAATTCCGCCCTGCGCCCAGCAGCTGGAACCATCGAGCGCAAACGCGCCGCGCGTGATCAGCGCGACACGTTTCGGCGCGGCGGCGAGTGCCGTCGTGAGGCCGGCGATACCCGAGCCGATCACGACGATATCGAACTGATCGTTCACACCTTGATCTTCGGCAATGCGCTGGCGGATGACAGCGACAGCATGTTTTCCACAGCACGCCGTGCGCGCTCGGCGATGGCCGGATCGACCGTGACCTCATGGCGCATATGCAGCAGCGTTTCGTAGATTTTCGGCAAGGTGATTCGTTTCATGTGCGGACACAGATTGCATGGCCGCGTAAATTCGATATCGGGAAATTCGACCGCGACGTTGTCACTCATCGAGCACTCGGTAATCATCACCACACGACGCGGACGTTGCTTGTCGAGATGCGCCACCATCGCCGCAGTCGAGCCGACAAAATCCGCTTCAGCAAGCACGTCCGGCGGACATTCGGGATGCGCCAGAATATGGATATCGCCATCGACATGGTTGCTGCGCTGCGTACGGTAGTCGCGCAATTCGGCGCCGCTAAAACGTTCATGCACTTCGCAACTGCCGGCCCACAGGATCAGCTCGACACCGGTTTTCGACGCGACGTATTTGCCGAGATATTGATCGGGAATAAAAATCACGCGATCCACGCCCAGCGATTCCACCACCTGCACCGCGTTGCCCGAGGTGCAGCAGATATCCGTCTCGGCCTTGACGTCGGCGGAAGTATTCACATACGTCACCACCGGCACGCCCGGATAACGCTGCTTGAGCAGCCGCACATCGGCTGCCGTAATCGAGCTGGCGAGCGAACAACCCGCGTGCAAATCGGGAATCAGCACGGTTTTTTCCGGACTCAGAATCTTCGACGTCTCGGCCATGAAATGCACGCCGGCCTGGACGATGACAGCGGCATCGGCGCGCGCGGCGTATTGCGCGAGTGCGAGCGAGTCGCCCGTGAAATCGGCAACGGTGTGGAAGATCTCGGGCGTCTGATAATTGTGCGCAAGAATCACCGCGCCACGTTCGCGCTTGAGCCGGTTGATCGCGTCGATATACGGCAGATGCGCGGCCCATTCTATGGCCGGAATCACCGCCTGCACGCGTTGGTACAGCGGCGCGTAATACTCATGCAGGGCCTGCGAATAGGGTGCGAGCGCGGGAATGTTCGCGGACGGATTTTTACGCGGAGCACTAACGGAAAATGCGGACATCGATACCCTTATGCTTAGATTGAGCACAACAATATGCTACATCTGAGCATAAGCTCGGTCAAACACCACGCCAATCGTTCGCGGCAAATGTATTTAGGCAGGCTGCGGCATGCCGTCGAAATCCTCGTCGAGCGATCCTCGCGCTTCGCTCAACGCCGCATCAACCGCGCGCACCACCGGCTCGGCCAATTCGATATCATGTTCGCCGATCATCACGTTGACCAGATCGGCCACCGGCAATTCACCCATCGCGCCGGTCAGGTGATAACCGCTCACGAATGCCGGGATGCCGGCGTCTTCCAGCGCGTTTTTGACCAGATGCGCATCGATGATATTTTCGGCTCGATAAACAATTTTCAAAATGAGCTCCCAGGCAAAACGCGATGCCGGCTTGGCATGCGCAAACGCGAACTTGATGAGGTTACCGAATTGTCCCACATGATTACTCAAGCCGCAGATGCGTCGTTGCGCACGACGGAAAAACATTGACTGCTGCCGCGAAACTTTCCGAGTTGCCTGCGCTCACCGGTATTCGCGGTTTCGCCGCGCTTTGGGTATTGCTGTTTCATGCGTGGGGTTTGGCTGGAGCGCCGCATTTGCTGGCTGATTTTGGCGTATTCTCATTCGGCGTGAGTTATTTCTTCACCATGGGCTGGGCCGGCGTGGATATTTTTTTCACGCTGTCGGCATTCCTACTGGTACTGCCATTTGCTGCCTGGCAGTTG
The DNA here is from genome assembly GCF_004168365.1 of Pseudolysobacter antarcticus. Taxonomy (GTDB): domain Bacteria; phylum Pseudomonadota; class Gammaproteobacteria; order Xanthomonadales; family Rhodanobacteraceae; genus Pseudolysobacter; species Pseudolysobacter antarcticus. The sequence continues at coordinate 3,628,042 of NZ_CP035704.1, forward strand.
GGTGCGCGCACAAAACCACTTCTGCGCGAGTATTTCTGGCGTCGTGTGTTGCGCATTTTTCCTGCCTACTATGCACAGCTTTTTGTCCTGATCGCGCTGGCATTTTTCTTCCAAATCGGCGCGATGCCCCAGCTGGGACAATTTTTTGCGCATCTGGTGTTGTGGCTCAATATGGATTGGTATTGGGTGCCGCCGATGAACGGCGTGTGGTGGACTCTGCCGATCGAATGCGCGTTTTATCTCGGCCTGCCGCTGCTCGTTTATGCGTTGCGCCCATACCGCTGGCCCTGGCTGCTGTGCGCGGCGCTGATTTGCGCGATCAGCTATCGCGCCATCGCTTTTCAGTTGGTGTCGATGGATGCACGCGCACTCGTGCTGGAACATCTCGCTGCGCGCATCGATCAATTTGTGATCGGCATGCTGGCCGGTTATGCGTTTGTGGCAGCTCGGCTGCGCGGCAAAATATCAAGCGCGTCTGTATTGAATGCACTCTTCCTGCTCGCTTTGGCCGGTATCGTGGCGCTGCGATTATGGCTGCGCGTTGGGCTCTCGGCCTACTGGAACGGCGAGCCGATATTCTGGCTCTGGCATAGTTTCGCCAGCGTTTTTATTGCAATGGGGCTTTATGCTGCTGCCCACGCTGCCACCGTTTCCAGCGCCTTGTTCGCGAATCGCTTATTGCGTTTTCTCGGCGAAATCAGCTTCGGCGTGTATCTCTGGCATTTTCTGATCCTGAGCTGGCTGGCCCCTTGGTTCGGCATTATCGAATCGCCCGACCTGCGATTGCTCGCGCTGCTCGCCTCGGCCATTCCGTTGACCGTTGTCGCAGCGTGGCTGTCATACATGCTGATCGAACGCCCATTCCTGCGTATCGCACGCAAACAGACACGGCATCCGGCACAGGCAACGGGAGTTCCATCGGCCTGAGGATTATCGGCCACAACACGCGCCGCTTCGCCTAAGCGCCATGTCCCGGTAAACTGGCGGGCTAGACGCCTGTCAGCAGCATTGCTGCGCACGGCAAACCCTGCAAGTCCGCATCGGAATCCCATGAACGACGAAATACCGATCAGCAATAATTTCATTCGTCAGCAGGTGCTCGACGATCGCGCGAGCGGCAAACACGACGGCCGCGTGGTGACACGTTTTCCGCCCGAGCCGAACGGCTATCTGCATCTGGGCCACGCCAAATCCATCTGCCTGAATTTCGGTATTGCCGGCGAGTTTGCGGGCCGCTGCAACCTGCGTTTCGACGATACCAATCCGGCCAAGGAAGATCTCGAATACGTCGAGTCGATCAAGCACGATGTGCAGTGGCTCGGTTTCGCATGGAGCGAGTTGCGTCACGCCTCGGACTATTTTGCGGTGTTTCATCTGTGTGCGCTGAAGCTCATCAAACACGGCACGGCGTATGTCGATTCGCTCAGCGCGGAAGAAATTCGCGAGCACCGCGGCAGCTTGACGCAGGCCGGCAAAGATAGTCCCTATCGTTCGCGCAGCGTCGCCGAAAATCTCGATCTGTTCGAGCGCATGCGCGCCGGTGAATTCGCCGATGGCGCGCATATCCTGCGCGCAAAAATCGACATGGCCGCACCGAATATCAACTTGCGTGATCCGGCCTTGTATCGCATCCGCAAAGTCACACATCAGAACACCGGCGACTTGTGGTGCATCTATCCGATGTACGATTTTGCGCATGTGATTTCGGATGCGGTGGAAGGCATCACGCATTCGCTTTGCACGCTCGAGTTTGAGGACCACCGCCCGCTGTACGACTGGTGCCTGGATCAGCTCGATCTCGGTAACGATGCCGAACTCACTGCGCCATTGCGCGCGTCCGGACTGACGGTGAATGTATCGCGTCCGCAGCAGATCGAGTTCGCGCGCGGCAACCTCGACTACACCGTGATGAGCAAACGCAAGTTGCTGGCGTTGGTGCAGGATGGACTGGTCGATGGCTGGGACGATCCGCGCATGCCGACCATTTCCGGCCTGCGTCGACGCGGGTTTCCCGCCGCGGCAATCCGCACGTTCTGGCAACGCGCCGGCGTGACCAAACAGACGTCGGTGATCGAATACAGCGTGCTCGAAAACTGCGTGCGCGAAGATCTCGATGCCAACGCGCCACGTCGCCTCGCGGTGCTCGATCCGCTGCGGCTGGTGCTGACCAATCTGGCCGAAACGCATGAAGAATCGCTGACGTTTTCGAACCACCCGAAGAACGAAAATTTCGGCGCGCGCAGCGTTCCGTTTGCGCGCGAGTTGTGGATCGAGCGCGAGGATTTCATGGAAGTGCCGATCAAGGGTTTTCATCGCTTGGCACCCGGCAGCGAAGTGCGCCTGCGCGGCATCGGCATCGTGCGTTGTGATGAAGTGATCAAGTCCGACGACGGCAGCATCGCCGCGCTGCATTGCACGCTCGATCTCGATACGCGTCACGGCATGCCGGGGGCGGATCGCAAGGTCAAGGGCACGATCCACTGGGTCAGCGCGAGGCACGCAGTGGCAGCGGAGATTCGTTTGTACGATCGACTGTTCGATGTGCCGAATCCGGATAACGACGACGATGGCAAAACCTATCGCGATCACCTGAATCCGAACTCACGGCGCATCGTCTCAGGCTGGGTCGAACCGTCGCTGGCTGACATCGCCGCGGAATCCAGCGTACAGTTCGAACGCTTGGGTTATTTCGTGCGCGACGCGGATAGCCGCCCCGGCAAACTGGTGTTGAATCGCAGCGTGACCTTGCGCGATTCCTGGAGCAAGCCCGCAGCCAAGTGAGGCAAGTATGCAAACCAGCATTTTTTGCACACGATTCATGCGCAATTGTTTGCCAACCTGGCAGCGCTGGCCGATCGTGTTGACGTTGGCATTTTGCCTGAATGCCTGTGCAACTGAGCAGGCTCCCGTAAAGACTGCACCAGCGACTGCGCCCGCAAACACAGTACAAAATTCGCCACCGCGATCCGCAAGATTGCTACCGACCCAGCCACAGGGCGAAGTGAATTACAGTTGCGCCACAGCGGCGGACTGTGTGGTCAAGAACGTCGGCAATTGCTGTGGTTATTATCCGGGCTGCGTGAATAGCAGCAGCCCGACGTTTCCCGATCAGGTTAGGGCGCAATGTGCCGCGCAGAAAATGCACGGCGTGTGCGGTTTTCCGGCCAATCCGGGCTGCCAGTGTGTTGCGCATAAATGCGTCACGACCGCCGGGCCGGGCAATGGCGGCGGCGCGGTTGAATGACGTGTCGAGAAGGTAATCCGACCATCACCACGTTTACTTATTCCCAGGTGTGATCCTCCATGCAGCATTCTCCGATTCATCTTTCCCTGCCCGACTGGGTGACCACTGAGATCGACGGTGATGAGGTTTATACGACCGACGAACAGCGTATGGCATTGGCGATCCGGCTGGCGCGGCGCAATGTCGAACTCGGCACGGGTGGGCCGTTTGGTGCGGTGATTTTTTCGCAGGATGGACGCATTGTCGGCCTCGGCGTGAACCGCGTCGTGCCACAACATTGCTCGGTCGCACATGCCGAGATGATGGCGTTCATGAATGCACAGGCGCGAGTGCAACGGCATCGCCTGAACGAAGACGGCGCGCGTTACATTTTGGCTACCAGCGCGCAGCCTTGTGCGATGTGCTACGGCGCCAGCATCTGGGCTGGCATCGATGAGTTATTGATTGGCGCCCGCAGTTCGGACGTGGAAGAACTCACCGAGTTCGACGAAGGCCCGTTGCCGGCAGACTGGAGCGGCGAGCTGGAGCGGCGGGGTATTCGCGTGCAGCGCGATCTGCTGCGCGGCGCGGCGCGCGAAGTGTTCGTGTTGTACGGCGAGAAAAACGGGCTGGCGTACTAACGTATCATGCGTTAGTCGGAGCGGATTTTCCTCGCGCGCCGGATATTTTCCGTCATCATCTTTTGCTGATCCGGTTTGAAAACATGACTTATGCTTTGCTGAGATTTCCCTCGTGAGCGAAACATCACCCGCGCCCAAAACCGGATTGCTGGCCTACTGCCGTGCCGGTTTCGAAGGCGAGTGCGCGCAGGAACTCAGCGATCATGCCACGCGTCATGCCGCCTACGGATTCGCCCGCACTCAGCCCAATTCCGCGCTGGTCGAGTTCGTGCTCGCAGATAGCGAGCAAGCGGCGCAACTGCATGCATCAATGCATTACAGCGATCTGATTTTTGCGCGCCAGATTCTGCTGGTGCTGGCGCATTTTCCAAGCTTGCCAATCCACGATCGGATCGGCGCGTTGCTGCCGATGCTGAAAAGCAGCGACACGCGTTATTGCGATGCCTGGATCGAGACCCCCGATACCGATGCCGGCAAGGAATTGTCGGCCTTCTGCCGCGCTTTCAACGCCGCTTTGATCGGCGTGCTGAAGCGCGAAAAACTGATCGACCGTAGCTCAAGCAAACGCCTGCATGTGTGCTTCACGCGCACCGATGCGGCGTTTCTGGCCGAGAGCGATATCCGTTACGCATCGTCGTGGCCGCAAGGTATTCCGCGGCTGAAATTTCCGCGTGAGGCGCCGAGCCGATCCACACTCAAACTCGACGAAGCGTTTCAGGTTCTGCTCAGCGAAACCGAACGCGAACGCCTGTTGCGCGCGGGCATGAGCGCCGTCGATCTTGGCGCCGCACCGGGTGGCTGGACTTGGCAACTGGTGCGCCGCTCGATCCACGTCACCGCCATCGACAACGGCCCGATGGATCAGGGTTTGCTCGATTCCGGCTTGCTCAACCATTTGCGCGAAGACGGCTTCCGTTATCAACCGAAACGCCCGGTCGACTGGCTGGTTTGCGACATGGTCGAGAAACCGCGCCGCGTCGCCGAACTGATCGCGCAATGGCTCGCGGCGGGCTGGTGCCGGCAAGCGATTTTCAATCTCAAGCTACCGATGAAACAGCGCTACAACGAGATTCAACTTTGTCTCGCGCTGATTCGCGACCACGTCGCTACGGAAGGCAAATCCGTGGAGCTTCGTGCCAAACAGCTTTACCACGATCGCGAAGAAATCACCGTATTCGCGCAAATCGGCGGAAGGTAAAAATCGCCGCGAATACGTGGCATCGGCCCACAATTCGTGTAGAGTCTGGCGTGCAACCGGTTCCAGGAATGCGGGCACGGCGCCCGCGCGATGCAGTCGATCCATCTGACCGCAGGAGGACATCCGGCTGCTCCTACAATTGGGCGCAATCCGCATGCTCTTGTACCCCGAAGGGGTATGCAGCTGTGTACGTCATCGTGTGCGACATAAAACCGTCAAACATTGCCGCTATATTGCGTCTTCTTTTGCCCGAAACTTATTCAGAGTGGGGTTTGCGATGTTTGGAAAATATATTCGTTCACTGGCGGTCTTCGCCCTGCTGGCAACAGCGATGGCAGGTCACGCCCAAGTAGTAATCAGTCAGGTGTATGGCGGCGGCGGCAATACTGGCGCGACCTTCACCAACGACTTTATCGAAGTGTTCAATCGCGGCAGTGCGGCGGTCGATATCAATGGCTGGTCGGTGCAGTACGCCTCCTCAGCCGGTACCACTTGGGCTGCGACCACCCTTGCAAGCACGAGTACGATGCTGCAACCGGGCCAATATTATCTGGTGCAGGAAGCCTCCGGCGGCGCCGTTGGCGCGGCTCTGCCTGCTGCGGACGCGACCGGCGGCCTCAACCTTTCGGCAACAAATGGCAAGGTGGCACTGGTCAATACGAGTACGGCACTGACTGGCGCGTCCCCGACTGGCAGCGCTATCCAGGATTTGGTCGGATTCGGCACAGCCACCTTTTTCGAAGGTAGCGGTGCCGCCGCTGCGGGCTCGAACACCACGGCACTAATCCGCGCTGCAGCTGGTTGCACCGACACCAACTCCAATAGCGCGGATTTCGCTGTCGCGACCCCCACACCGCGCAATCGCTTGAGCACTCTGCACGTCTGCGGCGGCGGTGGCGGCCCCACCAACCCCAGCGCCACTGGTGCGGCAAGCCCCACATCGGTTTTGGCAGGCAACAGCACGTTGCTTACTGTCAGCGTCACTCCGGGCGGCACGCCAACCAGTACCGGCCTTGCCGTTACGGTAAATCTCACGGCTATCGGCGGCTCAGCCAACCAGACTTTCTACGATGACGGCTCGAACGGCGATACAACGCCCGGCGACAATGTGTTCAGCTATAACGCGACCGTCGCCGGCGCCACGTCTGGCGGCAGCAAATCCCTGACCGCCACGATCACCGATGCACAATCACGCTCCGCGACCGCGCCGATCACGCTCACCGTGACCACCCCGCCGGTCACGATCATGCAGATACAAGGCCATGGTGGCTTATCGCCTCTGGCAGGTAGCACGGCGACCACAACGGGAACCGTGACAGCTGTTGGCACCAAGGGTTTCTTCATCCAAGATCCGACCGGCGACAATGATGTCACCACATCGGATGCGGTTTACGTCTTCATTAACGCAGCACCCACCGTCGTGGTCGGCAATTCAGTCACAGTCACCGCCACCGTGAGCGACTACCAGGGCTCGACCGAGTTGAGTGCTACTCTGCCGAGCATCGTCAACATCGTCAATAATGGTGCCGGCGTGGTGCCGAGCGCGGTGGTCCTCGACAACAATCCGCCATCGACCGATCCGACGACCGGCATCTGCGCAAATCCGGCCATCACGGTCGCTGACGGCTTGCAGGCAAATAATTTTGCGTGCCTGGATGGCATGCTGGTAACGATGAACGATGCGATCGTGACGGGCGCTACCTTCGGCACTGGTTCCGATGGCGTGCATCAAGGTTTGCCATCCGGTTTTTACGCAACACTGGCTAGCCAACCGCGGCCGTACCGTGCGGTCGGTGCGGCGTGGCCGGGACTTGGCGGCAGCATCCCGGTGTGGAATGGCGAGCCGGAAATTCTCGAAATCTACTACAACGGCCTTGCCTTTCCATCGGCCGGTTACATCTACAACGCCGGTACGCGCTTCAGTGTCACCGGCGTGATTCAGGGTTATCAGGGTGCTTACGAAATGTACCCGATCACGATGACCACCAACACGGCCATTCCGGCGCCAACCTATCCGCAGCCAGTCAAGGATTCTGCCGACGGCACGCTGACGATCGGCACGCAGAACATGCTGCACTTTTTCAATGCCACGGCGGATGGCGCCGATACCAGCACCTACACCGACTCGTGCGCCGGCACTGGCGCCAGTGATACCTGCCCGACTCCGGCGCAGTATGCGATTCGCCTGCAAAAAATGTCGAAGCAAATTCGTGAAGTACTGAAATCGCCGATCGCCCTCGGTGTGGAAGAGATCGAAAATTATTCGACCTTGACCGACCTCAAGAATCGGATCTACACCGACAGCGGCAACACGCTCATGTATCAACAATTCACGATGCCCGGCAACGATCTCGGCGGTATCAATCTCGGCATTCTGGTGCGCAACGATGTCGTCGTGCATTCCGTCACGCAGATGTACAAGGGCACAACCACGTCGAGCTGCAGCAGTGGTGCATCATGCTTGCTCAACGACCGCCCGCCGGTGCTGCTCGATGCGACCTTCAACGGTTATCACTTCAACTTGCTCGTTATCTACGACCGCTCGCTGATCAACCTCGGCGTGAACGACTACGTCGGCAAAAAACGTACCGAGCAAGCCGTTCAGATCGCCAGCATCGTGCAAGCGCTGCAAAGCGGTGGCACCTTGGTCGGCGCGGGCAACGCACAGCAGGACAGCGCTGGTGTGATTACCTCGCCCGGACCGTTCAACATCACCGGTGATGTCAACGTGCCGCTAATCGTAGTCGGCGATTTCAACGCCTACGAATTCACCGATGGTTACGTCGATGTCACGGGCATGATCACCGGCGCAGCAGTGCAAGCGCAGAACAAGTACTGGGATCTGAGCGGCACTTATGTCGCACCAAGCCCGACTTTGATCGATACCGGCATCAAGGCTGATCCGACCCAGCGCTACTCGTACAACTTCAGCGGTTATGCGCAGGAGATCGATCACGTGTTGCTGTCGCGCCGCGGCTGGAAGGATTTTGTGAGCGTATCGAACGCGCACGGCAATTCGGATGTCTCCGAAGCCGGTATCACTGGCACCACGCCGATCGTGCTCGATGCCAGCACCGCAGCGCACAGCTCGGATCATGATGGCCAGGTGCTGACGATCGCGATCGATCGCATCTTCGCCGACGGTCTCGAAGCGCCGCCGCAATAAGTCACGTTGTGCAGCGTTGCGCGGAGAACCCGCCAACGCTGCTGCAACGGCTGCGACTTGTTATCCTAGTCGTCAACTCACTCTGATAGGGCCGGTGCAAACCGGCCCTGATTTTTTGTCGCCATGAAACGTCTGCGCTCACTTCTTCCGCTGTTGTTGCTGATCACGCTCGGCATCGTGCTGCTTTGCAACGGCGCGCTCGATCGATTCCAGCCCGCGCATCTCGCGGCAGAACAACAACGCTTGCAGGCGATGATCGTCGAGCATCCGCTGGTCGCCGGGCTGATGCAGATCGTGGTGATGATGCTGGCGATCGCCACCGGTATTCCGGGCGCGATCGTGATCATCTTTGCCGGCGGCATGTTGTTCGGCGTGTTCATCGGCACCGTACTTTCGGCGCTCGGCACCGTGCTCGGCGCACTGATTTTATTCGTCGCCAGCCGCAACGCGTTCGGCTCGCACAGCGGCAAAAAAGCGCCGGCAATGGTCGAGGCGTTGCGCACCGGTTATCTCGCGCATCCGTTCAGTTACACGTTGTTTTTGCGACTGGTTCCGGTCATTCCGTTCGGCGCGGTCACCGTTGCGTTGGCGTGGCTGCGCTGTCCGTTGTGGTTGTTCCTCACCGCCACCGCACTCGGCGGCGCAGTGATGGTCGGATTCGAAACCGCACTCGGCGCCGGCCTCGCAAAAACCATCGCCGAAACCGGCAGCGTCAATATGAACCTGCTCGCCGAACCGAGCGTGTATCTGCCGATGATCGCACTCGGTGTACTCGCGTTGGTCCCGGTGTTGATCAGCCGCTTTCGCAGCAAGGGTGCCTGATAATCCGCGGCACCGATTGCGCTTCAAGCTGATCTTCCGCCAGAGGCGGCATCGCAACCTCCCTGCACCATCCCTTCATCGCATGGACACCCGCGGTAAATGCGGTTAGCGTGACGCGCAACTTCACCGCAGTGTGATGTGTCGCAATTACGCAGCAAGGGGCCGCATGAAAAACATTACGCGTCATCTGTATTTCTGGGTGTTGCTCGCGATCATTCTCGGCGCGCTGTTCGGTTATGTTTTTCCCGAACGCGGCGTGGCGATGAAGCCGCTTGGCGATGGTTTCATCGGCCTAGTCAAGATGCTGATCGCGCCGGTGATTTTCTGCACCGTCGTGCTCGGCATCGCCGGCATGAGCGACATGAAAAAGGTCGGAAGAGTCGGCGCCAAGGCGATGCTGTACTTCGAGGTCGTATCGACCGTGGCGCTGGCGATCGGCCTGATCGTGATGAACGTGCTGCAACCCGGCAAGGGGTTTAATGCCGACGTCAATACGCTCGATGCGCAATCGGTGGCCGACTACGCGAAGAAAGCCAGCGCGGAGAACACCACCGACTTCATCATGCACATCATCCCGAAAACCTTCACCGACGCGTTCACCGCCAACGGCGATCTGTTGCAGGTTTTGCTGATTGCGATCCTGTTTGGTTTCGCTCTCGCCGGCCTCGGCGAGCGCGGCAAACCGGTCTACGTATTTATCGAATATCTGTCGAAAGTATTTTTCGGCATGGTCAATATCGTGATGAAGGCCGCACCGATCGGCGCATTTGGCGCGATGGCATTCACGATCGGCAAATTCGGCATCCAGAGCCTCGGCAAAATGGCCGCGCTGATGGGCAGTTTTTATCTGACCTGTGCGCTGTTTGTGCTGCTCGTGCTCGGCAGCATTGCGGTATTGGCCGGTTTCAACATCCTGCGTTTTCTGAACTACATCAAGGCAGAATTGTTGACTGTGCTCGGCACCAGCTCATCGGAAAGCGCGCTCGTGCCGCTGATGGAAAAACTCGAAAAACTCGGCTGCTCGAAATCCGTAGTCGGCCTGGTCGTGCCCGCCGGATATTCGTTCAACCTCGACGGCACCAATATCTACATGACGATGGCCGCACTGTTCGTGGCGCAAGCGCTGAATATCGATCTCACGCTTGGCCAGCAACTGAGCCTGCTCGCCGTAGCGATGCTGACCAGCAAAGGCGCTTCCGGCGTGACCGGTGCCGGTTTCATAACACTCGCAGCAACGCTGGCGGTGGTGCCGAGCGTGCCGGTCGCGGGCATGGCCTTGATCCTGGGTGTAGACCGCTTCATGAGCGAATGCCGCGCGCTGACCAACTTCATCGGCAATGGCGTGGCGACCATCGTCGTATCGAAATGGGAGAACGAACTCGATAACGAAACCCTGCAGCGCGAGCTGGCCGACCCGACTTTCTCCGACGGCACGGGCTTGCGCAACAGCAATGAAGCCGCGTGAGTGAGCGACAATAGTTGGCGCTGCGGGGATCAACCCGAGCGCCTACCGTCGACAGCCCTCAAAACCATCGGCGATGACTTTTCCAGCGTTGACCAGCAAGGCAAATGCAGCACCTACGTCCGCCGCCTCATGCGCCAGGCGGGTCCGCGCAAAACTCTGTATCCTGCCGATATGGAAAGATGCCTATGGCATCGGCTATTCTGCAACCCATTTGCCGGGCTTCAGGCCGGCCACGCCGATGACTTTTTGAGGCCGCTTTGAGCAACTCCCGATTCAAACTCAACAAGCCGTCCTTGTGGCGCGCGCTTCTGCTCAGCCTGCTTGTTGCCGGACTGAATTTTGCGCTGTGGGCGGTGGTCAACCGTCCGGTGCAGGTGCCGGACTGGACCGGCAAGATCAAGGGTATGGCGGTCAACTGGTTCCAGCGTTACCAGAGCCCGATCAAACACATTTACGCCGATGAGGCGGATATCGAAAGCGACATCAAGTTGCTCTCGCAATACACCAGCCACTTGCGCACCTATACCTCGACCGAAGCCCCATCGGTGCCGCGCCTCGCTGCAAAGTACGGCATGACCGTGCTCGCGGGCGCATGGCTGGATCGGCGCGCCGAGAACAGCGAGCTCGAACTGCAGGCGATGATCGATTCAGCGCGTCAGAACAAGAATATCGATCGCGTGATCGTCGGCAACGAAACTCTGCTGCGCCAGGATCTGAGCCCGAACGAGCTCATCGGCTACCTCGACCGCGCACGCGCCGCGCTCAAGCAACCCGTATCAACCGCCGAGCCAGTCGGCATCTGGCTACGCAATCCGAAACTCGTCAAACACGTCGACTTCATCACCGTGCATCTGCTGCCGTACTGGAACGGCGTGATTCGCCGCGACGCGCTCGGCCTGAGCGTGCTGAAGGACTACAACGATCTGCGCGCGCGGTATCCCGACAAACACATTTTGATCGGTGAAATCGGCTGGCCATCGAACGGCGATCGCCACGAATACGCGCAACCGTCAATTGCCGACGAGGCGCAATTTCTGCGCGAATGGTTCTACACCGCCGATCTGTACAACCTCGATTATTTCATCGAGGAGGCGTTCGACCAGCCGTGGAAAGAAGCTGGCGAAGGTCGGGTTGGCGCGTACTGGGGCATGTTCAATTCGGATCGACAGCCCAAGTTTCCGCTCACCGGCACGGTGGTCGAAGATCCGCAGTGGCCGTGGAAAGCGTTGATCGGTTCGCTGCTCGGGCTCGGCCCGATGTTCTGGTTCGCGCGGCATTTCATGCGCTTCAAGCCCGCCGGCATTCTGTTTTATCTGATCCTGCTGCAACTCTCGGCATCGCTGCTGGTGTGGTCAGCGATGGTGCCGTACGCGTTTTATCTGTCGCCGTTCGACTGGACGATGTTGATCGTGTTGTTCCCGGCGCAGATCGCGATCGTGATGATCTTGCTGATCAACGGTTTTGAATTCACCGAGGTATTGTGGCGCCCGCGCTGGATGCGCCAATTCGGTTTGCTCAATCCGCTGCCGGGCGATCCGCAACCATTTGTCTCGATCCATCTCGCCTGCTGCAACGAGCCGCCGGAGATGGTGATCCTGACGCTGGATTCGCTCGCCGCGCTCGAGTACGACAATTTCGAAGTGTTGGTGCTGGACAACAACACCAAGGAAGAATCGGTGTGGCGTCCGGTCGAGGAACATTGCGCCAAACTTGGCGCGAAATTCCGCTTTTTCCATCTCAGTCCGTGGCCGGGTTTCAAGGCCGGCGCGCTGAATTTCGGCCTCACCGAAACCGATCCGCGCGCCGAGGCGGTGGCGGTAATCGATGCCGATTACGTCGTGCGCCCGGACTGGTTACGCGCGCTCACGGGTTATTTCGCCAATCCGAAAGTCGCGCTCGTGCAATGCCCGCAAGCGCATCGTGACTGGGAACACAACGCGTTCCGACGCATGACCAATTGGGAGTACGACGGCTTCTTCCGCATCGGCATGCACCATCGCAACGAGCGCAACGCGATCATCATGCACGGCACGATGACGATGGTGCGGCGCTCGGCATTGCAGGATACCGGCGGCTGGTCGGAATGGACGATCTGCGAAGATGCCGAACTCGGCCTGCGCCTCATGCACGCCGGTTACGACACACTTTACGTCGACGAAATCATGGGCCGCGGCCTGACACCAGCAGATTTCACTGCGTACAAGTCGCAACGGTATCGCTGGGCGTTCGGCGCGATGCAAGTCCTTAAGGCGCGCTGGAACTGGATGACGACCAAAGGTCCGCTCGATGCCGGCCAGCGTTTCCATTTTCTGACGGGCTGGTTCTCGTGGTTCGCCGATGCGTTGCATCTCGTGTTCACGATGCTCGCGCTGGTGTGGACCGCCGGCATGATCGGCCTGCCGCAGGTGTTCAGTCTGCCGCTGGATCTGTTCCTGATTCCGCTGCTCGGATTTTTCGCGTTCAAGGCCGCGTTCGGCGTGATCCTGTATCGCGTGCGTGTGCCGTGTTCGTGGCGCGACACGCTCAGCGCGTCGATCGCGAGCATGGCGTTGAGTCATGCGATCGCGCGCGGCATCTTCCTCGGCCTCTGGAAAAAACACGGCGAATTCGTGCGCACCGCCAAGAGCCGCCGCCTGCACGGTAGGCCGAATCCCTTCACTGCAGTGCGCGAAGAATTGCTGATGTTCGTCGCCATCGGCCTCGGCATCTTCGGCATGTGGCACGCAGTCGGCATCAACTACATCGAAGGCAAGTTGTGGATCGCGATTCTCGCTGCGCAGGCGATTCCGTATGCGTCCGCCATGATCGGCGCGGTGGTGGCCGGTAGATCCGGAGAAAAATCCGGCTGATACATTTTGCACCGTCGAATGAAGTGTGTGAACTTGTGTCACCGATCAAGCACGCACGCGTTGATGTCGGTTAATTTGACGGCGTATTGACCATCCTTTGTAACGCGGTCTGCTATAAACGGCGACAGCCACATTCCTGAAACCGCGTGATTCGCCCATGATTTTTCTGCTTCGGCCAAAACCTGCGATGTCACGGATTTTTCTGCTCAGCACGCTGTTGCTGAGTGGTATCGCGCATGCGGGCAAATTGACCCTGACGATCGATGGCGTGGACGGCGAACTGCACACCGCTGCGCTCAACAGCACCGAACTCAGCCAATACACCAGCCGCGATGTCAGCGCCGCCCAGGTACGCCGCCTGTACGATCACGCCGCGGCGCAGATCGCCAAATCGCTCGAACCCTACGGTTATTACCACGCCAAGGTCAGCGGTGATCTCAAGGAAACCGCACAAGGCTGGAACGCGCTGCTGCATGTTGCGCCGGGCGAACCGGTCACGGTCGAGATGCTGACCATCGATCTTGGCGACGCGCCGCATCAAGAGAAAACCGTAGCCGATGCGCTCAAGGCTTTCGCCCCGCAAACCGGCCAGCGTCTTGATCACGCCGCCTACGAAAAAAGCAAACTGACGCTGCAGACCACGCTGCTCGAACACGGTTATCTCGATGCAAAACTCGATACGCATGTGGTCGCGGTCACACGCGACAGCAATCGTGCGGCGATCACGCTGCAGTGGAATATCGGGCCGCACTATCGCATCGGCGTAACGCAATTTTCCGGCGGCCAACTCGATGAAGGATTTCTTGATCGTTACTTGCCGTGGAAACCTGGCGATGATTACCGCACCGGCAAATTGCTGACCTTGCAGCAGCGTTTGGTGGATGCCGATTATTTTTCGATTGTCGAAGTGTTGCCGGATCTCGAGCACGAAAATCCCGACGACGGCACGGTGCCGATTCTGGTCAAGCTCGCGCCGGCCAAACGCACGATTTACACCAGCGGTGTATTCATCGATACCGATACCGGTGCGGGCGTGCGTGGCGGCATCGAGCGGCGCTGGGTAAACAGCAAGGGACACAAGCTGAAGTTCCAGCTCGAAATCGCGCAGCGGCTCAAGACGCTGGCGTCGCTGTACACGATTCCGTTGCCGGGCAGCGACAATCGCAGTTTCAATTTCGGCGCCAATTATCGCGACGAAAACACCGACACGAGCAAGTCGCGCACGGCATCGCTGGTCGCGAACGAAACCCGCGAATGGCATGGCTTTACGCGCACGATCGGCGTACACGCGCTGGCCGGAAATTTCACCGTCGCCGACCAGCAAGGCACGACCACGCTGCTGTATCCGGAAGTGTCGCTGACCCGCAAAAAAACCGACAACATTGACTTCACGCACAACGGTTATTCGTTCACAGTCACCGCGCGCGCCGGTGGCGGCGCGACCACGTTTGAGCAGGTCGTGGCTGATGCCAAATACATCCATGCACTCGGCGACAGCAATCGCCTGATCCTGCGCGGCTCGCTCGGCGCGACGCAGGTCGCTGACTTCGACAAGCTGCCGCCGGAACTGCGTTTCTTCGCCGGTGGCGATCGTTCGATTCGCGGCTACGCCTACCAGACCATCGGTCCACTCGACGCCGCCGGCAAAGTCATCGGCGGCAAGCAACTCGCGGTTTTCAGCACCGAAGTCGAACACTATTTCACGCCGACCTGGGGCATCGCCACGTTCATCGATACCGGCAATGCCTTCGGCGGCAGTTCTGCGGCGAGCACTCTGCCGCTCGGCGCCACGCCGGTCGATGGCGGCAGCAAATTCAAGATCGGCACCGGCCTCGGGCTGCGCTGGCGCTCGCCGGTCGGCATGGTGCGCGTGGATCTCGGCACGCCGATCAACGATCCGCTGCATGGCGGTGTGCAACTGCATCTGACGATCGGGCCAGACTTATGAAAATTCTGCGCTGGTTGCTCGGCATCGTTGCGGTATTGCTGCTGGTCGTGGTGGTTGCGGCGTTGTGGGCGTTGCGCACCGAATCAGGCTCGGGCTTTGTACTGGCGCGCGTGCAGGCTTCGCTAGGCGACAAACTCGCGATCCGGAAAATTTCCGGCACGCTCGCTGGTCCGCTGATTCTGGAGGGCGTGCGTTATCGCGATACCGGCATCGATGCACAAATCGAGCGCGTGACCTTTGATGCCGAACTGCTGCCGTTGTGGAGCAAGACGCTGCACATTCGCAACCTCGAACTCGCCGGTTTGAATGTCGCATTGACGACGCAGCCTGCCCCCACCGCAACGCCACCCTCCGAACCTTTTTCGACACAGTTGCCGCTGTCGATTCTGCTCGACCGTTTGCATATTGAGCACGCCGCAATCACGCAGGACGCCAAGCCGGTTTTTGCACTGGATACGCTCGATACCGCGGCACGCTGGACTGCCACTGAAATCGCCATCGGCAAATTCTCGTTGCGTGCGCCGGACGGTTCGATCGACTTGAATGCAAACGTGGCCAATGCGCGCGGTTATCGTGGCGGCGGCAAACTCAGCTTCGACTGGCATGTCGCCGAGCAGCATTACGCCGGCACTCTCGATGCGAGCAGCGATGGCAGCAAGGCAATCACGGCGTTGCTGCTGGCGCAGCCGATCGCGGCCACCTTGCATGCCGATGTGCTGCAGAACGATGCGCTGCCGTGGACATTGACGCTGTCGGTGCCGAGTTTTGATCCGCGTATTTTGTCGCCCGACAGCACGCTGAAAACGCTCACCGCCGAACTCAGCGGCGAGGGCGACAAGCGTAGCGCCAACGTTACCGGTGCGCTGACGGCAGATGCGCATCGCATCAATCTCGATCCGCTCAAGCTGGCTTTGGATGGCCAAACGCTGAAGCTGCTCGCACTGACTTTGACCACACCCGAAGCTGCCGGAAAACTGCACGCGCAGGGCGAAGTGAAACTCGATGCCAAACCGGTTTCCGCGCAACTTGCATTGAGCTGGGAAGACGTCGTCTTGCCGGTAAACCTGGCCGGCCAAACCTTGGCGAGTCATGGCGAGATCAACACGCAAGGCAGCGCCGAACAGTTCGCCGCGCAAGGCAAACTCAGCCTCGGTCCGCCGGGACAACTCGCCGATATCGTGCTCGATCTCAGCGGCACGCCACAGGCGATTGCGCTCAAGGCGCTCGATATCAGTCGCGGCAGCGCTGGTTCGCTCGACGCGCACGGCACCGTCAACTTGCAACCGCAACTCGGCTGGGATCTGACCGCAAAAGCCGACAAGCTGAATCCCGGCGCGTTTGCCAAGGACTGGCCCGGCGCGATCAATTTTTCGCTGGTCACCCAAGGCACACAAACTCCGGACGGCCCCGCTGCAACCATCAAGCTCAGCCAGCTCAGCGGCACGTTGCGGCAACGCCCGCTGGCCGGCAGCGCCGATCTGAAAATCAAGCCGAAGTTCGTGCTCGATGGCACGCTCGAGCTGAACTCGGGCAAGAGCGAAATCAGCGTGCGTGGTCGCGGTGGCGAACAGACCGATGCCGACATCACCCTCGCGATCGCGAGCCTCGGCGACTGGCTGCCGAAAAGTGCAGGCAGTCTGCGCGGACAATTCCATGTCAACGGAAAATGGCCGGCGATCGATGTGAACGGTCAGCTCGATGCGCAAAAAATTGTCTCGGGCACAAGCCACCTCGATAGCTTGAATCTGCGCATCAACGCCCACGATTTGAGCAAGCCGCAGGGCCAGCTTGATCTGCATGCGAATGGAATTGCCGCGGCGCAATTCAGCATCAGCGATCTCACCCTGAAGGCGAATGGCAGTCAGGCCGCGCACCAGTTGCAACTCGACGCCACCGGCACGCCACTCGGCGCGCATTTGTCGCTGAGCGGCGGTCTGCAAGGCGACGATTGGCAAGGCGCATTGAACACGCTTTTGCTGCAGATCAAGGATCAGCCGGATTGGACTTTGCAGCAACCGGCCAGCATCGCGTATGTCAAAGGCGATCTGCAGCTTGGCGAGTTTTGCCTGAAGGGCGGCGCGCCTTCGTTATGCCTCAGCGCTACGCAAATGGCGAGCGGCGCGTCGCATGGCCAGTTCCGCCTCGAACACCTGCCGCTGGCGATGCTGGCGAAACTCGCCAGCCCGGAATCGACGCTCAAGCTCAACGGTGAAATTAACGGCAATGGCGACTTCTCCCGAGCCGGTAGCGGCGAACTCAGCGGCAAGGCCACACTGAGTTCGACGAGCGGCGGCATCATCTACCCGGACGATGCGACACATCCGTTGTTGAGCTACGAAAATTTCGCGATCGACACGGTGCTATCGCCCCAACAGATCGCTACCAGCTTGCACGCCGCGTTCAACGACGGCGGACGTCTGGACGGCCAAATCACGCTGGACGGTGCGGCCGGCAGCGACCAAGCATTGAACGGCAAGATCGAATTCGGGCTGAAGAATCTCGGCTTCATCGAGCTGTTCACCGCCGAGCTAGTTTCGACCAAGGGCCAGATCGACGGCACCCTGCATCTTGGCGGCAGCAGCAGCAAACCGAATATCAGCGGCGATCTCGCACTGACCAATTTCGCCAGCGAAGTACCGAGCGCGGGATTGAAGTTGCACGACGGTGCGATCAAGCTCAATTCCAGCGATGGCGAGCAATTTGCGATCGACGGCACGCTCGGTTCAGGCGCCGGTGCGTTGTCCGTGCAAGGCACGCTCGGCGTGGCGGCGAACGCGCCACTGCGGCTGCATATCAAGGGCGACAAATTCATCGCTGCGGATATTCCAGCGGCGCGCGCGGTGATCGCGCCGGACCTCAATGTGATCGGCGACGGCAAAAGTTATCGGGTCGATGGCGAAGTGGAATTGTCCAGCGCCGATATCGATCTGGCCAAGTTGCCGGGTGGCGGCACGGCCACCGCGAAACGCTCGGCCGACGTCGTGATCGTCGGCGAAGATCAGCAAAAAGCCGCAGCGAGTTTGCCGCTTACCGCGAACGTCACGATCAAGCTCGGCCAAGGCGAAAAGCTCAATCTGGATTTGCGCCAAGGCCAGGAAATCAAGCTCAAGGGATTTGGTTTGGACGGCACCTTGGCGGGCCAGCTTGTGGTGTCCGAGTTGCCCGGGCGACCGACCTCGGCGCGCGGTCAGATCAATGTCAACGGCACCTACAAAGCCTACGGTCAGGATCTGAAGATTCAGGATGGCCGCCTGCAGTTTGCCGGGCCGATCGATAACCCGGGCTTGGATATCCGCGCGATTCGCGTGCTCGCCGATCAGAACATCACCGCCGGCGTACGCGTGCAGGGCACCGCCAATCGACCCGCACTGACGGTGTATTCGGATCCGGTGATGGATCAATCCGAGGCACTGTCCTACCTCGTGCTCGGCAAGCCGTTGCGCTCGGCCTCGGGCGATGATTCGAATCGCCTCGGCGCTGCCGCGACCGCGCTCGGCACAGCCAGCGGCGATCTGCTCGCAAAAAGCATCGGCGGCAAACTTGGCGTGGACGATATCGGTGTGGCCGACAATTCCACGCTCGGCGGCGCCGCATTCAGCGTCGGCAAATATCTGTCACCGCGTTTGTACGTGAGTTACGGCGTCGGCATTTTTACGCCGGGCGAACTCGTAACGCTGCGCTACAAGTTGACCGAGCGCTACAACATCGAAGTGCAAAGCGCATCGACCTCGAATCGCGCCGGTATCAATTATCGTTACGAGCATTGAGCACGATCGCGAGATTGTTTGATCGCGGAAGCTCGACCAATCAACACTGTTGCTGGAATTTATCGCAGCGCCTGCGTCGCAAGAAACTCGGCGCGCAACTCGCCGTAGTCGAGCAGATGGCTGCGCATCCACTGCTGTAGCTTCGGACCGAACAAGGCGTCGAATTTCGGTCGCGCTGGTAACAGACGACCACTCACGGCACTCTTGAGCCAAGGTTCTTCGCCAAAATTCAATTCTTGCGCGGATTGCAGATCGCAGTCGGAATCGACCCCAATGAACTTGCACAAGCGACGGCGTTCGTTTTCAAAATCGGCAACCAGATCTTCGTAGAACACAAAACAATGCTCGGGCTGGCCAACGCACGCGCGGTGGATCGTCATCGCACGATTCCAATAATCCACCCACCACGACAGGCCGCGATCAAATGCCGACGCTGCGCCACGATTGCCATAACGCATCACTGCATCGAGCGTAGAAGCGATCACGTCTTCGCCATTGCGCAGCAGATGAATAAATTTCACGCCGGGCACATAACGTCGGATTTCTTCCACGTAATGCACATGGTTGGGCGTTTTCTCCAGCCAAGCCTGACACCCCTGCGCGGCCGCACTGTGATCGAGCATATCGACCAGCGCCTGTGTCCCAGCCTGCAGACTCCAGCAACGCAAGAAGGTCGGCGTGGCACTGCCTAGGCCAGCGGCGATAGTCGTCAAGGCCGCACGCGCCCTGCGTCGCGAACGTGTACGCACAAGCCAGCCGTTGCGGTGGTAGGCGACCGGACGCGCCGACGCTTGCGGGTGCACGCGTCTATCCAGATCGAGCAGAATATTTTCGAAAAAAGACGTTTCCGGCAACGAAAAAATCTGCGGATGACGCGCCAGCGTGGCCTGCACAAATGTCGTGCCGGAGCGCGGACAGCCGACTAGAAAAATTCGTTGCATGTCTTTTGCGTCGGTGCGAAATCGCATCAGTCTTCAGTTATTCCCGGAATCAATACGCAGCTTTTCTGCGCGTAAACAACATCGCCACATTGGTCGTACTCATCAATCAGCGAAAACTGTGAACCACGTCATCTAAGTACGTTTGCGGCAACGTCAGGTTGACCGATAGCGATACAAAATGACGTAAATCACATGTAACAAATTGCAAAGTGAGCTCACAGGCGTGTCTGTGCACGTATGCTAGACATATGATTGTTGAAACTAGCCCCATGATTTCCGTACAACGCGCACCACCGCTGCGAATTCTGCTCGCCGACGACGACGAGGAGCTGTCGCAGTTGCTGCGCGATTTCCTGCTCCGCGAAGGCTTTGCGGTAGAACTCGCGCACGACGGCGACCGCGCCTTGGTACTCGCCCAGGAAGGCGGTTTCGATGCCCTGATCCTGGATGTGATGATGCCGGTGCGCTCCGGCTTCGACTTGCTGCGAGAATTGCGGCGCACCTCCACTTTGCCAGTGCTGATGTTGACCGCACTCGGCGAGGACATCGACAAGATTCTCGGCCTTGAACTCGGCGCTGATGACTACGTACCCAAACCGTGCAACCCACGCGAAATCGCGGCACGTCTGCGCGCGATCCTGCGCCGCACGCGGGGTGGTGATGCCGATGGCAGTCGACTGGTCGATATGAACATCGGCCCGATCAGCCTGCGCGCCGCGTCGCGCAGCGTCACCGCCTACAACCAGCCGGTGACCCTGACTACGACCGAGTTCAATATTCTCGCCCACCTCATGCGCGAGGCCGGCCGCGTGGTCAGCAAAGAAACATTGTCGCAAGCCGTATTGGGTCGCCCGCTCGGCCCGTTTGATCGCAGCATCGATGTACACATCTCGAAAGTGCGACGCAAACTCGGCGGCGACAGCGAAGCCGAAGCCTTGATCAGCACGATCCATCGCAGCGGTTATCTGTTCCGCGTTTTCGTATAAGCCGATTCGTTCCTCCCGATCCGCCGTGACTCCGCGATAATCTGTATTCTTGCCGCGCGCCACTGAGTTTTTCGCAGGCAACGTACTTCGGGATTCAACGACGATGGGCAAATTGTTCTGGCGCATTTTTTTATTGTTCTCGACCACCGCCGTGGTGTTGATCGTGGCGATGACGTGGGTCGCGATCAGCAATTTCGAGAACGAAAAAATTCCCGGGCTCGGCATCTCGCGCGCCGAAGCTGGCATGAACGATCAACTGCGCCGCGCCGCGCAGGAACTCGCCAGCGGCGGTCAGGAAGGTTTGAGCATGTGGTTGCGAGGCATCGTCAACTACGGCCCGATTCAGCTCGCCGTGCTGGATGAGAATCGGCATGAGCTGCTCGGGCGCGCAATACCCGCCGAGATCGTCGAAACCGCTGCGCATACCACCGACGACAGCGGAGAGGTCAACGGCAAGCGCTTGCGCACGCGCTTGCTCGAGGGTCGCAACGGTGAGCGTTATGTCGCCGTCGCCTACTTCGAGGCCTCGCCGATTGCACGGCTTTTGTATTACCGACCGCGCACGTCGTGGATGCAGTTTGGCTTGGCCTTTCTGCTCAGTGCATTCGCTGGCGTCGTGCTGGCGTATTACATCAGCGCGCCGCTGGATCGCATCCGCCGCAGCACCAAGCGCTTCGCCTCTGGCGACCTTGATACACGTGTCGGCCGGCTACCCTTCGGTCGCAGCGAGGAGGTCGTCGCACTCGCATCCGAGTTCGACCAGATGGCCGCACGCATCAAAGAACTGATCGAAGGTCAGCGCCGTTTGGTGCGCGATATTTCGCACGAAATGCGCTCGCCACTCGCGCGCGCGCGGGTCGCGCTCGAGCTCGTGCGGCAGCAGGACGATGGCCGCAGCACGTCGCACCTCGATCGCATCGAACACGAGGCCGAACGCCTCGAATACATGATCTCGCAGGCGATCGAATTGTCGCGCATGGAAACCAGCACGATGCTGCGTATCGAGGACATCGAGCTTGATCAACTACTCGACGATATCGTCGCCAATGCCGCGTTCGAAATCCAGGTGGACAAGCGCAGCATCCGCATCGAACAGACACGCGCAATCACCGTGCAGGGCGAACGCGAAGTGCTGCACAGCGCGATCGAAAATATCGTGCGTAACGCGTTGCGTTATACCGCCGCAGACAGCAGCGTGGCGGTGCGCCTCGATACGCATCTGGTCGAACAACGCCAGCTCGCACGGATTCGTGTGCAGGATCACGGCCCCGGCGTTTCGGCCAGCGATTGCGACAAGATTTTCGAACCGTTTTATCGCACTGATGCCGCACGCCAGCGCACTAGCGGCGGTAGCGGACTCGGGCTCGCGATCGCGCGCCGCGGCATCGAGCGACAACGCGGCCAGATCAAGGCGCGCAACGGCGAAAAAGGCGGCCTCGAAGTGGAAATCCTGCTACCCGTCGTTTGAGTAAGCGCTGAGTTAGTGATGCCATAATGCGTCGAGTAATCTTCCCGGCTGGCTGAGAAACATGCGGATTCTTTTGGTCGAAGATGCCCTGCCCTTGCGCGACGCACTGGCGAACAGCCTGATCGATGACGGTCATGTCGTTGACTGCGCAGGTGACGGCGCCGAGGCGCTTGGTTTCATCGGCGGCTACAACTACGAGATCGTGGTGCTGGATCTAATGCTGCCGCGCGTCGATGGCTTGACAGTGCTACGCAAGCTGCGCGAATCCGGACGCGACTCGCGTGTGCTCGTGCTGTCTGCACGCGATCACGTCAACGACCGCGTGCAGGCACTCAATCTCGGTGCCGACGATTACCTCGTCAAACCTTTCGCCATCGACGAGTTGCGCGCGCGCATCAATGCGCTGAGTCGACGCGCATTAAGCCACGGCGAAATGCGCCTGCTGGTCGGCGATCTCGAAGTCGATACCTCCATCCGCTTGGCAAAAGCGCGTGGCGAACCACTCGCGCTGTCGCCGAAAGAATATGCGCTGCTCGAAGCGCTGGTGCGTGAGCGTGGACGTGTGCACAGCCGCCAGAGTTTGTTCGAGCGCATTTACGATTCGAAGAGCGAGGCGTCGGATCGCGTCGTCGAAGTATTGATCAGCACCTTGCGCGCCAAACTCTTGCGCGCCGGACTCAAGGACATCATCGAAACGCGGCGCGGTTATGGTTATCTGGTTTCGTAGTTTACTGCGCCGATCGATCCGCATGCGCCTGACCATCACGCTGTGCGTGGGTCTGGGCGTGATGCTCGCGGCGATTTTTGTCAGCTTCGATTATGTCATCGGCGCTGAAACCTTCGGCCGTTTCGATGCTGGACTGGAAACCCAGGCGCGCGCAATCGCCGCGATCCTTGCCGATGCGCCACGCGACATTACAACTGGCGCGGTCGATCCACTGAATGCCCAGCTGCAGCGCGAAATTCGCACCGATTTTTTTCAGGTGTGGGACGGCAATGGGAAGTCATTGCAGAAGTCCGACTCGTGCGGCGCCGACAATCTGCGGCAACCGAAAAAATTCGAGGCCAGAGACACCACGTTCTACAACGCGCGGTTGCCGGATGGCCTGCTCGGTCGCGCCGTGGCATTGCGCCTGAACTTGCCCGAGCACAGCTACGCACAGCCGCTGACGATTGTAGTTTCCGAACAGCGCGAGGAGATCGACGATCTCGAAAGATACGCGCATTACGCACTGTTGATCGGCATCGTGCTCGCGCTGCTCATGACCACCGCACTCGCGGCCATCGCGGTGCAACGCGGCCTGCATCCGCTCGAACGTTTTGGCGCTAGCGCTGCGTTACTCACGCCGCAGAATCTGACCACCGATTTCGATCTCGCGGCGATGCCGCAGGAACTCGCGCCCGTCGCACGCACGCTCAACGATGCGTTCGCGCGCTTGCTCGCGGCGGTCGAACGCGAGCGCGGATTTGCACGCGCGGTGGCGCATGAATTGCGCACGCCGCTGGCGGTGATGCGCACCGTCACCGAACACAGCCTGAGCCATAGCGAATCCGACTCCGCACGCAAAAGCCTCACTACTCTGCTGACCACCGTCGATGGCATGACGCGCTCGGTGGACGGCTTGTTGTCACTCGTGCGCTACGAAGCCGGGCTGGATCAGATCGAAGAAGAACCGGTCGAACTCGGCGGCCTAATCACGAGTCAACTCGGCCTGCTGCAACAGCGCATCGGCGCGCGGCATCTGCGAATTCTCAGTAGCGTGCCGAAAGAAGCGTGGGTGCTTAGCGATACCGCGCTGCTCGAGCGCATCGTCGCCAACCTGCTGGTGAATGCGGTGGATTACGCCGAGCAGGACAGTGATTTATTCATCAGTATCGACAACACCGAAACTGCCGACAGCAATGTCGCGAGCCTGGAATTCCGCAACGCCGCGCCGAGTCTGACCGAACAGGATCTACAACATTTCGGCGAACGCTACTGGCGCAAGAACGACGAAAACGAAACCATCCCGCACGGCGGCCTGGGCCTCGCACTAACCCGCGCACTCGCCGCCGCCCTCGGTGTGGAGCTCGAGTTCGCGCTGCACGGCGGTTACCTGTGCGCGCGTATCACGCAGCTCAAAGCGATTGCGTTTATTCATGCACAATCCGATGCCAATCAAGAAAGCTGATTCTGGAATGACATCTAAAGCGCAGTCATCTCCTTTCGTTTTTACAAGAAATTTTCGGTAACGTTTTTTGAGTGAACGGCCCGCGCATAATTTTGTTGATTACGAACGAGGCGCCGCAGCGCTTGCAATAAGCCCGTTCGGCGCCCACATGCTTTCCGTGTAAGCCAGTCAGTACCAGCCCGGTCTGATTGGCATATTCAAAGGAGAATCGCATGTTGGGTATAGGTGCTTTTAAACAACGCATGCCGTCGGCGGAAAACGCCTTGCCGGGGCGTGATGTCGCGATGCCGGTGGTCAATCGTCATTTCATCAGCGGGCGTCCGATTCAGGGTGAGTTCGTGGGCCTCAAGCGCGTGCAGTTCGGCATGGGTTGCTTCTGGGGCGTGGAACGCAAGTTCTGGGATCTGCCGGGCGTGTTCACCACGGCGGTGGGTTATGCGGGCGGCATCACGCCGAATCCGACTTACGAGGAAGTCTGCAGCGGCCAGACCGGGCACAACGAAGTCGTACTGGTGGTTTACGATCCTGCCGTGATCACGTTTGAAGCGCTGTTGAAAACCTTCTGGGAAAACCATGATCCCACTCAAGGCATGGCGCAGGGCAACGATCGTGGCACGCAATATCGCTCGGGCATTTATTGCTACGACGAAACGCAGCGTATCGCGGCCGAGGCTTCACGTAATGATTTCCAGGCCGCGTTGAACCGCTCGGGTTTTGGTGCCATCACTACCGAAATCGAAGCGGCCGGGCCGTTCTATTACGCCGAGGATTATCACCAGCAATACCTCGCCAAGAATCCGAACGGTTATTGCGGCATCGGTGGCACCGGTGTGTTGTGTCCGATCGGAATTGCGCAGACGGCCTGAAGTTAAAGCAGCGCCGCTGCGAGGCGGATTTAATCCTCGCAGCGGCGACTGACTATTGCGTAACCGCTGAATCGTAGAACTTCGCCAGGTCGATCTTGAACTGCTTCAACGCATCGGTATTGAGATACACCATGTGACCTGACGGGTAATACGTGAAGCTCAAATTCTGGCGCAGGTTGGGTTCGAGTTGCATGTGCGCGAGATCGAATTCGGTCGAGAAAAACGGCGTCGCCAGATCGAAATAGCCGTTCGCCGACAGCACCTTCAGATGCGGATTTTCACGCATCGCCTGACCGAGATCGCCCGCGGTGTACGCCATCAATAACGGGCGCTCGCTGTCGGGCGCCTTGTGGTGCCAGTCCCAGGCTTTGCCGATCTCGCCATTGGTTGGCAGATAGGCAAGCTCGGTGGTGTATTTGAGCTGGTTGCCGAGATAGTCGTGGAACGCGCCAACCATCGCGCCGGCCATGCCGGTGTCGGAGGCATCGTACTCCGGATTTTCGCCGGCGGTGTCGATGTCGACACCTTCAAAGCGCGCATCGTAACGGCCCATCGTGAGCCCTTGGCCACGCAGCAATTCCTTGCGGAAGCGCGATGGATTCACGCGCAGTTTCGCTTCCTTGATGAAGGCCACCGAAAGGCCGGTGTACTGGCTGAGTTTTTGCGCGATCGCATCGGCGCGCGTGGTGCTGAGGTTGTGTCCTTGCGCCAGCGCGGGGCCGTATTCATCGGTGGCAAAACGTCGCACTTCATCAAGAAACGGCGCGATCTCGGCGGGCTTGTTGGCGACCTTGTTGTGATACCACGCGATCGCCGCATAGCTCGGCAGATAACTCGTATAGACCTGATCGAGGCCCGGGAAACGCGAACCATAATTGAGGATAGACGACAGCAGCACCACGCCGTTGATCGCCATGCCTTGTTTCTGCAGCACATACACCAGCGCCGCCGAACGTGGTGTGCCGTAGGATTCGCCGAACAGGAATTTCGGCGAGCCCCAGCGATTGTTCAGCGTGACGTAGCGTGTGATCGCCTTGGCGAACGCCTGCACATCCTGATCGACGCCCCAGAAATCTTTCGGTTTGCCTTCACCCACCGGGCGCGAGAAACCGGCACCGATCGCGTCAATGAAAACCAGATCGGATTTATCCAGCAAGGTATCGGCGTTGTCGATCAGATGAAATGGCGCGGGCGACGTCGCCTGCGGACTTTCGGTGGTCACGCGCACCGGCGCGAGCGAGCCCATATGCAGCCAGACGCTGGATGATCCCGGTCCGCCGTTATAGAAAAACGTGACCGGACGCTTGGCCGCATTCTTGTTGTTATCGTTCTTGTTGTTATCTGCCGTGTAGGCGACATAAAAAACGCTGGCGATAGGTTTGCTCTTGTCATCGCGAATCAAAACCGTGCCCGCGGTCGCGGTGTAGTTGATCGAATGTCCGCCGACGCTCACCGCATGATGTGTTTCGGATTTTGCTTCGGGCGGAATGGGTTCTTCTTTTTTCTTCGGATCCGGTTTTCCATCGGTGTGCGCGCTATCCGCATCCTTGGCTTGATCCTGCGCAAATGCGGGTACGGCGAATCCCAATAACGTGGACAACATCAGGCTGATGAACAAGATACGTGGCATGGTCAATATTCCCCGGCAGTAACGGGCAGTATAATTTTGGCCTGCCCAATCGCGCGACTATATCAAGCCGCTGCGCGTGGGCCAGTGTGGACAAAGCACATTTGCGTGTCTTTACGTTTTTGCGGTTGATGTATCGAGTTTTTTGAAAACTTGCAGCGCGCAAAGGCATGGAAATGAGCTGTCATCTCAGCGCAGACCGGAATCCGGTTCTTGATGCATCGGATGACACATCTGGATAGCCTGCGCTGGGATACCGGCTCATATTTGTACGCATAGAGAAGCGTTTTGACCGATGCCATTGAAATTAATTAACCAGTTAATTATAATTTTGGGATGGTCAAGCCTGCACAACCACGCAAGCCCCGCCGCCCCGGTCGACCAACACAGTCGACCGATGCCGACATGCGCACGCAAGTGCTGGATGCGGCCGTCGCGCTGTTTGCCGAGCGCGGCGTGATCGCCACGCCGCTGCGTGCGATAGCCACGAAAGCAGGCGTTACTCCGGCGTTGCTGCATTATTATTTCGGCAGCAAGGACGCCATGGTCGAGGCGTTGCTGGATGAGCGCATCGCGCCATTTATCGCAATCTCGACCGCGCCCTTGCAAGGACCGACTAAAAGCCCGTGCACCACGTTGCTGGCTTTTCTCGAAGGACATATGCGCAATATCGCGGCGCATCCATGGCTGCCGCGATTGATGGTGCGCGAAGTGCTCAGCGAGGGCGGCGTTTTGCGCGAGCGGATCGTCAAGCAGTTCAGCGGAGCGATCGCCAAAGGCTTGGTGAAACTGATCGAACAAGCGCAGGCGCTCGGCGAGATTCGTGCTGATCTCGATCCGCGCCTGCTCAGTTTGTCGCTGGTGAGTCTGGC
Source organism: Pseudolysobacter antarcticus (assembly GCF_004168365.1). Taxonomy (GTDB): domain Bacteria; phylum Pseudomonadota; class Gammaproteobacteria; order Xanthomonadales; family Rhodanobacteraceae; genus Pseudolysobacter; species Pseudolysobacter antarcticus. The sequence goes on from NZ_CP035704.1 coordinate 3,656,052, forward strand.
GGTATTTCCGTTTGCCACCGCGCCGATCTGGCGCGACGTATTCAAGGCACCGGCAAGTCGTGTGAATGCAGATAGCTTGATCGCGCACACCATGGCGTTGGTGCGCAGCGCTTTGGAGGTGAAACGTGTCAAAACAAAATAGATCGCATCGAAATCAGCGCGTGCTGATGGCGATTTTCACGAGCGCCTTGATTGCTGCGTGTAGCCATGATCCCGGCCCATCGCCGCTGATCGGTACGCTCGAATGGGATCGCATCGCGGTGCCCGCCGAGGTATCCGAACCGATCACGCAAATCCTCGTCGCAGAGGGCGATCACGTCGAAGCCGATCAATTGCTGTTGACACTGGATCCACGCCGCACCCAGGCGCAGGTGGATGGAATACAGGCGGATGTGCAACGCCTCACCGCGGCACTCGACGAATTGCGCCACGGCGCGCGTGCGGAAACCATCGATGCCTCACGCGCCGCGCTGGCACGCACGCAGACCACGGCGGCAAATGCCAAGCTCGCGCGTGATCGCGCTGCCGATATCCGCAAGAAAGGACTCAACAGTCAGGTCGATCTCGATAACGCCGAAACCGCGCTACGCCAGGCGAATGCCGATACGAATGTGGCACGTGCGAACCTCGCCGAGCTGCTGCACGGCACACGCAGCGAAGATCTCGCGCAGGGCGAAGCCGCACTCGCGCAAGCGCAGGCGAATCTCGCGCAACTGCAAATCACCTTGCAACGTTTGAGCGTGCACGCGCCGCGCGCCGGGCGCATCGACGCATTGCCGTACAAGCTCGGCGATCACCCGCCCGCAGGCGCGAGTGTCGCCAGTTTGCTGGTCGGCGAGGCGCCGTATGCGCGCGTGTTCGTGCCGGAACCGCGTCGCGCGCAATTGCAGCAAGGCGCACGTTTTACAGTGCAGGTGGATGGCGCGGCGCATGCGTTCACTGCAACCTTGGCGCGCATTCGCAGCGACGCGAGTTTCACGCCGTATTACGCGCTGACCGGCGAAGACGCTAGTCGCCTGACCTATCGTGCCGAACTCGTACTCGATGGCGCCGATGCACACAGTTTGCCCGCCGGCGTACCATGTCAGGCGCAGTTGCTCGACAATGCCAAACACTGATTCAAAAAATGCCATCGTCGCGCGCGGATTGACGCGGCGCTTCGGCGACGTGATCGCGGTCGACAATCTCGACCTCACCGTCGAGCGTGCGCAGGTCTATGGTTTTCTCGGACCGAATGGTTCGGGCAAGTCCACCACGATTCGCATGTTGTGCGGCTTGTTGCTGCCGAGTTCCGGCGAGATCGAAGTGCTCGGCTACAAAATTCCGCAACAGGCCGAAGCGCTGAAACGCCGCATCGGTTACATGACGCAGAAGTTCTCGCTGTACGACGATCTGACCGTATTCGAAAACCTCGATTTTGTCGCCGCCGTGCACGAGCTCACGCGCGCCAACGCCCGTACGCGCATCGCCGAATTGCTCAAGGTGTATTGGCTTGAAGAACTGCGCGGACAACTCGCGGGCACGCTGTCCGGCGGCCAGAAACAGCGCCTCGCGCTGGCCGCTGCGGTGTTGCACAAACCGGAGTTGCTGTTGCTGGATGAGCCGACCAGCGCGGTCGATCCGCAGTCGCGGCGCGAGTTCTGGGATTCGCTGTTTGCGCTGGTCGATGCGGGCACCACGATTCTTGTTTCGACGCACTACATGGATGAAGCGGAGCGTTGTCATCGCCTCGCGATTCTCGATCGCGGTCGTTTGGTCGCCGATGGCGCGCCACGCGAACTCGCCGCTGCGTTGCCCGGACAGGCGTTGCTGGTCGAATGCGATGCGCCGCGTCGCGCGCAAAGTGCGTTGACCGGTTTCACGGGCATTACCGCGATGGCGCAGATCGGCGCAAGCCTGCGTGTGCTGGCAGACGGCGGAGACGAGCAACGCGTGCGGATCGCGCAACATTTGCGAGAGGCCGGCATCGACGCGAAAGTGGAACCGACGATGGCGAATCTCGAAGATGTATTTGTCGCCGCGACTCGTCGATCTTCAGCCAGCGGCAGCGTCGCGGAGAAGAAATCATGAATCTGCGCCGCCTGTTTTCGATCGTCATAAAAGAGCTGCGGCAGCTGCGCCGCGATCGCCTCACGTTTGCGATGATCGTCGGCATTCCGACCATGCAGCTGCTGGTGTTCGGCTACGCCATCAATATGGATATCCGCCATCTCGATGCCGCCGTGCTCGATCAGGCGCAGACTTGGCAATCGCGCGAACTTGTCGCCACGCTCGGCCAGACCGGCGTGATGGATTTCAAATATCGGCTGCATGCGCCGCAGGAAGTCGACGTGCTTTTGCGCGAAGGCCGCATCAGCGCCGCGCTGGTGATACCGCCGGATTTCGAGCGCCGTGTGATCGAGCAGGATCGTGCCGCGCTGCAGATCGTGGTCGATGGTTCGGATCAGATCGTGCAGCAGGCCGCGCGCCAGCTCGCCGCGCTGCCGCTGGCATCGCTGCTCAATCCGGCGCTGGGTGTACAAGTAAACAATGTGGAAATTGTGAACTTTTACAATCCCGAGCGGCGCGCGCCGATCAACACCGTGCCCGGATTGATCGGCGTGATTTTGACGATGACCATGGTGCTGTTCACGGCCATGGCGATCGTGCGCGAACGCGAGCGCGGCAATCTCGAATTCCTGATCGCCACGCCGGTATCACCCGCCGAACTCACGCTCGGCAAGGTCTTGCCGTTCATCGGCATCGGCTTGCTGCAAGTGACGGTGGTGCTCACGCTCGGCGTGTTGATCTTCAAGGTGCCGATCAACGGATCGCTGCTCGATGTGTACGGCGCGGCGCTGGCATTCATCATCGCGTCGTTATCGCTCGGCGTGTTTTTATCGACGCTTGCCAAGACCCAGTTTCAGGCAATGCAGCTCGCAATGTTCACGTTCCTGCCGCAGATTTTGTTGTCGGGTTTCATGTTCCCGTTCGCCGGCATGCCGTGGCCCGCGCAATGGCTGGCGGAAATTTTTCCGATGACCCATTTCATCCGCCTGATCCGCGGCATCATGTTGCGCGCCGCAACCTTGCGCGATCTGTGGCACGAACTCGCAGCACTTGCCGCCTTCTGTGTCGTGGTGCTGACCATCGCGATACTGCGCACGCGCAAACGTTTGGACTGATCAGGTGCCAAGCTATGGCGGGCATTCTTGGGCTTGACTAGATGATCGGTGTGAGCGGTACATACGATGAGATTCTGAGTTGCCGCGCTGCTTATTTGGGATTAGATATCAGGCCGGTGAGAGGGTGCTGACTTCAATATTCGCGTCTCCATGATGATGCCCGCTTATCGATGGAAATAGCCGGCCATGAACGTGTGCGTCGCGAAGAACAAGAAATCTATTGTGATCGTATTGTTCTTTCGTCAGCAGCATTTGAAGGCGCTTGATCCCTTCTCTGCGATACGACCCACCGTGTTCAGGGTGAATGGCAATAAGAGATATCGGGTGTGCCAGGATTAGCATCCAATACGTTTCATTCTCGTCAGTCTTGAAGCATTGATAGTTGGGCCGGCCGGGGAACGTCTCGCGCCAAACAAATCCCGTAAGGCTTACCAACTGCCATTCGTAAACTTCGGATATAACGTCAGGTTCGCGTTCACGCTCCGCAAGTGTGGCCATGGCACCGAACCAATTTTCTCGATGTCCACGCAATTCTGCTGATGTGTATTTAGTTCCTTTCGGATGTCGTACGTTGTAGTGGCCGACATCTGCATGGCAATCAAAGCAAAGCGGTATACAGTTTTCGAACGTAGACTCGCCGCCATCAGCCTCGGGAGTAATGTGATGACACTCAATGTTGGTTCCGCAAAATTTGTGGCAAAGAGTGCATTGACGAGCACATGCCACTAATACACGATCCTTGACTGTTGCAGGCCACATTCCGCTTACCTAACGAGGTTAAAAAAGTTCCGTTGAGGAAATATTTGGCAATTTCCCAGAGTCCGTCTATCCATACTGCAGTGCTGATCGTCAATTTTAGAGAATCCTCTGAGGTCGCTTTTTGCTATTTCGTCGATCAACTCAGCGACTGGATTTTTTCTACATCCTCAACGTTTGACTTGCGCGGACCGCTGTAGAGGCGTCCGCTTGAAGGCAGGGTTGAAAGTCATTCTGTAATCTGAAGTCGAACTTGGCTACCGTCAGGAAGATTCTGTATTTGCCGCGCGATATGGCCGGATGTTTCGATGAGTTCGACGAGTGTGATGGTCGCCAAGTTCTTGCCACCGTATTCGCCACCGAGAACGCAAGGAATCTTGAAACAATATCTGTAGCCCGGTTTCAGTGGGCCCAAGAGTTCCTTTGCTTCTGCAACCAGCGATGACATATGCCAGCCTTCCAAGAAATCCTGTGTCTTTGAAAGTGCATCCAGCCCGTTACGGTCGTTTGCTATGACATTGCAGTAAAGGTCTTCTGGACACAGGCGCCAGTACCGGCCATCTTCGTCTTTGACGATCAGATTGCCGAAAGCGTTGTCTTCAACAACCTGGCTGGGCCGGATGCCTGTCCATTTCCATTCGCGTTCGACGCTTGAGATAAGTTGCATGACGCATAACAATATTAGAGCCTCGAAACGGGGCGTTGGCTGCATACTCGGTTGTGTGATTTCGGGCGTCAAGCGAATTCAAATCCGCAGGAACTGGCACGCGACTGATCGTTACCGAGCAAGGTGTTTTTCTCGATGACTTTGATAATTCAGCAGCACGCGAGGAAGGTACTAACTCGTTGCTCGACAAGCTCGGCATCGCATTAAAAAACCCGCCAGACGCCGCGTGATTAGCCTCCCTGCGGGACTGGTCGAACGCACCAGGTCGCGCCAGGTCACGTAAAAAAATCTCCGAACACGCTGTATTCCACATCAAAGGATGCCACCGCATGTCACTCGAATTTTATTTCCATCCACTCTCATCTTTTTGCCACAAGGCGCTGATCGCGCTGTACGAAAACAACACGGCCTTCGTGCCGCACACTGTGGATCTGGCCGATGAAAAATCGCGTAACGACTTTCGTAATCTCTGGCCGATCGGAAAATTTCCCGTGCTGCGTGACACGAAACAAGACCGGATCATTCCGGAATCAAGCATCATCATCGAATATCTGGATCAGCACTATTCGGGAGGCACGCCACTGATCCCGTCCGATCCTGACGTCGCACGCGAAGTGCGTTTGAAAGATCGTTTTTATGACTCTTATGTGCATGCGCCGGTGCAGAAAATCGTCGGCGACCGCATTCGTCCGCACGACGTACGCGATCCCCACGGCGTCGCCGAAGCCAAGGCGCAAATGCTAGTCGCTTATGGCATTGTCGAGAAGGAAATGGCAACACGCATATGGGCCATGGGCGACTTTTTCAGCATGGCCGATTGCGCCGCTGCACCCGCATTGTTCTACGGCAATCTCGTGATGCCATTGGCGCCAGACTTCAAGAATTTGGCGGCTTACCTGCAACGGTTGATGTTACGTCCGTCCTACGCGCGCGTTTTGCGTGAAGCGCAGCCGTATATGGCTATGTTCCCCAAAGAAGAAGCGCAGTGAGAAAGAATTACGCTCACCACATATCCGGCGCATTCTTTTTCTTCTGCTGAGGGTTCGCCGTCAAACACATAGCGCGCGATGTTGACGGGAAGTCTTACAGAATATTTAGGCTTGCGCAGCAAAGTGGGCGCGACACCGCCAAGCGAGCAATAACAGCAATGCAGCAGAAACAGGCCAAACACCGCTGGTAGGGTTGCCGATGCTAAGAGTGAGAATTGGGGCCAAAGCCGCTGCAACGACAAGAGCAGGAACGGCAACGCGCTGGCGAAAGCCCACCAGCAGCAAACAACCAGTGACTATGGCGGCGAGGATGACTTGCGGAAGAAAAAAGTGCAACGCAGTCAAATAAGGCACGCCGAACGACATGCTGAGACCGCGAGCCCAATAGAAAGGCATAGCAACACACCATATTGCCGCCAGAGCGGCGAGGATTACGAGTAACGCAGCGCGCCAATCTTTCATGCAAGCCTAACGTTCAAAGTAACTGGCTGCCGGAACGCGCAGCGTGGAGGCAGTCCAGTTGACTGCCGTGTTGGGCCAATGATTACGTGCCATGCACAACACCACGAACGAGTTTTTCCGCAAACGGCCGTTGATGTTCCTCGAAATACGAAACCCAGAACGAGAGTGATGTATTTTCAGAAGCTAGATTTGCAGAAAGACGAAATACGTCCCTACCATTATCTGTTTCAGTTAGCGCCACCACTTCGCCAACCCAACCACCGCCGCTGGCATTTATGGTTCGTTCGGAACCAAGCATCTTTTCGGCTGAAACTGCCTTTCCGCTCGAGTCGCCAGCGACTTCTACAATGATCGCATCAATTGTCCAGTCGGCGCCCCAGAACGACCAAGAACCATCCGAGTTTCGTTCGTGATACGAAGGCGGCAGAGTAACCCGCCAACCACACCATAGATCAACTTCCCCACCGTGTTCGAGTAGTGTTGCCATTGTTTTTGAAGCCCAACTACTATTAGACCCCGAAGTGGGGCGTTGGCCGCATAGTCGGTTGTGCGATTTCGTGCGTCAAGCGAATTCCCTGCGCGGCGCGCGCGCTTGGTCGGCAACGAGCAAGCAGTTATGGCGACATGTTTATGCGCTACGTCCCGGAAACGGTGGCGCATGAATTACGGTATCGACATTGGTGGCGTTGCAGCCGGTGCGCGCTATTGCATTCGCCTAATCCACGTATCAGAGTGGATAGCAGACGATCTGCAATCTGTGCAGGAATGCTAATGCGACAGACACTGATGTTGCTGATGTGTACGGCGGTTTCGGGCATCGCCTTGGCGGATGCGCCGATGCACCACTGGCTGGTGGATGCGGATGACTTTGCTGATGACATGTCGTCTGCACAACGTGTCGAGATCGAGCAGATGCTGGCACGTAATCGCTTGTTGCTGGCCCGGCATCTGCAAACGATACAGCCATCTGACGCAGAAATATCAACGCAAATTGCGCAGGAAATAATGGCGCAGAAATCATCGGCACATATCGAACAAATCGCGCAAACCGGTCTGGCATGGCCGCTGTCGGCGAATACGAATTTTATCGGTTTCGACTACCACGGTATTTCCAATTTCGTCGATCACGATCCGCGTTTTCCGGGCTTCGTCAAAGATTACACCTGCGGCACGCGCACTTACGACAACGCAGCGGGATACAACCATGCGGGCACGGATTATTTCCTTTGGCCGTATCCGTGGTTGATGATGGACCAGGAACAGGTGGCGATTGTCGCCGCTGCAGCGGGGCAGATCATCGGCAAGAGCGACGGCAATTTTGATCGCTCGTGCGCGATGGGCAACGGCGAGTGGAATGCGGTGTATGTGCAACATACCGACGGCACGGTGGCATGGTACGGCCACATGAAATCCGGCAGCGTCACCAGCAAATCCATTGGCGCTAATGTGGCGGTCGGCGAGTTTCTTGGTGATGTCGGCAGTTCGGGATCATCGACTGCGCCGCATTTGCATTTCGAGCTGCACGGGCCGAATGGCGACATCGTCGACCCGCGTCACGGCCAGTGCAATGCGGCGCCGGATTTGTGGGCGATCACGCAGGCGTATGAACAGCCGACGATCAACTCGCTCTCAACGCATTCGGCAGAGCCTTCATTCGTCGCGTGTGGCGTAAGCGACGGGCAACCGGTCGACGAAAATCCGCAATATCAAGATGCGTTTGAACCCGCTGCTACGCTGTGGGTATTCGCCGCGTATCACGATCAGCGCAATGGCGAGATCACGCATTTCAGTATCGAGCGACCGGATCACAGTGTGTGGCAGGCGTGGGATTTCGATCTCGCCAGCGAGGGCTTACCGAAGCCTTTTTATGCTGGCACGGGATGGGACTGGTCATATGTTTTACCCGCCGATGCGCCGCATGGTTTATGGACGATCAATGCCGAGTTTCAGGGGCAGGCTTATGCGCACGCATTTACCGTGGGCAGCGCTGAGAGCCGTGATGTCGGCGCCGTTGCCGCAGAGCGCGCCCGCATCGCTGTTCTGCTGGCGCGCTGCCGACCCGGTAATACGCCTGTGCCGGCGGATTGCAGCTCGACTAGGCATCCATAACAGCCGTGGCTTTTCACGCTAACCGCGCGGCTATGGCGTAGTTTCTAGCGGCGCGGTTGATGGCTGGCGCTAACGCGAAATATCCGACGCAGTATTTTACAGACAAACATGAAGACCAAGAAATCCGATGCCAGCGACAGCCCGACTCTATCTCGATTTCTGCTTCCGCTTGACCAGTGATTTCACCGGTGCTGCAACGGCTTCAACGACATGATCATTCAGCAATTCGCGCGGCAGTTGGCGAAATACCGCCACCAGTTTTTGCAGGAAATCGGTCAGCGCTGAACTGCGTCGCCACACCATCGCGATGCGTCGCGTCGGCGCGTGGTCGCGGAAACGCACGAGCTGGATATTGTCGGATTGCGCCACTGGCGGCTTGATCGAAAGCACCGGCAACAAGGTGATGCCGACATTGGCCGATACCATCTGGCGCAGCGTTTCCAGACTCGTGGCGCGGAAGCCGGACTTCTCGCCGGCGCCGGCCATGTGGCAGACGTCCAGCGCTTGATCGCGCATGCAATGGCCGTCCGCGAGCAGCAGCAGATTTTCATCGGCCAGATCCGCGAGCTTGAGCGTCTTGCGTTGCGCGAGCGCGTGGCCGAGCGGCACCGCCAGCAGGAATGGTTCCTCGAACAACAACTCGGCATGCAACTGGTCGTCGTGCAGCGGCAGCGCGAGGATCGCCGCATCGAGTTTGCCTTCGCGCAACTGATGCAGCAGCAGTTCGGATTTTTCCTCGACCAGCAGCAATTCCAGACGCGGGAAACGTTCGCGAATCGGCGTCACCACATGTGGCAAAAGATACGGTGCCAGGGTCGGGAACAGACCAAGACGCACGGCGCCGGATTCGGGATCGCTAGTGCCGCGCGCCAGCGCGCGGATTTGGTCGATCTCGTGCAATACGCTGCGCGCGCGGTGCACGATTTCGCGTCCGACTTCGGTGAGCAACACCATGCGCGGCGTGCGCTCGACCAGCGCGACGCCGAGTTCGTCTTCGAGTTTTTTGATCTGCGTGGAAAGGGTCGGCTGGCTCACGAAACACGCTTCGGCGGCGTGCCCGAAATGCTTGTGTTCGGCCAAAGCGACCAGATATCCCAGATCACGCAGGTTCATCGCCTTGTCTCCTGAAGCAAGCAACATAAGCTGCTGGGATAGATATAGGTAAAAACTATCGAAAGTATCTTATCAATTAATTGGTATGATAGTCGGATATTCTTTACTCTTGCCGCCATAGCCTGTTCGCAGGTCCCATTCTTTCATCGTAAAACTTCCATCAACCCTTCAGGAGCTTCATCCATGTTAACCGTCGGCGACACTTTTCCAGAATTCCAGCTGCAGGCCACCGTATCCAACGATTTGAACACCGCGTTTGTCGATCTCAACAACAAATCCTACCCGGGAAAATGGCTTTGCGTGTTCTTCTATCCGAAGGATTTCACGTTTGTTTGCCCGACCGAGATTACCGCGTTCGGTGCGCTCAACGCGCAGTTCAACGATCGTGATTGCCAGATTCTGACCGGCAGTATCGATTCGGAATTCGTCCACCTCGCATGGCGTCGTGATCACAAAGATCTCGGCACGCTGCCGTTCCCGATGCTGGCCGACATCAAGCGCGAACTGACCTCGGCGCTCGGCATTCTCGACAAGGCAACTGGCGTGGCAAAGCGCGCGACGTTCCTGGTCGATCCCGAAGGCATCATTCGTTTTGTCGATGTCACCGACATGAGCGTGGGCCGCAATCCGCAGGAAGTGCTGCGCGTACTCGATGCGTTGCAGACCGATGAGCTTTGCCCATGCAACTGGAAGCAAGGCGAAAGCACGCTGAAAGCAGCATAAAACAAGAATCTCCGCGCAGGTGTAACCGCTTGCGCGGAGATTCTCCGGTTTGCGGGAGCGCGCCCAACACTCCCTGATTGTTCTCAAGGCGCGCCCCGTGCGGGCGGTGATATATCCCCCTGTATCACCGCCCATTTTCTTGTCCACTCGCAGAGGTCTCGTGGCGCGATCGCGCCGCGTCGGACGTCTGTTGCCGAAGCATCGGTATTATTTATGGAGAACCGTATGTCATTGACCGAACTGAAAGCCTTACTGCCGGATTACGCCAAGGATCTGCGCCTGAATCTGGATTCGGTACTGAACGAATCCGGCGCGCCGGGCTTGAGCACCAAGCAGATTTTCCTGATCGCCCTCGCTAGCGCGATCGGCTCGCGTTACGCGCCGCTGACCCAGGCGATCGCCGAAGAAACCGCGAAAGTCGCCGATGCTGCCGAAATCGGTGGTGCCAAGGCTGCGGCCGCGATCATGGGCATGACCAATATTTATTATCGTTTTACCCATCTCGTGAGCGAGAAGGATTACGCCACATTACCGGCGCGTCTGCGCATGAACGTGATGGCTAATCCAGGTGGCGACAAGATCGATTTCGAGCTCTGCTCGATAGCGGTGTCGGCGATCAACGGTTGCGGCATGTGTCTCGATTCGCACGAGAAGGTCTTGCGCAATCACGGCCTGACGACGCAGACGATTCAGAGCGCGGTGCGCATCGGCGCGGTGGTACATGCGGCGGCGGTAATTCTCGAACAGAATACGGCGCTGACGATCTGATTCGCGGTTTGCATCGAATCGCTGCCTATGAGGCATGCGACACGAAACCGTTTTGTGTCAGTGCATCTCGGGATTTTTCTCGACGGTGGTCGATAGCTCGCGGATAAACGCGAGCGTATCGGCCAATGTTGGAATGGTCGTGCGGAACTGGCGCGAGAATGCCAGCAGGATACGCGAATGGCCGACATCGGGATAAATTTTTAACGTCACCGGTTCGTGTACCGCGAGCAACTTTGCCGCGAGTGATTCGGCATTGCGTGGCTCGACTTCGCTGTCGTTGGCGCCTTGCAGCAGCAACATCGGCGGCTCGTCGCCACTGACAAAATTGACCGGCTGCGAATCGTGGCGACCACGCGGCGTGTTGCCGAAGATCTCCGCTTCGTTCTCGACGTACGGCAAAAAATCATACGCGCCAGCGAGACCGATTATGCCGGCCAGATCACGCGGGACCATGTCGACCGCTTTCAGGTAACGCGCATCGGTCGCAAGCAACGCGGCAATATGCCCGCCAGCAGAATGGCCCATCATGAATATTTTTTTTGCGTCGCCGCCAAATTGCGCGGCGTGATCACGCGTCCACTCCACGGCCAGCGCCGCATCCTGCATGAACGCGGGAAATTTCACTTTCGGATATTTGCGATAGTCGGGAATCACGACGATCACGCCGTTGCTTGCGAGCGCCTCGCCGACAAAACGGTACCAGCGCCGTTTGCCGCCTTCCCAGCTGCCACCGTAAAAAAACACCACGATTGGCGCCTTGTCCGCCATTTTGGGCGCATACACATCGAGCGATAGTGCGTGATTTTCATCGAACATGATGTCCGGTGTTTCGCTCAGGTCGCGCGCGGCATGCACCGCATCGAGTGTCGAAAAAAATACATCGGCACAACCGGTCATCATGCCTGTGGCCGAAAAGACAACGAGCACAATCAGCCAGCGCCAAGGCGACCATCGCGACGGAAGGCGCCGGTTGCCATGCGGGGTGGATGTTTCTACCATCGGCTGATTGTGCAACAGGAAGTGCGTGAATGAATTCGACACCTTCGCAATTATTTGTAAGCGTGCCCGAGCGCAACACCGGCGATGCCCTGTTGCGCGGTGCGCAGGCGCATCACGTCTCGTTGAGCATGATGGCCGATACCAAGGCCAATATCATCATCACCGTTTCGTCGATTGTGCTGACCTTGAGCATGGGGCGATTGAATCAACCGGAGCTGCGCCTGAGCGTGCTGACGTTGACCGGATTTACCCTGCTGGCATTGCTGCTCGCGATCCTTGCCGTGTTGCCGAAATATCGACCGCTCAAGCTCACTCAAACCGAGTTGCCGGGTCATTTCAATCTGCTGTTTTTCGGCCATTTCGCGGAGCTTTCACGCGAACGTTTTCTGGTCGAGATGGCGCGTACGCTGCAGGCCGACGGCTCGGTGTACGCCGCTATGGCCGGCGATATCTACAGCATGGGCAGTTATCTCGCGCGGCACAAATACCGCTATCTGCGTTACAGCTATTTGAGTTTTCTTAGTGGATTTCTGCTGGCGTTTGTTGAACAGCTATGGTTGCTGCTGAGATCGTAATGCTTGCAAAGCCAAATAGCGAAGCGACATCAACCAATACCGCTTACGGCCCTGTCTCGCAAGGCCGCTAGCGAATTGCAGGCACATGAAGGCCTAGGGGAATCTCTCAAATAGCTACTCGCCAGATGTTCTGTCAGTGCTGATCGACAGTTTTTGCCGGCGCCAATTTTGATGGTGGTTTTTTAAGCAGCTTTTCCGCTTCTGCGGGCGAGGCTGCAGGTACCGGCTTGATATCCCCCCTACCCCGCTCTGTCCCCACGCAAAACGCAAATCGCTTTTGAATACATGCACGGGCTGGAGCTTCAACGCATCCTTGGGCAAACCATATTGGTCATACTGGCTTTTCTGGCTGTTGGCGATGAAATATAAATGATCGTCGACAATGGTGCCGTAAGTGGGCACGCTGAAAGCGGCCTGAGCAACATCCAGCGGCATGGCGCCGGCAATCTCGCGACCATCGGCAGAGAGCTTCAGGCGCATCACGCGCGCTGGTGACATTCCGTTTGAAATCATCACCAGATTGCCATCGTAGTAGTACAAACCGTCGATCCCGCCCACCACCAGTTTTTCGCTATTGTGCTTGACTTCGAACCCGCTGGTTTTTGCGAGATCGATACCAAAAATTCCCAGCGAATAATCGGCGAAATACAGAATCTTGCCGTCCGACGACAAAGCCATGCCGCGAACACTTTCAAGCTTCGGATTGCGCATGATCAGCTTGAGACCGGCGGCGTCGAGCTTGTAGATTTCGTTGTTGACCCCATCGGCGGCGAACAGCTGACCGTCTTTACCGATGGTCAAGGTCGAGAGAATATGTTTGCCTTCGCCGGGCACCAGATATTTGCCGACAAATTTTCCGCTGGAAAGCTGGAACTTGAACACCCCAGCTTTGCCGGCATCTTCCGCTTTGTAATTCTTGAATTGCAGTACGCTGGAGCTTGCGACATACAAAACGTCGTGCGCGCTATCGATGGCGAGATCGTAAACGCCCCACAGGCCATTGCTCACATCGGGTTTGATGAAGGATGAAAGTTTTCCATCCATCGTGGCCAGTGAAATCGAGCCGTCGCGCATGCTGCCAGCAAGAAACTGCTTACGCTTGGGATCATAGGCCAGGCTTTCAATGAGGGTATCCTTGCCGTCCAAATCGAAAGCCGGCTTGCCCTCGCCAAACGGCACCAAGTTGGCCTTGAGGTTTGCGTTGATGTAGTCCCAAACCTTGGTGCCGTGGATCTTGTCGAAGCGCTTGTCATCGCTGAGGTCGTAGCCGAAACCCTGCGCCTGCATGCGCACGAGCAAGTCGTAGGCGCCGGATTTATTGTCGACCTGGGCGTAGGCGATGGCGAGCTGCAGCTTCAGCGCGCCGCTGTTGGGTGTCAGTTCCACCAGCCGTTGCATTGTCCAGATGAACCGCTGGTAGTCGCCATGACCGTTGTAAAATTGCGCCAGCTTGTTGAGTGCGAGCGGAACATCGGCGTGCTTGATTTGTTCTTCGGTGAGCGTCGATGGATCGGAGCCATCGGCCGCGACCGCAGGGTTCGCTGCAGCAGGTTTGTCCTGCGCGTGCGCCGGATTCAGCGCGAACGCCAGCAACAGTGCCGCGAATAAAGTAGGTAGTGCTTTCATCGGAAAACCTTGATCATGGAAGTAGACCGCGTTACGACCACGCGGCAAGATAGAAGTTTCGCCACCGGACTGGCTGGTGGCCTCGGGAATCGCGCACAATGACCGAAACAGAAACGCTTTTCAACGGAAAATATCTGCGCCTCAAGCGAAAAGGCACGTGGGAATACGTCGAACGCACCAATCCCGGCGGAGCAGTCATCATTATCGCATTGACGCCGCAAGATAAGTTGTTGTTTGTCGAGCAGTTCCGCATGGCGATTGGCTGCAAGACGATCGAAATGCCCGCCGGTCTGGTCGGTGACATCGCCGATCAGCAAAACGAAAACCTGCTTGAAGCGGCCCGCCGCGAGTTGCTCGAAGAAACCGGATACGCGGCTGAACGCTTTGAATACCTCATGGCCGGGCCATCGTCATCGGGCATGAGTACCGAGGTGATCGCGTTCGTGCGCGCCTACGATCTCACGCGAGTGCATGCGGGTGGCGGCGACGAAACCGAAAATATCGTCGTGCATGAAGTGCCGCGTAATGATGCGCCGCACTGGTTGTGGCAGAAGATGCGGCAAGGTTATTCGATCGATCCGAAACTGTACGCCGGCTTGTATTTTCTCGATCACGGCGCGGCTCTGCTGGCCAACGCCGCGACGTCTTGAATCACGCTGCGTGAATGCTCGCCGCGCTTAGATTTGCAGCGCGATGATTTCCGCGAGCGCATCGGTGCTGCCGAAGCGGCCTTTGTCGTCGCGGCTCACGCGCGCCATCGCGCACTCGGTATCGTGGGTGAAAAACAGGCGTACATTGCGTTGCAGTTTGTCGTCGAGAAAAATGTGCTTCTCATCGATCAGCAACTCGGCATTACGGTCGTAACCCATCGTGATCGGCAGATGCACCCAGGCGCGGCCCGGAATCAGATCGGCGCAAAAAACCACGCCGTGTTCGGCGACGATTTCCGCGAGCATCAGGCCCGGCGTGTGACCATGGCTGAAACTGAAGTGCACCGATTCGCCCAAGGTTTTGCAAAACGGACCGTCGACCAATTCGAGCCGCCCGGACTGCTGCAGTAGCGGCTGCAATTCCGCGATGAACGAAGCGCGATCGCGCGCATGCGGATGCGTCGCACGCTGCCAGCATTCCGCACCGACGATATAGCGCGCGTTCGGAAACAGCAGTGATGCGGGTATGTCTTTTTGCCATGCGCTGAGCAAACCGCCGGCATGATCGAAGTGCAGATGCGACAGCACCACGGCGTCGATATCTTCATGAGAAAAGCCGGCGTGCGCGAGCGAATCCAGCAGCACGTGGTTTTCTTCGAGCACGCCAAAACGCTCGCGCAACTTCGGTTCAAAAAATGCGCCGATACCGGTTTCGAACAATACGTTCTTGCCGTTCAGGCCTTCGACCAGCAAACAACGACACGCCAGTGGAATGCGATTTTCGTCATCCGGCCGGATCCATTTCGACCACATTGCTTTCGGCACATTGCCGAACATCGCACCGCCATCCAAACGTTGCGAATTGCCGAGCAGTGACCACAGCCGCATGAGTTTTCCTTAGGCTTATTTGACGACCGCGCTGCCGCTCACGCCGCGCGGATCGCTGCCCGCGGCATACGCGCCAGTTTTTTTGTTCCAGCTCACCACGTTCATGAAACCCCACGTGCGTGAACCGTCGTCCATCGTGTAACCCATCGCTTCGAGCGCCTTGAGTTCTTCGCGCGTGAAGGTGCCGGGTTCGCTGGAAATCACGTCGGGCATATATTGATGATGAAAACGTTTGGCCGCGACGATCTGTTCGGGCGTTTGGCCGTCCATAAAATTCAGAATACCTTCGAGCACCATCGTGATGATGCGGCTGCCGCCGGGTGTGCCAATCACGCCGATGCGATCCGCACCGATGACGAAACTCGGTGTCATCGACGACAGCGGACGCCGCCCCGGCATTGGTGCATTTTTGTCATTGCCGACCAGGCCAAACGCATTCGCCGTGCCGGCCTTGAGTGCAAAATCGTCCATCTCGTTATTCAGCAAAAAACCGGTGCCGCCGATCACGAGTCCGCTGCCGAATGGCAGGTTCACGGTTTGCGTTGCGCCGACCATATTGCCGTCGCCGTCGATGATCGAAAAATGCGTGGTGTGCGTGCCTTGCGGCGCCGCCATGTAACCCGGCAACAAGTCGCTAGGCGTGGCTTTTTCCGGATGGATCGATGCGCGCAAACCCGCCGCATACAACGGGCTGGCGAGTTCGGCCAGCGGCATTGTCACGAAATCCGGATCGCCGAGATATTCGGCGCGGTCACGGTACGCGCGACGCATCGCTTCCACGATGATGTGCGTGCGATGCACATGATCGAGCTTGCCCAGATCGTAGCCGCTGAGGATGTTCAGCATTTCGGCCAGCGCGATGCCGCCGGACGACGGCGGCGTGGCCGTGACGATATGCCATTCGTGGTAATCGATGCTGATCGTCTCGCGTTCCTTGGCTTGGTACTGCGCGAGATCCGCGAGTGTCCAGTTGCCGCCAGCCGCATGCACGCCATCGACCAGTTTTTGCGCGAGCTCGCCTTTGTAAAAACCGTCGTTGCCTTTCTCGGCAATCAGTTCGAGCGTATGCGCGAGATCGGGATTCTTGAATATCCAACCTTGCTTCGGCGCCACACCTTGATCGAGCAGCAACGCCGCCGATGCCGGATAACGCGCAATCACCGGCTGGCGCTGCGCAAGTTCCTTGAGAAAACGCGAGTCCGGTTGAAAGCCATCGCGCGCAATGCGGATGGCTGGTGCGAGTGATTTTTTCAGCGGCAATTTGCCGTAATGCACAGCCAGCCAGACCAGCGCGGCGGGCTCGCCGGGGATACCTGCAGACAGCGGGCCGTTCACCGATTTGTCGCGATCAAGATCGCCTTTGGCATCCAGGTACAGCGACGGATTACTTGCGCCCGGCGCAGTTTCTCGCGCATCGAGCATGATGTCTTTCGCGTCCCTCGCGCGATGCAGCAGAAACAATCCGCCGCCACCGATGCCGGAACTTTGCGGCTCGACGACGGATAACGTGGACGCGACCGCAACCGCCGCATCGAATGCGTTGCCGCCCTGCGCAAGCACGTCGAAACCAGCCTGCGTGGCGAGCGTGTGCGCACTCGCGATCGCCGCGTGCAGCGGTTTGTCCGCGGCATGGCCGGCACCCGCAAGCACGAGCAGCAGCGTGCCGCTCACAATGCGTAAACGCAGGGACATTGTCATTCGATAGCTCCAGTCAGGGCGCGATATTTGGTCTGCAGCGCGTCACGCGATTCGGTGTGCTCGGGGTCGATGAAAATGCATTCCACCGGACAGACTTCGACACACTGCGGTGTGTCGAAATGACCGACACATTCAGTGCAGCGCGACGGTTCGATTTCATACACCACTTCGCCCTGCGCGATGGCCTTGTTCGGACACACCGGTTCGCACACATCGCAGTTGACGCATTGGTCGGTGATCAGCAAAGCCATGGCGGGCGCAACATTTCCGAAATTAATTAGCGCAGCGAGAGCTGCGCGCAGCTCAGCGTCAGTCGTATGCAAATACGCGTAGAAACGAACCTGTGCTCGTAATGCGGTGAGGCGTGCTCGATAACAAGCAACGGCGCGCGAATCGACTTCGCGCGCCGCAGAAAGTTATTTCATTTCGACGCTGCGGAAATCCACGCCGGTCGGATCGACCACGGCCTTGACTCGCGCGCTATCGTCGGCGGTGCCGATAAACAGGAAACGCACGTTCTTCATTGAGCCGGCTTTTGCGCTCTGGAACGCTGCGAGCACGAGATCGGAAGTCGCCTTCGAATCCGGGCCGCCGAACGCCATCATGTTGCCCGGCAATACGCCACGCGCGACGACGTTCTTGACGTTATCGAGCTGGTTGTCGCGCGCACTTTTGACGTCGGCATCGTCGCCGCTTGGCACAAAATACATGTACGGCGAACGTGTCTGCACGCCATCCATATTGTGGATGACGACGTCTTTCAGATAGGCCTTCCACGCATCGACATTTTTCGCATCGGTCGGCATCGCGACGGGTGCGGTCGGCTGGGCGGCGGCTTTGGCGGCGGCGGCTTTCTTCGCGGCATCTTCATCACCGTTGCAAGCGCTGACGCTCAGCGCGGTGCACAAGGTCAGAATCAGGATTCGGATGGAATGTTTCATGGGGATCCTCTGTAAGTTTGCGTTGTAGGAAAACTCTGCACTGCTACGACAATTTATGCTGCCAGCGCTGTTTCAGCGCTTGCTGCACCGCCGGATGTACGAACCCGGAAACGTCTCCTCCCAGGCGTGCGATTTCGCGCACCAGCGAAGATGAAATAAATCCGTATTGCTCGGCCGGAGTAAGGAACAAGGTTTCCGCGCTCGGAATCAAATGCCGGTTCATGCTCGCGAGCTGGAATTCGTATTCAAAATCCGACACCGCGCGCAGGCCGCGCAAGATCACACCGGCACCGATTTCCTCGACAAAATGTGCGAGCAGCGTATCGAATCCGCGTACCTCGACATTCGGCATGTCGGCCAGCGCAATGCGCGCCAGATCGATGCGCTCATCGAGGCTGAAACCCGTACCCTTGTTCGGGCTTTCGGCGACGCCGACGATGATGCGTGCAAACAGCGGCACCGCGCGCGTGACCAGATCGACATGGCCATTCGTGATCGGATCGAAGGTGCCGGGATAGACCGCCACTCTTGATCGGTTGGGGCTGACTGGCATTGTCGCTACCGCTGTCGGGAATTCATCGCGCACAGCTTACCGGAAGCTGGCAGGTCGCAATAGTGCGATCACGAATCGCCATTGCGGTAAAGCGCAAAACCCACGTCGCCAGCGCGTGCCTCGCGATGCAGCAGCCAATGCTCGGGCAGGCTCGGCCGGGCTTCGCTCGGCGCCTCGATATAAATCCATGCGCCGGGCTTGAGCCAGCCGCGCATATCCAGCGCCTGCGCGGTGCTGGTCCACAGATCGCCGGCAAATGGCGGATCGAGAAAAACGATATCGCAAGCGTGTCCGGTGTTGTGCAGGAAGGCCAACGCGTCAGTGGCATGCACCGTGGCATCGGTTACGCGCAGCCGCGTGAGATCGCTGCGCAACGCGGCGACCAGGCGTGCATCGCGTTCAACAAAATCCACAACGCCGGCGCCGCGTGACCATGCCTCGATACCAAGCGCCCCGGTGCCAGCGAACAGGTCCAGGCAGCGTGCGCCATCGATCACTGGCGCCAACCAGTTGAACAGGGTTTCGCGCACGCGATCCGGCGTTGGCCGCAGGCCGGGCGCGTTCGGCACATCGATGCGCGAGCCGCGTAACGTGCCGCCGATGATGCGCAATTTTCCTGATGCTGCGGGTGTGCGCATGGAGCCATCCGTGTGTGATAAATGCGGGGTGATAGAATGCGCCGCATTCTCAACGATTTGTCATCTCGATGTTCAAGTTCTGGAAAAAAGATCGCGCGCCGGAAAAAACGCCTGCCGCGGATGTGGCGTCGGATACGCCAGAAAACGCTGTGCAAACTCTACCGACTGGGCCGGTTCAGGCGCCTTCGACAGATGTTCCGCCTGACCCTGCGGAAGCAAGTGTCGCGCTTGTCGCCGATTCCGTCGCGCTTGAAAAAGTCGACGAATCCGAAACCGATAATTCGGGTAAACCCAATTGGCGCGAACGCTTGTCCGGCAGCGCCTTGTCGCGCAGTCTCGGTTCGTTGTTCGCGCGCAAACCCAAGCTTGACGAGGCCCTGCTCGACGATCTCGAAACCGCCTTGCTTACCGCCGATGTCGGTGTGAGCGCGACCGAACTGCTGCTCGAAAATCTGCGTCAGCGCATGCGCAAACGCGAGTTTGCCGACGCCGATGGATTGCTCGCGGCATTGCGCGAAGCGTTGCTCACCATGCTCGCGCCAATCGCGGTGCCGCTGCGCATTCCGACCGAAATCAAACCGTTCGTGGTGCTCGTCGTTGGCGTCAACGGCGTCGGCAAAACCACGACGATCGGCAAACTCGCGCGTCGCCATCAACAGGAAGGCCGCCACGTTTTGCTCGCCGCTGGCGATACCTTTCGCGCCGCCGCGGTGGAGCAGCTCAAGGCGTGGGGCATGCGCAATCAGATCGCGGTTATTTCGCAGGGTAGCGGCGCCGATTCTGCGTCGGTAATTTTCGATGCATTGCAGGCAGCGACCTCGCGCAATGTCGATCTGCTGATCGCCGACACCGCCGGACGCCTGCATACGCAATCCGGCCTCATGGACGAGCTCAGCAAGATCAAGCGTGTGCTGGCCAAACTCGATCCCGCAGCGCCGCATGAAGTGCTGCTCGTGATCGACGGCACGACCGGCCAGAATGCGGTCAATCAGGTGCGCCAGTTCAGCCTTGCTGCGGGCGTCACCGGGCTGGTCGTGACCAAGCTCGATGGCACCGCCAAAGGCGGCGTGGTGTTTGCGCTCGCCACCGAATTCGGATTGCCGATTCGTTACGTCGGCCTAGGCGAAGGACTGGATGATTTGCGCGAGTTCGATCCTGCCGCATTCGTCGCGGGATTGCTGCCGGCTAATCTTGGCGTCGAATAAAACGCTGCCGTCGCGCACGTCGTGAAACCGATCGCCCCAAGCCTGCTGCGCTGGTTTGACCAGCACGGTCGCCACGATCTGCCGTGGCAGCATCCGCGCACGCCGTATCGTGTATGGCTGTCGGAAATCATGTTGCAGCAGACTCAGGTCGTCACTGTGATCGCATACTTCGCGCGCTTCATTCGCGAAATCCCGGATTTGCCCGTGCTGGCGAATGCGTCGCAGGATCAGGTGCTCGCATTGTGGTCCGGTCTCGGTTATTACAGCCGCGCGCGTAACCTGCATCGTGCTGCGCAAACCTGCATGCAACAACACGCCGGCGAGTTGCCGCAAACGCTGGATGAACTCATTGCATTGCCCGGCATCGGCCGTTCGACCGCCGGTGCAATTCTCGCGCAAGCTCACGGCCAACGCGTGGCGATCCTCGACGGCAACGTCAAGCGTGTGTTGAGCCGATACGCCGGTGTGCATGGTTGGCCGGGCGCGACCGCCGTGGAAAAATCGCTGTGGGAGCTCGCCGAAAAATTGACGCCGCCGCAGCGAGTCGCGGATTACACGCAGGCGATCATGGATCTCGGTGCTACCGTTTGTACTCGCGGCAAACCGCGCTGCGGTGAATGTCCGTTGTCGGCCGATTGCATTGCATTGCGCGACGATCTCACCGCGCAATTGCCGCAGCGCAAGGCGACTCGCATCATCCCGCAACGCGCGACGACGATGCTGATTATTCGCGATGCGCAAGATCGCATCCTGCTGCAGCGGCGACCGCCGAGCGGCGTGTGGGCGGCGCTGTGGAGCCTTCCGCAAGTCGATGCTGCCGATGCCGCGTCGGCGTGGCTGCACAACGAGCTCGGCATCGCGCGTGGCAAGTCATCAGACTGGCAAACGCTGCCGCAATTCATCCACACCTTCAGCCATTTCCAGCTCGCAATTTCGGCATTGCTGCTGCAACTGAAAACGTCACCAACGCGCATCAGCGATGGTGATGACGTACGCTGGTGCAGTCACGGCGACATCGCCGCGCTGGGTTTGCCCGCGCCAGTGCGTAAACTACTGCTAACGATCTGGGAGTAAAAAATGTCGCGCACTGTTTTCTGCGTAAAACTGCAACACGAAGCCGAGGGGCTGAATTTCGCGCCGTGGCCCGGCGCGCTCGGCAAAAGAGTCTACGATGAAATCTCGAAGGAAGCGTGGGGCCAGTGGCTCGCCCACCAGACCATGCTGATCAACGAAAATCGGCTGTCGCCGCTGGAACCGAAAACGCGCGTTTTCCTCGAAGCGGAAATGCAGAAATTTCTGTTCGACGGCACCGCGGAAAAGCCCGCCGGATATGTGCCGCCGTCGGATTGAATCGATACACAAGTCGCGCCCGCTGCGGATCGTTGCAGCCCGCGCTTGACTCGATCCGCCCAAGCCGCTCTAATACGCGGCTTCGCGACGCCGCCATCAGTGCGGCCCGCAACCAGAACACATGGCCAAGTAGCTCAGTTGGTAGAGCAGGGGATTGAAAATCCCCGTGTCGGCGGTTCGATTCCGTCCTTGGCCACCATGTACAACAACGGCTTGCAGCGATGCAGGCCGTTTTTGTTTCTGGCGCTGGTGCGCCTCGCAGCGGTCGAACGCGAGCGCGGATTTGCACGCGCGGTGGCGCATGAATTGCGCACGCCGCTGGCGGTAATGCGTACCGTCACCGAACACAGCCTGAGCCATAGCGAATCCGACTCCGCACGCAAAAGCCTGACCGCTCTGCTGACCACCGTCGAAGGCATGACGCGCTCGGTGGACGGCTTGTTGTCACTCGTGCGCTACGAAGCCGGGCTGGGCCAGATCGAGGAAGAACCGGTCGAACTCGGCGGCCTGATCACGATTCAATTCGGCCTGCTGCAACAGCGATTTATTCATCAGCATCGACAACACCGAAACTGCCGACAGCAATGTCGCCAGCCTGGAATTCCGCAACGCCGCGCCCAATCTGACCGAACAGGATCTGCAACATTTCGGCGAACGCTACTGGCGCAAGAACGACGAAAACGAAACAATCCCGCACGGCGGCTTGGGCCTCGCACTAACCCGCGCACTCGCCGCCGCCCTCGGCGTGGAGCTTGAGTTCGCGCTGCACGGCGGTTACCTGTGCGCGCGTATCACGCAGCTAAAAGCGATTGCGTTTATTCATGCCGATAGCGCGATTAGCTGACCTCGCAATTTGCTGATTTTGTGCTGCGGATATTTGCCATGTAGGGCGCATATCTTGCGCTCACTACCTCGCCCATCATGAAAATCTGCAGCACGGCGCAAGGCTGCCTCAGAACGCAGCCACCATGCTCACGATCCCGCACCGGCGCGTGAATATCGATAAAGATGGTTTTGCCGCAGGCAGAGGAACAATTAACCTATTTGCCAAAAATTAACCAACTACGTTATTATTTCCCATGGAAAAAGGCAGGCCTCATTGCAAGCTGGCTCTCGTCAAAGCCTTCGTCGCTGCGGGAAAGGTGCGCTCGACCTTCTCGGCGCTCGCTGGCGGTGCTGCCTTGGGATTCGACTTCAATGGAATGCTAGCCGTCGTCATGGCGCTAACGCCCACTGACTTCCACAAAAGCATGACGACGCACGCTGACCATCGAATTTCGCAGGGACGTATACCGACCCAAGATACCGACAGGCGAGGTTTACCTGAAACTCACGGTCATGGACGACGTACTTATTGTGTCCTTCAAGGAGTTATGGCTATGAAATGTCCGAATTGCGGCGCGGCTGAACTGGTACACGACACCCGCGACATGCCATACACCTACAAAGGCGAATCGACCAGCCTTGAGGCCATTACTGGCGATTTTTGCCCAGTCTGTAACGAAGCGGTTATTGCGATGGATGAATCGGTGCGCACTAATACATTGATGCTCGCGTTCAACAAGCAGGTGAATGCAGCCATCGTCGATCCCAATTTCATAATCAGCGTTCGCAAGAAGCTCCATTTGGATCAGCGGGAGGCGGCGGAAATTTTCGGCGGAGGAGTGAATGCCTTTTCTCGCTACGAGAACGGCAAAACCAAACCTCCATTGGCCTTGGTAAAACTGCTCCAGGTGCTTGATCGTCATCCTGACTTGTTGGCTGAGATCAAGACGGCGTAATATTCGGATGAGGGCAGCCATCACCGCGGATTTTTATCCGTAGATTTCTGCATTAGGTGTTTCGCACTTGCCATTACACAATCTGACGCCGCTTTTTACGTTAAATGAGCTCGACAGATGTGTCATTACAAGATCTGACCCTGGCACTCGTACATTGGTCCGAATAGGGCACTGTACTGCACCTACGAAGACTCTCGTCGGTTGCGACCAAAGTACTATGTGTTCAAGCGGGACTTCAAAAAATCAATCATTACACGAACCTTCTGCGGAAGATATGTGCGGCTGGGATAGATGAGCCATGCGCCGGTGTCGAACGTCGTGGCCGTGACGTCATAGGTAGGAAACACGTTGACTAGCGCGCCTGAGGCGATGTCGCCATCGACAAGCCAGTTCGGCAGCAGCGCCGGTCCAAGGCCTTCCAGCACCGCGGCATGCAGCGAAACGGCCGGTGACAGAACCAAGTCGCCATCCACAGAGACTTCTTCGATAGCGCCGTGAGAATCACGAAACAACCAGCGCGAGCGAAACGCGTGTAAGTTGAACATCACGCAACGATGACGTGCGATATCTGCCGGCACCTCTAGCGGGGGGGCGGCGGCGAGATAACCCACGCTCGCCACAACCCGATAGCGCGTGTTCATTAGCTTGGTTGCGACAAGATTACCTTCTACCGCTGGTGCCAGGCGAATCGCCAGATCGACTCGTTCGGCAAAAAGATCGACCACCTCGTCGGTAAAAAGGGCCTCAATACGCAGGTCGGGATACCGGGCGCAAAACTCCTTCAGTTGCGGAACGATACACCGCGGACCGAAGGTGGCAGAGGCCGTGATGCGCAGCGTGCCTCGCGTCCCTCCGACCGTCTCCAACGCTGCCTCGTGCGTTCGAGCCAGTTCGTAAAGGAGAGGTTCGACCCCGGCGAGGTAACGGTCGCCCGCCTCGGTCAGAGTCACGTTGCGGGTCGTACGCTGAAATAGGCGCACGCCGAGTTCGGCTTCCAGCTCAGCAATCCCCCGCGATACCGAGGACGGATCGATATTCCGTTCTTTAGCCACTGCCGCGAAGCTACCGCGTTGGGCAACTTCGACGAAGAGGTTCAGCACTGTTACGTTCATTCGTGCGAATTTTACATCAGTAAAGTTCCAAATGCGATGTTTATCATATATGCCGTCATCACTACAGTGCGGATCACGGATAGCGCAACGCAGTCCGACCATTTTTAAGGAATCCGCCATGAGCCACTTTATCGTCCACTCCCTAGACACTGCCCCTCCCGACTCCCGCGCACTGCTCGAACGTTCGAAAAAGGAATGGGGATTCATTCCAACACTGCACGGCATCCTCGCCGAAAGCGCGCCAGTGCTCCACGCCTATCAGAGTCTGTTCGCGCTCGGCCAGAAGAGCGGCTTCACGCCGGCTGAGCAGCAGGTCGTCTACCTCACAGTGAGCGCATTCCACGAATGCGAGTACTGCGTAGCGGGCCACACTTACCTTGCGCGCGCCGCCAAGCTGGACGAGCAGGCGATCGCCAGTCTGCGCAACGGCACGCCGATCGCTGACGCGAAGCTCGATGCGCTGCGAATTTTCACTGACACGGTTGTCCGCGAGCGGGGCCTTGCCGGCAGTGACGCACTCGAAGAATTTTTCGCCGCGGGCTACGGTCACGCGCAGATGCTTGAGGTCGTGATGATCATAGCCACCAAGACCATCTCGAATTACGTTAACCATCTTGTGCACACCCCCAAGGAGTCGTTCATGAGCGACCCAACGCTGGGGTGGGTGGCGCCCCGCAATCGCGGCCAGGTGGCATGACGAAAGTGGTGCGCCGCATTGACAACGAAATCGTAAGGAGAAATTGAATGAAATCAGAGCCGCTCAACATAATATGAGTAGACGCCTCCAGCCGATCAGATGGTTCTTACTCGCGGCGCATTGGCGACGCGATTGAACGTGCTCTCGTCGACAACTCGCCAGGCGCGATAGTTGTTCGTCGCGACCTCGGTCGCGCGCCGATTGAACATATCCGTGACCAAACGATCACTGGCTACTACACACCGGACGGTGGCATGACCGATGCCCTCCGGGACGCGACCAAGCTCTCCAACGCGATCATCGACGAAGTACGCGTTGAGGACGTCTTGCTGATCACGACACCTATGTCAATACTGTTAGCTTAACCACTTATTGATCGCCTTTTGCGCCACCATCGGGATAGCGGCAGTGGCGGCAACATCCTCGGCGTGCGTATCTGCGTCTGATTCAGCGGCAAGGTTCGGTCGTGACTCGGAAACGGCGAATGAGAGCTAGAGGGTCAGGTCTTGTTTTAAAACATCGCCTGCTCGCACGAATCGGCTGACCGTCGAATAATATACAAGTTGGACGCTGCCAACGAGCTACTTCTGGGCAACAATCTATCTGTCGCGCAATACGACCGCAGGATTCAGCCGCGAGGCCTTGTTGGCCGGTAGCAGGCCGCACAATGCGCCGATCGCGCAGGCGAGGATGACCGTGGTCAGCATCGTGACGGCACTCAAATGCAGACGGTGATCGGTGGTTTGTTCCAACCAGAATGCCGACACCGCCGCGAGCAGCATACCGAAGATTCCGGCGGCGACTGCGATCATCACCGACTCGGCGAGAAAGCGCGATTGAATCGCCCGCGGATCGGCGCCAGTGGCGATACGCAAACCGATTTCCCGCGCGCGATCGTCCACGGACAGCAGCATGATTCGTGACAGCGCGGCGGCGCCGAGCAACAACGCGATCATCGCGATATCGACCAGCATGCGTGGCGACCAGACTGCCGAATGTTGGTTGGTGCCGTCCAACGCCGAAAAATCACGCAGTTGAAAATCATCCTGCTGATTGCTCGCAAGCCCGTGCTGGCGGCGCAACAGGCTGCGGATTTGTTGCTGTAGCGAAGCCACGTCCGCGCCGGGGACAATGCGCACGGAAATTTGTCCGATCGCATCACCGCTCAACTCATTGCTGCCGGCAAATAAACCCTGTGCGGTCGGCAACGGCATAAATACCGCCGTCGCATAATCGCCAAAAAATGTACTCGCATCCTTGGCAGAAACTACACCGCTGATATGGAAATTCGAACCGCCGAGCTGGATGATCTTGCCCGTTGGATCAGCCTCGGCGAAAATTTCGGCGCTTAAGCTGGAGCCGAGTATTACAGCGCTATTTGCATCTGCGTTATTTGCGTCGCTGAAATCCTGTGCACTGAAAGCGCCCGTGAGCGCCCAACCGTGGGCCGCAAAATAATCCGCGTCGACCGCATAAACACTGATCGGCAACGACGAGTCTGCGTAGTTCACCCTGCTGAACCGCAACAGACTCGCCGCAGCGGAACTTACGCCGTCTAGTCGGCGGATCGCCGCAACATCGGCAGTAGTCAACGCCACGGTTTGTCTGCCATCGGAAATCGCGGCCGGCGCGTAGCTATTCTCGGAGAAAATTTCCAGGCGACTCGGTACCGCAGAATGCGCGTCGTTGCCGGCAATACCGACCTGCCCGAGTGCGAGCGCTCCCAGCAGCGCGGCTGTGCCGATCGCCAATCCGAAAAAAGCCTGAGCGCCGATGTACGGCTGCCGGCAAATCGCCTGCCACGCGGTAGCGAGTGTGTCGCGCAAACTCATGCCAGCGCCTGCAATGTATGCGCTGCATGTGGCGCATACAGACGTCCATCGCGCATGAAAAAATGACGATCGGCATGCGCCGCGACATCGGCGTTCTCGGTCATGAGCACCAAGGTGTGACCCTCCTCGCGCAGGCGTTGCAGCAAGCTCAGAATTTCACTGGTGGCCGTGGCATCGAGCGCGCCGGTGGGCTCGTCGGCGAGGAGGATCGGCGCGTCGTTGATCAACGCGCGCGCAATCGCAATACGTTGTTGCAAACCGTTGCACAGGTCCATCGGCTTGTGCAACGCGCAATCCGCGATGCCGATTTGGCGCAGCACCGTATGCGCCATTTCGCGCTGCCGCGCGCGCGACAACGTGCTGTAGGCAAGCGGCAGCATGACGTTTTCGAGCGCATTCAAACGCGGCAACAAATGAAACGAGCGGAAGATGAACCCGAATTTTTGCTGACGCAGCCGCGCTCGCCCTACCGCATCCAGACTCGCGACATTCTGGCCGTCGCAAAAATAACGGCCCGAACTCGCCGACTCGAGGCAGCCAAGCAAATTCAGCAAGGTCGATTTACCACAACCGGCAGGCCCGAGGATGGACACAAATTCGCCGCGCCGAACGGTCAAGGTCACGCCGCGCAAAACCGGCACCGCCGCGGCGGCATGCGACGGATATGCCTTGCTCAACGCATGCAGTTCGAGCTGCGGCGCGTGGGTGTAGGCAATGCTCGCGGCATGCATGTGGGGTTCCGTCTTTTGCTTGGTGCGATGAAAAAAAGAGGATGCGAAAAAGGCAGCTAAGGCTTGGGCCAGCTGAGTAATTGCGACGTACAAACGCCGCTTGGCATTACCTATGGCACGGTATGTCACACGAGTCTCCTTTGCAGTAGCCGACGCGTAAATCTGCTGCAAAGACTTGTAAAGGCAGCGGTATGATGAACGCACCCATTCGCCGTGCGTTGACCATGCCCCTGTCGAAACATTTTCCCGCGTCGTATCTGCACCTCGGGCCGAGCGAATTGCTGGCCAGCCTGGCATGGCTGCGCCTGTGCGCGATTGTCGGTCAGGCATTAACCGTCGCCTTCGTTGCGCACTGGCTGGTATTGCCGATCCCGGAAAATGCGTTGTGGCGTGGTATCGCCGTGCTGCTGCTGTTCGAGGTATTGGTGCTGTGGCGCATGCGTCGAACCTGGCCGGTCAACGAGCTCGAAGTGTTCGGCCATTTTGTCGTCGACATGGGCGTGCTGGCGTATCTGCTGTATCTCACCGGCGGCTCGACCAATCCGTTCATCTCGTTGCTGGTGGTGCCGATCGCACTTGCCGCGACCACGCTAGCGGCGCGTTATCTGATTGCGATCGCGCTATTCGCCGGCATCATCTATGCGACGCTGATGTTGTATCACCTCAGTTTGCCGAGCATGTACGAACACGATATGCACGCCGATTTCGGTCTGCACGTGCTTGGCATGGCGGCCAATTTTGCGATCACCGGATTTCTGCTCGGGCTATTCATCTGGCGCCTCGCGCGCGCCTTGCGCCAACAGCAAACCCAGATGCAGCGCGAACGCGAACGCGCGCTGCGCGACGAAGGCATTCTGGCGATTGCGACCCAGGCCGCCGGTGCCGCGCACGAACTCAACACACCGCTATCGACGATCCGCACGCTGCTTGGCGAGCTGCGCCGTGCGCCGGTCGATGCGGCCACGCTTAGCGAGGATCTCGATGTATTGCAGAGCCAGGCCGATCGCTGCCGCGACATTCTGCGCGAGCTGGTCGCGGTCGGCAGCGCACAACTTGCCGATACACCGGAAACACTTGATCTCGAAGAATTCATCGCTGGCTGCGCGGAACGATTCCGCTTGCTGCGGCCCGAGATTGAACTGCAGATCGATATCGCCGCAGAGATCGCAACTATCCGCCTGAGTGTTTTGCCGGGTTTGCGGCACGCACTGATCAATCTGCTCAACAACGCCGCCGACGCTTCGCAGCAACAATCGAGTGCGCGTGTGGACCTCGTGGTTCGTGGCCAAGCGAGTATTCTCGAATTGCGCGTCCGCGATTACGGCATCGGCTTGTCGGCCGACATCCTTGCCGCCGCCGGCCACGACTTTTACAGCAGCAAACGCAACGGCCTCGGTTTGGGATTGGCCTTGACCCATGCCACCGCCGAGCGCTTGAACGGCGAACTCAGCGTGCACGCCGCCGCGGGCGGCGGTAGCGAAACCTGCTTGCGCCTGCCATTGCGCTTGGCCGAAAATCGCTGATGAACTTGCCAACTCACAACCCCGCGACAACGGCAGATTCGGTTTTGCTGATCGACGACGATGCAGTTTTTCTGCGTGTCATGGCGCGCGCTTTGGGTCAGCGCGGATTCACCGTACGCACGGCGCAGAACAGCGAAACCGCACTCGCGTTATGCCGCAGCGAAGCACCAATGCACGCCGTGCTCGATCTCAAACTCGGCGAGGAAAACGGACTGACATTGATCCCGCAATTGCTCAGCGTTGCGCCTGATCTGCGCATCCTGTTGCTGACCGGCTACGCCAGCATTGCCACGGCGGTCGAGGCGATCAAGCGTGGCGCACACGACTACCTCGCCAAACCCGTGGACGCCGATGCGGTGACACTTGCGTTGCGCGGCAAAAATGAATCATCACTCGCCACTGCGACCACCCGCGTGCCGGACGGTGCACAACCGCTGCGACGACTGGAATGGGAACACATCCAGCGCGTGCTCAGCGAATGCGACGGCAATATCTCGGCAGCCGCGCGACGACTTGGTCTGCATCGCCGCACCTTGCAGCGCAAGCTCGGCAAACGCCCGGTGCGCGAGATCGATGAAGATGCGGAGAGCGACGTCTTTTGACTCGCTCCGGTCACGGTTGGAATGACGCGGCTTACGCCGCCGGCAGATCTGTTCCGGGTTGCCAACCGGAAGCGAGCAATTGATCCAGCAAAACGACCGTATTGTTGCGCGCATTGCCGCCGTGAATCGGCAATACCAACACCTCATGGGCGCGTGCTGCTGCGAGTGCGCTGCGCGCCGCGGTGAACTCGTCCAGGCATTCGACGATGGCATCACTCGATAGACCAGCGCGCACAAGCTCATCGCGCAGGATCGTGGCGACTTCGCCCGCGGCGCGACCACGCAACATGCCATCGATATCCTTGAGCACGATATGGTCGGGATGAAAGCTCGCCGCGACTTGCGCGAGTTCGCGAATCTCCTTGTCCTCGCGATTGCCGGCCTGCCCGAGCACCAACAATAATCGCGAACTGCCACGCTGTCGGGTCGCCACGTCGAGCAATCCGCGCAGGCCTTCGGCATTGTGCGCGTAGTCGAGAAAAACCTGCAGACTGCCGAGCTGCCAATGTTGCAGGCGGCCCGGATTGTCGCTGTGCGCGGCGCCAAAATTTGCCAGCACTTCGATGATCGTGGCGACAGAAGCTCCCAGTGCCGAGGCACTCAAAACCGCGGCGCTGATGTTCGCGATGTTGTAGGTCGCGCTGCCGGAAAATGTCAGCGGCATGTCCGCGACCTTGCCGAGATCGTGAGCCGCGCCATGGTTCGATAAAAACAGATTCCCATCGCGCATGCCGCACGTGACACCGCCGCGTTCGCGATGCCCGAGCAAAATCGGGTGGTTATCGTCCAGTGCGAACCAGGCAATCGCGCAGTGTAATTTTTCCGCACGCCGCACCAGCAATTCATCGTCCGCATTCAGCACCAGCAAGCCGCTCGAACCGAGCGTATGTGCGACGACCAGCTTGACCTCGGCGAGTGCGTCAAGATCGTGGATGCCGTATTCGCCGAAATGATCGACGCTGATATTCGTCACCACTGCTACCTGCGCGCGTGAAACGCCCAGACCACGCCGCAGGATTCCGCCGCGTGCGGTTTCGAGAATCGCGAGTTCAACATCACGATGCCGCAGCACCGCGCGCGCACCGGCTGGGCCGGAATAATCGCCGGCTTCGATATTTTCGGTACCGATCACCAGACCATCGGTCGAGCTATACCCGACCTTCCGGCCATGCGCACGCGCCATCGCCGCGAGCAAGCGCACCGTCGTGGTTTTGCCGTTCGAGCCGGTGATCAGCGCGAGTGGAATATCGCGCAGGCCACTCCAGTCGATGGACTCGACCGCAGGCAAATCGGACAACAGCCAGCGCATCGATCCCGTGCCCAAACCAATCGATAACTCGTCTTCATCGAGTAACGCGGTGAGTTGCCGCGCTGTAGCGGTCTGCAACAACACCTCGAGTTTCGGATTGTGTTCGGCGGCGGAAAACGCGCGCAGCGTGTGCAGCGCGGAATCGTCATCCCACGCCGCCGCATGACCCGGCGCATGGAACGTTTCGCGGCGCGCTGCGGCGATGCTTGCAAGCCACGCCCATTCGTTGACTTCGGTTGCCGTGAACAATTGATCGACCGGTGCGCTCAACGCCAGCGATGCACCACTGGCATGCTCACGCCAGAGCACGTGGCCGGTCGGCCAACCGAGTTGTATGCGCACTCGTTCGATACGCGTTTTCCACGCGAGCAATAAAGTTGCGTCGGGAATCTCGCCAACGCTTTCGAGCACCGCGCCGACAGCGTCGAAGTAGAGGTTGAATCCCGTGAGGCGTCGTGAATCCTCGAACGTGACGACGGGCTGGATGTTCAGTCGTCGCTCTCCCGCGACAGATGGATGCCGCGTTCGTCGCGCACCACGCCACCCATCGCTGCGAAGCTGGATTCGTCGAACGCGGGCTCGCTCACGGGCATCGGTGCTGCGGCCGGCATGACTGCGGCAGCGCGCGTTTCCGGTGCACCGGCGGCACGGAACTTGATGATCTGTTTCCACGAGCGCACGAGCGCATCGGCAAAAACCAGCAGCAGATCGCCGGGCTGGCCCATGTGCAACGCGGCATCGATCGCTTCCTGTTCGTCGGGAATGATCGAGATCGCATCCTGCGGCACGCCCGCGGCGAGCAATGCGCGCGACTGGATGCGCGGCACTTCGTCACCATCGCGACCACGCCGCGAATCGTCGCGACGGCAGATGTAGTGATCGAATCGGCCGGCGACGGCATCGGCGATCGCGACCAGATCTTCATCGCGCCGATCGCCCGGCCCGGCCAGTACCACGATGCGCCGCCCGGTGACATCGAGACGCTGCGCAAGATCGGTCATCGCCGCGACCGCATGCGCGTTGTGGCCGTAGTCGAATAGCACCTTGAACGGATGTTCGTTGAACACGTTCATGCGACCCGGCGCCTGGAAGAACGTGGTATCGAACGTGCGCAAACCCTGGCGGATCGCATCGAGCTTGATGCCGAGCGAAAATGCCATCGCCGCGGCGACCATCGCGTTCTGCACATTGTGCAGCGCGCGACCTTCGAGCGTGGCCGGAATCAGATGCGTCCACAGCAGCGGAATATGGCTGCCCTTGTCGTACAGCGTAATCATCTGGCCGTTGACGCCGGCTTCGAGCGCACACGCGCGACCGCCTGCTCGGATGTGTTCGCGCACGAGTCCGTGCTGCGGATTCATCGTCACGTAACACAGGATTTTTGCGTCGGTATAGCCCGACATTTTCAGCACGAGCGGATCATCCGCATTCAGCACGGCGCAATCCTGCGCGACCTCGACGACGATGCGCTTCACCTCGGCGAGTTGCTCCAGCGTATCGATGCCTTTCAGGCCGAGATGATCGGACTGCACGTTCAGCACCGCGCCAACATTCACCTTCGGCACGCCCATGCCGGCGCGCAGCAAACCGCCGCGCGCGGTTTCGAGCACGGCGATATCGATCTGCGGATCCGACAGCACCATGCGCGCCGATACCGGCCCGGTCATGTCGCCCTCGACCGTACGCTGGCCGTCGATATAAACGCCGTCGGTCGTGGTCAATCCGGGCGTATAGCCGCCCATCTTGGTGATGTGTGCGAGCATGCGCGCGGTGGTGGTTTTGCCGTTGGTGCCGGTGATCGCGGCGATCGGCACATGCGATGGCGCACCCGGCGGAAACAGCATTTCGATGACCGGGCCGGCGGCATCGCGCGGCGTGCCTTCGCTCGGACTCACGTGCATGCGAAAACCAGGCGCCGCATTCACTTCGCAGATGCCGCCGCCGATGATGCGATAACTTTCGGCGATGTTCGACGACAGAAAATCGACGCCGCCGACATCGAGCCCGATCGCACGAATCGCGCGCACCGCCATGTCGCGATTGTCCGGGTGGATGATGTCGGTGACATCGGTCGCGGTGCCGCCCGTGGAAAGATTCGCGGTCGAGCGCAGATAGACGATTTCGTCTGGCGGTGGCACCGATTCGGCGGTGTAGTTCAAACGATCCATCATCATCTGTGCCTGCGCATCAAGCTCGATGCGCGTCAGCACTTTTTCATGGCCGATGCCACGGCGCGGATCCTGATTCACCGCGTCGACCAGTTGCGTGATCGTCTGCTTGCCGTCACCTACAACATGGCCCGGCGTGCGTCGCGTCGCAGCGATCAGCTCGCCATTGACCACGAGCAAACGGTGATCGTCGCCGGTGATGAAATTTTCCACGATCACCGAGCGCGAATGCTCACGCGCCGCTGCGAATCCCGCGCTGATTTCCTCGTCGGTAGTGAGGTGAATCGAGATACCGCGGCCGTGATTGCCGTTGTACGGTTTGGTCACCACCGGCAAGCCGAGGCGATGCGCGGCGCGCAACGCGGCCTCCTCGGTCTGCACGAGTTCCTGCTTCGGCACGGGCAGGCCGAGCGAGGCGAGAATCTTGTTGGTTTCTTCCTTGTCGCTGGCGAGTTCAACCGCGATATGCGGCGTGCGTCCGGTGATCGTGGCCTGGATGCGCTGCTGATATTTGCCATGACCGAGCTGGATCAGTGATTGATCGTTCAGGCGCAGCCACGGGATGTTGCGTTCTTCGGCAGCGCGCACCAGCGACGCGGTCGACGGGCCAAGCGCACGACGTTGCGCGTAACGGATGAATTCATCGCGCGCGGTCGGCCATTCCCAGCCTTCGGGCACACTGGATCGCGGCTGCAATTCGGTCGGCAACAGCGATGACAAAAGTCGCAACGCGAGTTCGCCCGCAGCAATGCCTTCCTCTTTTTGCGCGTATTCGTAGACGACCGAATACACGCCGGGTTTGTCGGTGCTGCGCGTCTTGCCGAAGGTAACTTCCTCGCCCGCGACGTTCTGCAATTCGATCGCGACATGTTCGAGCACATGACCAAGCCAGGTGCCGTCGCCTTCGCGCATGCGGCGGATGAAGCCGCCCGGTTCGCGATACGAACAGCCGTGTTCGGCGAGGCCGGGCAATGCCGCGACCAGGCCATCGACGAAGGCCGCACCGAGTCGCCCGGTCGGCCACGCTTCGAGCTCGGCGAGATCCAGTTCAAGCCGTATGACTGGAAAATGCGCGTGTACCGAAGGGCCGACGAACACGGAACGATCGAGTATGCGCATGGATTTTTTCCCTGATGATTCTTCGATTTTAGCGAATGGCGTATGGATGGCTAAACGGACTTCTACCGTCCGTGCTAATGCGTTTGCTTCGGCGTGATAAGCGTGCCGGCAGAAGCAGTGCGTGTTTGCAGATTGAAGGTCGCGCCGGCAATCAGAATATGGATCGTCAAGCCGAGCAGGCAAACCGGATCATCCTCGTCGGCTTGCGCCATCGACGAAAACTGCAGGTTGCCGGCGTCGACCACGGTCACCGATCCGCTGCCTTCGACTTCGAGCGTGTTGTCGGGGCGGATAAACGCCGCGGTATCTTCATCCAGACCAATGCCGACCGCATACGGATTGTAAGCGAGCGCGGCAAGCAGCCGACCGAGCCGATCGCGCTGGCGAAAATGCTGGTCAATTACAAACCGATTGGTCAGTCCGAGACCCGGCGCGAGACGCACGCTGCCAGCGGTCGGTGATGAGCCTTCCTTGCCGAACGCGATCATGTGCTCGCTCAGAATACTCGCGCCCGCGCTGGTGCCACCGACATGCACGCCGCTGGCGTTGCGCGCGCGGATCAGTTGCGCGATCGGCGTGCCGCCAAGCATCGTCGAAAGACGCAGCTGGTTGCCGCCTGTGAAAAAAATTCCGCTGGCCTCACCGATACGTTTCAGACGATTGCGTTCTTCGGCGTCGCGACGTGTATCGAAATCCAGCGCGGTGACGCGGCCGACACCAAGCTCAGTGAATATGCTTTCGTAGCGCGAACCGGTATCGCTGAGCTGGCTCGCGGTCGGGATCACGACGATATCGGCATCCGCGCCGCCACACAGCGCGACAAAACGTTCAAGGATACGCGGATCGTTTTCTTTCTCCTCGGCGCCGCCGATGGGAACGATCCATCCCCGTTGTTCGCCGTCGGGGATTCTGCTGGGACTCATGATCTACTCGTGTTGTTGCATCGAATGTTGCATATCAACACGGATGGACTTGTCACTGCAACGGTCCGGACATTTGCCAAGCGAACAGCCACTTTGCTTTGGCACGTCATTGACCAGCCAGACTCAATCCTCGAACATGCCGCGCCGCATAATCTCACCACCGCGTACATGCACAGCGCCGCGCGCGATCACCGTATGCGCATTTCCAGCAACATCCAGCGCCACGAGATCGGCATCGGCACCTATCTCGATGCGGCCCTTGTTGGCGAGTCGCAGCAGCCGCGCGGGATTGCTGGTAAACGCCGGTAGCGCTTGCGGCAACGACAATCCACGCGCGAGCAATTCGTTCAAGGTTTCGAGCAACGCGCCGGGTGCGCCGACATCCATGTGGCTGACATGGCCATCGGCATCAAAACACGGCAAACAACCGCCGGCATCCGAACTGATCGTCACGCGTTCTGCGGGCGCGCCGCTGTCGAGATAACGCAGCAAGGCATCGGCGGCGCTCCAGGCGTCTTCGCCATCCTCGACCGGGAACGCGGTGATGTCGATACTGCAGCCGCGTCGCGCGAGATCCAGCGCCTCATCGAACAAGGCCTGGCGCCGGTTGACATGGGTCGGGTTAAAAACGCGCGGTGGCAATTCGCTTTGATCGAGCGCCTGGCGCACGAGCTCGAGCCCACGCGCACCATCACCGAGATGCAAATGCAAAATACCGGCCTTGCCGGTCATCAGTCCGGCGACATGCGCTTCGGATGCGAGGCGCAACAATTCATCGAGTGTCGGCTGGCTCGATCGGTGATCGCTGATCGCAACCTCGCCGACACCGAGCAGCGCCTCGATGAACACCAGATCGCTGCGCACGCTGCCGGTCATCGTCACGGGCGGCAAATGGTAACCGCCGGTGTAGGCGTAGGCACTCAGGCCGAGTTCGCGCAACGCGTATGTAGCCGCGAGCAACTCGCGCGGACCACGCGCGACATCATCGGTGCCAAGCAAACCGATCACCGTGGTGATGCCCGAGCGCGTAAAGCGCGAAAGCCCGACCGCCGGTACACGCGAGTGGAATCCCGCCTCGCCGCCACCGCCGGTGACATGCACGTGGCCATCGATCAATCCCGGAATCAGTCGCTGACCTCGCAGATCGATCGTCTCGATCGCGAGCGTTGAAGGCAAGTCTGGCAAGTCGCTGCCGATCCATAAAATCCGACCGCCGCCGAGCAGCAGATTTTGCAAGCCGAGCGCTTCAGGCGCAAACACATCGGCATTGCGCAGCAGCAACATCGGCGGGGCGCCAGTCTGCAAATCGCTCACTCTTTGTAGATCGCAATATGCGTGGTGCCGTCACGATCGACCCAGCCGCGGAACATGCCGTCGGTATTGAATGGCGTAGCGTAATTGCCTTGCGCATCGAGTGCGATGGCGCCGCCGTCGCCGCCGAGTTTCGGAATAAGGTTGAGGATCACATCATCCGCCGCCTTGCTGATCGCATCACCTCGATACGCCACACGCGCGCAGATCTCGTGCGCGGCCACGGTGCGGATATAAAACTCGCCCCAGCCGGTGCCCGACACCGCGCATTTATCATTGGCATACGTGCCCGCACCAACGATCGGTGAATCGCCGACGCGGCCCCAGCGCTTATTGGTCATGCCGCCGGTCGAGGTGCCCGCGGCGAGATGGCCGGCGTGATCCAGCGCTACCGCGCCGACTGTGCCGAAGTGCGGCGCTGCAGCCGCGGCGTGCGCTTTAGCCGCCTCGTCCTTAAGCTCCTTTTGCAATTGCTGCCAACGTTCTTCAGTGCGGAAATACGCCGGATCGACCAGCGCCATGCCGACGCTTTTGGCGAACACTTCGGCGCCGTCGCCAGTGAGCATCACATGCACCGATTTTTCCATCACGGCGCGCGCGAGCAGAATTGGATTCTTGATGCGATGCACGCCCGCCACCGCACCAGCGCGCAAGGTGTGGCCTTCCATCAGCGCGGCGTCCATCTCGTTTTTGCCGTCGTGGTTGAACACGGCGCCGCGACCGGCGTTGAAGTTCGGATCGTCTTCGAGAATGGTGATCGACTTGCTCACCGCATCGAGGCTCGTGCCGCCATCCTTGAGCACGGCGTAGCCGCTTTTCAGCGCGAGTTCGAGCCCCGCGCGTGCAGCCTTTTCCTTGGCCGGCGTCATTTCGGCACGCACCACCCCGGCGCCGCCGTGGATGACCAGCACGACGGGCGAATCGGCAACAGCGGATAACGAGGTCAGGCTCATGGCGATGGCACTCAGGCAGAGCAGCAGAGGATTTTTCATGGCATCACCGAATCGATCAGGATTCCAAGTATAGCCATGCGGTCACGGCCATAACATCGGTCAAAGGTCAGGTATTCTCATTCGCTACATGGACGATTTCCCAATCACGCATCGACCGGCTGCGGGCGTGGAAACTGTACCGTGACGATGGTGCCGACGCCGAGCTGGCTCTGGATATCGAGCTTCCAGCCGAACCGATCCGACAGGCGCTTGACGATGGTCAGGCCGACGCCGTTGCCGCCACGGCTGCTGCGCCCGGCGCGGAAATACGGCGTGAACATCTTGCCGAGTTCTTCGGCGTTCATACCCACGCCGGTGTCTTCGATACGCACGAAATCCGCACCGATGCTGACAATCACGCGACCGGCATCGGTGTAGGTACAAGCGTTGCGCAGCAGGTTGCCGAGCAATACCGACAACACCTTCGGCGAGGCGTGCAGCGCGAAAGAATGATCTTCCTGCAGGCTGAGTTCCACCGGTGTGTTTTCCAGCAGCAACTCGGCACGTTCAACTTCATCGCGCACGACGTTGTTGACGACAAAATCTTCCTCGGGCAGGCCGGTGTCGCCTTCGCGCGCGAGGATCAGGAAAGATTCGATCAGCGCCTCCATCTCGCGTACGGACCGTTTGATGCGGATCGCGGCGCGGCGCGCAAACGGCGATTGTCCTTCTTCCTCGACCAGCACGTCGGCGGCGACTTTGAGTACGGTCAACGGACTGCGCAATTCATGGCTCGCATCGCGCGTGAAATTGCGTTCGCGCTCGACGAACGATTCGATGCGCGTGGCAAAACCGTGCAGCGCTCGCGCGAGGGTTTCGACGTCGCCGTCGAGATCGCTGCTGAGATTGTCGGGATCGAGCGCTTCGAGATCGGGTTTTTTCGGATCCCAGGTGCGCACCACATTGGCCAGCCCGATCACCGGCGACAGCGCATGCCGCGAGGCGCGATAAGTAAGCCACGTCGTGATGTAGATGATCAGCAAGACCACGATCAACGGCACGAAGCCGAACAGAAAGGCAAGTCGTCCGACCTGCTCCTGATGGAAAATCAGGAACAGCTTGCCGACTTCGGCTTGTTCGACGTAGATCAGATCGTCGCTGTTGGAATTTTCGCGATGGTAAAAACCGACATCCATTTCGCGGATTTTCTCGGGCAAGGTTTCCTTGCCCTGCCCCGCCCGCAAAAGGTAGGCCGACATATTGTAGGTATCGGGCGGCGCGGCGTTCGGGTTGCTGTGCAGCAGTTGCCAGTAGTGCGTGGCCTCGGCTTGCAGCGCGTGTTTGATCAGCACGTTTTCGAGCACCATCGCCGCACCGTAGACACCAAGCACAGTGGCGAAACTGATCGCCGCCACCTGCAGCACAAACGCCGTGCGGATCTTGCGGCGCAGGCCGGTATTACGGGGCATGGCGGTAGCGTCGATCGATTTTATGCGCTCTCGTTTTCGATGCTTTCGGCATCGAGATCCGCCAGTCGATAACCCGCGCTGTGGATGGTATGCAGCAGGGTTTTCTGGAACGGTTTGTCGATCACCTTGCGCAGGTTGTACAGGTGGCTGCGCAAGGTATCGGAATCGGGTAATAGATCGCCCCAGACTTCGCGCTCGATGTCGCGGCGGCTGACAACACGCGGCGATTCGCGCATCAGGATACTCAGCAATTTCAGGCCGATTGGCGAGATCACGAGATCCTGCCCGCTGCGCGTCAGGCGCAGGGTGGCGGTATCCAGCACGAGATCGCCGACCTTCAGAATTTCCGCGCTGACTTGCCGACGTTCGCGACGAATCAGTGCACGCACGCGCGCTTCGAGCTCGCGAATCTCAAACGGCTTGACCAGATAGTCATCGGCGCCCGCGTCCAGCCCGATGAGTTTGTCGTCGAGTGTGTCACGTGCCGTGAGCATCAGCACCGGAGTGGATTTTTTGCCTTCGTGGCGCAGTTTGCGACATACCTCCAAGCCATCCATGCCGGGCAGCATGAGATCGAGGATGATCACGTCGTAGCTATTGGTTATGGCCAAGTGCAAGCCGGTCACCCCATCGGCAGCATAATCCAGACTGTAACCGCGGCTTTCGAGAAACCCACCGGCCATTTCCGCGATGTCGCGGTTGTCTTCGACCAGCAGGATAAATCCGGCAAGTTCATCGCGTTGCTTCATCGATACACTCCTAGTAGCGAAGCAGCTTCCGGCGCAATACGCCGCCAGCTTCGAGCAAAATCCTACAGCAAAACCATTTTATCGCGGCAACTATTTTACCGGCTCGGCCTGAGTCGAACATGGCGCGTTGCAATCACGCACGCGCAGCGGTGAAGTAGGTCACGATCCGCATGTATGCGCCGCAAAAGCGCGATACTCACAATCAGCCGACATCGTTGCTTGTATAAATCGCGGTTACGCCATGAAAATATCTGCTGCATGATTGCTAGCCCACACAACGCATCCGGCCGGGAGGATTTTGACGAAATCCTCGCGGCGCTGATCGCCCGATTGCAGGCGCAGGATGAAACCGCGCTCGCCGAAATCTACGATTGCACCGTAGCCAAGGTGTATGGCGTGGTCGCGCGGATCATGAATATCGCCGCCGATGCCGAAGAAATCACGTGCGATGTGTATCGCCAGGTCTGGCAGAACGCGCAACGTTACGAGCGCGAACGCGGCGCGCCGCTGGCTTGGATTCTCGTGATCGCGCGCAGTCGTGCGCTGGATCATCTGCGGCGCCAGCGCGCGCGCGGTGGCGATCAGTTGCATCCAGTCAGCCCTGAGCTCGCGTATACGGAAAGTGAAGACCAACCGCTGGATGAATTCACCTCCGCATTACAGGAAAAATCCTTGATTCGTCTGGCGCTACAACAATTGCCCGCGATTCAACGCCGCCTGATTGGCCTGGCGTTTCTCGAAGATGCCTCGCATCAGGAGATCGTGCAGCGCACCGGCATGCCGCTGGGCACGGTAAAATCGCATATCCGGCGCGGCCTGATCGCGCTCAAACAACAATTGCAGAAAGTTGGCTTAGAACATGGCTCCGCGTAAACCCATCAGCAGCGATATTCTCGATCAGGCCACGCTCAGCCTGCTCGCGACCGCGCTGAATCCGCTGCCGTTGAGTACGGAGTTGCAATCGCGCATGCGTGCGCGCGTGCTGGCTGATGCCAAAAAACCGCACACCGAAGTGGTACTCGCGGACGAAGGCGAATGGAAACCGTTGCTGCCCGGCATCACGATCAAGACGTTGCGCCTCGACAAGGAAAAAGGCACGCAGACGTCATTGTGGAAACTTGAACCCGGCTCGCGTGTGCCGCCGCATCCGCACAACAAGGAAGAAGAATGCATGGTCATGCAGGGTTACGTGATGCATGACGGTCGACGTTATGCGGCGGGCGATTTTTTGTTCGCACGGCCCGGCGTGGTGCATAGTGATTTTTTTGCGCCTGAGGGCGCGGTGCTGATGATACGCAGCGAGCTCGTGCCGGATGCTGAGGTGCTGGCACGGCTTGCTAGTAAGCCTTAAGGATGGTCTGATCAACCCTAACTGGTCGACCAAGCGTCTGCGATAGGTCGTGATATGTTCATGCGTAGTGTGGCAGCAGCCACCCACATCAGCGTTGGACCTCAAGAGAAAACACATGTCCGAATCTACCGACCCTCACTTTTACGAACGAGCCGATGCTGTAATTTATCTCGCCAATGAGCAGAACAAGGATATCGGCAGAGGCAAGGTTAGTGCATCGCTGATGTACGCAACCGCACGGTTCAATGCCTTTGTCAGCGCGCGAAGCTTTAATACTGTGGACGAAATGAAGGGCGCCAAGGATGAAACCATCGAATATTTTATGGCGCAATATCGAGCCATGCTTATCGAGAATCTTGATGACTACATTGAGCACTTCGACAAATACACGCTGCATACCGAATCCTGAGCCCGTGCAACAAGTAATTCCAGCGAATGCGATGCGCACGGCTATATTTGAGCATTAGAGACTGCCCATGAAGAAGTCGCTTACTGTTGCCGTTCTGACTATTTTTTCATGATCAGTGCGTCGGATAGGCGAATGAAATCTAGCAATTCAACACAGCACAGTGTGCTGCCGCTACTCGTCACATAGCGCAGCAAGTCTGCTCAAGCGCTCAACCAATCTCACCGTCTACTTGCGCGACATAGCCCGCAGGGTCGGCTCAAGCACCGTCCAGACATTTTCCAGCACGCGCGGCTCGGCCACGGCACGCGGATGCAAGCCATCGTCCTGCATGAGCTCCGGATCCAGCGCGACGCCTTCGAGCAGAAACGGTAGCAGCGCCAACTTGAATTGCGCGCTCAAGTCCCGATACATGGTACGCAGGCCGTCGCGATAACGCGTGCCGTAGTTGACCGGGATCTCGATGCCAATCAGCAACACCTTGGCACCGGACGCCTGGCTCAGCTTGATGATGTTTTCGAGGTTGTCACGTGCCCCTTCCAGTGGCTGGCCGCGCAATGCGTCGTTGGCACCGAGCTCGACCAGCACGAGTGCCGGATGATGTTCGGCGAGCAAGGCCGGCAGCCGCATGCGGCCCTCGTAGGAGGTTTCACCGCTGATGCTGGCGTTGATCACGGGCCGCGAAAGTTGGGCGTCCTGCTTGAGCCGCGTGTCGAGCAGCGCCACCCAGCCGGATTCCGGTGCGATGCGATACGCAGCAGAAAGCGAATCGCCAAGCACCAGAATCGGCGCCCGATCCAAGGCAAGTGCGTGCAATGGCAAGAGCAACGAACCCAGACTCAATAAACCAATAAAAAGTAGATAACGCATGAATCAAGACTCCGCAGCAATGATTGTTGCCAACGATGTTAGCAAAGTGGTGTCGGGCCCCGAGGGTAGACTGGATATCCTGAACGGCATCAGCTTCCAACTCGCGCGCGGCGCCAGCCTGGCGATTGTCGGCGCCTCGGGTTCGGGCAAGACCACGTTGCTCGGATTGCTGGCCGGACTCGATTCGCCGAGCTCCGGTGAAATCCTGCTCGGCGGCATTTCGCTCAACTCGCTCGACGAAGAACAACGCGCGGCATTGCGGCGGCGTTTGGTCGGTTTTGTGTTTCAATCGTTCCATCTGCTGCCGGCGTTGAGCGCCGAAGAAAACGTGATGCTGCCGCTCGAACTGGACGGTCGCGCCGATGCACGCACTGAAGCGCATGCCGCACTGGCCGCGGTCGGACTGAGCGCGCGCACGCGCCATTATCCGTATCAACTTTCCGGCGGCGAACAGCAGCGCGTGGCACTCGCGCGTGCGTTCGTGCACAAGCCGCAGTTGCTGTTTGCGGACGAGCCGACCGGCAATCTCGATGCACGCACCGGCCATGCCGTCAGCGAATTGTTGTTCGATCTGAACCAGGCCAACGCGACCACGCTGGTGTTGGTCACGCACGATCTGAAACTTGCCGCACGTTGCAGCAATCGTCTCCATCTCGAAAGCGGGCGCGCGCTGGATATCGCCGCATGAAACCGTTTGCGTTTGCGTGGCGCGCGCTGCGCCGCGAATTTCGCCACGGCGAATTGACGATACTCGCGCTCGCGCTCGTGCTCGCCGTGGCGGCGCTCGGCGCGGTCAGCACGCTCGGTGCGCGCATTGAACAATCGATCGTCGCCAGTGCGGCGGAATTGATGGGCGGCGATCTCGGTGTGTCGGCACGCACGCCGTTGCCAAACGAGTGGCGCAA
Organism: Pseudolysobacter antarcticus; assembly: GCF_004168365.1. Taxonomy (GTDB): domain Bacteria; phylum Pseudomonadota; class Gammaproteobacteria; order Xanthomonadales; family Rhodanobacteraceae; genus Pseudolysobacter; species Pseudolysobacter antarcticus. The sequence goes on from NZ_CP035704.1 coordinate 3,699,716, forward strand.
CGAAGCGCAACAGCTCGGTCTGAGCAGCGCTGCGAGCGCAGAATTCCCGAGCGTATTGTTCGCCGGCGACAAGAGCCGCATGTGCAATATCGTCGCGGTCGATGCCACGTATCCGTTGCGCGGCACGCTGCGCGTGCGCGATGTCGATGGCCGCGAACACAGCGCCAACGCGCCGCCGTCCGGCAGCGTATTTGTCGAACATGAAGTATTGACCGCGCTCGGCCTGCAAGCGGGCGGCGGACTCGCGCTCGGCGATCAGACCTTGCACATCGCCGGCGAGATTCTCAGCCAACCCGATGGTGGACAAATGTTCGCGCTCGCGCCGCGCGTGCTGATCGCATTGCCGGATGCGCAGCGCAGCGGTTTGCTCGGCCCGGGCAGTCGCGTGCGGCACAAGCTCATGTTGGCTGGCGATGCCGCCGCGCTCACGCGTTTTCGCGACTGGGTCAAACCGCTGCTGCCCGCCGGCGCGGAGTTGGTCACGCTCGAACAATCGCAACAGAATCTGCGTACCGCATTTGATCGCGGCACGTCGTTCCTGCGTCTCGCAGCGTTGTTGTCGGCGCTGCTTTCGGGCATTGCCGTGGCGCTCGCGGCGCAGCGATTTGCGCGCCGCAAGACTGATGAAGTGGCGTTGCTGCGTTGCCTCGGTGCGAGTCGCCGCGAAGTGCTGCTCGCGTTGTTGCTGGAGCTGTTGCTGCTTGCGCTGCCGGCGTGCATCGTCGGCGTTTTGCTCGGGCTTGGACTGCAGGCTGGCGTACTCGCGCTCGCCAAAGATTTGTTGCCGGGCGTTTTGCCGGCGCTGCCATTGCTGCCGAGTCTCGCCGCTTTCGGTGTGGGCATCGCTGTGTTGATCGGCTTTGCGATGCCGCCGCTGTTGCGTTTGCGTGAGGTGCCACCGGTGCGCGTTTTCCAGCGCGAACTCGCGACCAAATCTCGACGCTTCGATGCGCTGTATCTGCTGCCGGTTATCGTCAGCGCGGGTCTGATTTATGCGCAGAGCGACAGCCTGAAACTCGCCACCATCCTCGCCGGCAGCCTGCTCGCGGTCGCTGCGCTGACATGGCTGCTCGGCATCGTGCTGATCCGCGTCTGTCTGCGACTGGCGCGACATTTGCCGGGCGCATTGCGTTTCGGTCTGGCCAATCTCGCGCGTCGTCGCGGCCTGAGTTTGATCCAGAGCACGGCGCTGAGCTTGAGCCTGACCGCGCTGTTCATCATGGCGCTGGTCGGCCCGCAATTGCTGCAAGGCTGGCGCACTGAATTGCCGGCCGATACGCCGAATTATTTTCTGCTGAATCTGCAGGCCGAGCAGCGCGATGTGGTGGTGCAGAAACTCGAAACGGCCGGTGCGCGCGGACTCAATATCCTGCCGCTGGCGATTGGCAAACTCATCGCGATCAACGGTCGTGTACCGAAGGTCGAGGATTATCCCGACTCGCGCGCGGCGAACTGGATCAATGGCGAGACGCGCATTTCGTGGAGCACGACGTTACCGGAATCGAATGCGCTGATCAGCGGCAGTTGGTTCGATGCCAACACTACCGAGCCGCAACTTTCGGTGGATACGACCTGGGCCGAAATGTTTCATCTGCAGCTTGGCGATCGCATGAGCCTGCGTGTCGGTGAGCGCGATATCGTCGCGACGATACGCAACATCCGCAAGGTCAACTGGAATTCGTTCCGCGTGAATTTTTTCCTGCTGCTCGATCCGGCCAACGCGCAATCGCTGCCGCACGGCTATGTCGCGAGTTTTTATGAGCCGCCGCAACAGCAGGCGCAACTCGCCTCGCTCACGCACGATTATGCCAACCTGTCGTTGATCGATATCAATGCCCTGCTCGATCGCGTGCGCGATCTGATCGGTCGGGTCAGCAGCGCCGCGCAATGGGTGCTGGTGTTCAGCCTGATCGCCGGCCTGCTCGTGCTGACCGCGGCGTTGAATACCACGAGCGACGAACGGCGTTTCGAGGCGGCGTTGTTGCGCACGCTCGGGGCGCGTCGCGGCCAGCTCAACGCCGCGGTGCTTGGCGAATTCGGTTTCCTCGGCGCACTCAGCGGCGGCGTTGCTGCGCTCGGTGCGAGCGCTACCGGCATCCTGCTCGCGCGCAACGTTTTTGATATCGGATTTGTGCCACCGCTGCTCGGGCTGGGCGCCGGTATCATCGCCGCGATTGTGCTGGTCACCTTGGCCGGCTGGCTTGGCACGCGCGCGCGCATCACGCCGATGAGCGTGTTGCAACGCGGTTAAACGAGCGATTTATGGGCATCGATAAAACGCCGTCCGCGTTTTGATAATTCTGCGCGTACGGCGCTTTACTCCAGCCGCTGAAGCGTGCCGCGATTATTTCTTCACCGCAGCCTTGGCGGCCTCTTCGGCTGCTTCGGCTTTCTGCTGCTCCGCGTAGGCTTTCGCATCGACCGCCTCAACGTTGATGTCGATGCGGACATCATCGCTGACCTGTGGCACAAATTTGCCGAGACCGAAGTCGGAGCGCTTGATGGTGGTCGTCGCCTCGAAGCCGATGTTCGGCAAACTGCTGCGCGGATTTGTACCCACCTTGATGATCGTGGCCATAAGCGTGACTGGTCGGGTCACACCATGCAGATTGAGTTCGCCAATGATCTTCAGTTGATCCGGCATGGCCCCCTTCTCGACCTTGCTGCTCTCGAACGTCGCGTTCGGAAACTTGGCCGTGTCGAAAAATTTCGCTGATTGAAATTCCTCGTCAAGGTCGGGCACGCCAGTAGTGATCTTGGCCAGCGGAATGGAGACCGTCACCGACGATTTGGTCGGATCGGCCGCATCGAATTCCATCGCGCCTTCGCCCTGACTGAATTGCGCGGCAGGATGCGAGAACCCCAGATGATTCCAGCGAACCGTTCCCTGCGTGTATTCCGGTTCAAGCCGGTAGGTGGTGGCATGCAGCGGCGCGGAGGCGAAAAAAAGTGCGGCGAGAGCGATACGACAAATCATGAATGTGGACTCCTGTGCGGCCCGGCAAATCGCCGGTTGATGGCAGACAAAATGGGCGAGCGATTCGATATCCGACGCGCTCGCAATCGCAACCCTGGCGAGATTCATCGTTATGAATTCAAGCGGTGAGTGCCGGGTTACTATGCGCAGCCAAGATCGACGAAGTCCTGAAACAGATCTGAAATCGCGCTGAAAGACGTTGAAGACTTCTGAAAAACGTCGCAGAAACCACGGTCAAGGCTGAGTTTTCGAGTTCGACAATGGGCGTGACAGAGTCGCAGTCGTCGTCGCGCGTCCACGTCGCTACAATCGGCGCCAGTCGATTTCCCTTTCACAAAACACATCCCGAACCAGACACGCATGGAAGAATTTCCCGCCAACCCGTTGCGCATCGGCGATTGGTGCATCAACCCGGCCGCTGGACAAATTTCGCGCGCGGGAGAAATCGTTCGCATCGAGGCGCGCGCGATGCGTTTGCTGCTGTGCCTCGCCGCACGCGCCGGTCAAGTCGAGCTGCTGAACCATGTCTGGGCTGGCGTGATCGTGACGCCGGATTCGGTCTATCAGGCGGTCACGTCGCTGCGCCGTCTGCTTGGCGACGACGCGCGGCAACCGAGCTACATCGCGACCGTGCCGCGGCTTGGGTATCGCATGGTGGCGGCGGTTAGCGACTGGGTCGACCCAGCAGCGGATGCGGTCGTCGAGCTATCCCCCGGATTAGCGGATCGATCAATACCGGCAAGCGGCGAGCCATCTGGATCGGTAACGATCGAGGCGAAAACTCAGCCATCGAGTCGCAAGAAAACTGTCGTGATTTTCGCCGTGACAATCCTGGCCGCACTGATGTTGGCAGTCGCCTATTTGTTGCTGAAGCGTGCTCCGTCCGAGCTATCTAGCGGCACATCGACCAGCGCAACCGAGTCCGCGCAATCGATCGGCGTGTTGCCGTTTCTCGATCTCACCGAAGAGATGGATCAGGAATATTTTGCCGACGGCATGACCGAAGAACTGATCGACATGCTCAGCAAGATTCCGGGCCTGCGCGTCCCGGCGCGCACCTCGTCGTTCTACTTCAAGGGCAAGCAAATCACGATTGCCGAAATCGCAAAAACGCTCGGTGTCGCTTATGTGCTCGAAGGCAGCGTGCGCAAGTCGGGCAAGACGCTGCGCGTCACGGCACAGCTGATTCGCGCCGAGAATGGCTACCATGTTTGGTCGAACACTTACGATCGTTCGCTGGATGACATCCTGATGGTGCAGGATGACATCGCGATGGAAGTCAAAAAAGCCTTGCTTGCATCGCTGCAAAGCGCTGCACATCCTTCCACAGCGACAGCGCCGAACAGTGCCGCCTATGCAGCGTATTTTCAGGCGCGCGCGCTGCGTCACGGCAACCGCAGCAGGGCACAAGCACAGGCGATCGTCGATTACCTGCATCAGGCGACCCGCCTCGATCCAGCGTATGCGCCGGCCTGGGCAGAGTTGGCGCGGGCGCTGGTCTATCAATCCACCAATCAACTCGTCGCTGCCGACACTATCGCGGCGGAGGCACACGAGGCGGCAAGCCGCGCGCTGTTGCTCGACCCCAAACTCGCGGATGCACAACTCGCGCTCGGCATTGTGTATGCGTATCTCGACTGGGATTGGACGGCTGCAGAACGCGAGTATCGCAACGTGCTGGCGCTCGAACCGGGCAATGCCGAAGTGCTTGCGCTACTCAGTGACATCAGGCGTTCGCTGGGCAACGTGGAAGAAGCCTTGGGCCTGATGCAGCAGGCGGCCGCGCTCGATCCGCTCGATGCGCGTTACCAGCAATGGCTCGGTGAAATGAATTATTCGCTCGGCAGATTGACCGCGGCCGAGTCGCATTTGCGCAAGGCGCTCGACATCAATCCCGAGCAGCCGGTGTATGCCTTGTTGGCCGAAGTGAAACTCGCGGCGAGCAATACCGCGCTGGCGCTGGAATTGCTGCAGCATGAAACCGATGCACGCGCGCGCAGTGCTGGTCTGGCACTCGTGTATTTCGTATTGGGGCGACGGGCCGAAGCGGATGCGGAATTGGTCGCACTGGAAAACCGCGGCGCGAGCGATGTCGCCTTTGCCATCGCTCGAATCCATGCCTATCGCCAGGAGATCGATCAAGCGTTCGTCTGGCTCGATCGCGCGGAATCGCAGCGCGACCCCGAATGCAGCGACATCAAGAACGATCCGCTGCTGCAAAATCTTCGCAGCGACAGTCGCTACAAATTACTACTGCAGAAAATGAAACTGCCGGAATAATTCGATAGCGAAGCCGCGCGTCAACATCACGCGGCCCTTCGCTGATGCCTCAGATCATCGTGCGCACGACACCGTACAACGCCGCGAGCAACAACACGACGATCGGAATTGCGGTCAGCAAATAACCCATCGCGCGACTGCGTGGATCGCGCACATAACCCACGCAGTACCATACTCGACCGACCAGATAAATCGCGCCGACGGCGGCGACCCACAGTGGATTCCAGTAGGCCGCGGCGATCCACAGCGCGGGCAGAAACATCAGCAGGTTTTCTTGCGTGTTCTGTTGCACGCGGAAATAACGATCGAAGATTTCGTGCCCGCTGGTGGCCGGCGCCTTGATGCCATAACGACCGCGCGCGCGACCGACGAGCACGATGAAAATCAGAAACTGAAGCAGCGCGAGCAGTGCCACGAGTTCGACATAATGCATGGGATTTTCCATTTACAGAGGGATACGTCCGCGCAGGATATCCCAATACATCACCCAATCGCCGGCAAAACTGTAGAACGGATACGAGAATGTCGCCGGACGATTTTTCTCGAAGAAAAAATGCCCGATCCAGGCGAAGCCGTAACCAATCAGCGGTAGCCCGAACAACCACAGCGGATGATGCGTCGCCAGCGAAACCACCAGCCAGATCAGCACGACGCTGCTGCCGACAAAATGCAGCCGCCGGCACGTGCGATTGACATGCTCAGACAGATAAAACGGATAGAACTCGCGGAATGTCGCATAGGTCTGGCTCATGGCTGATCTCCGGTGGTTCGCAGGCAGGAGATTCTGCAACGTTGTCGACGCGCACTCAAGTTCGACGACTCGCACGCGCTGCGATCAATATCGATGCAGCACTGCAGTGATGCGCGTCAACCGAATCGGAACCGTCGCGTTATCGATTGATGGAATCCGAGGAGACGGCCATGAAACGACACTACTGGAACCTGATCCTGCGCTTGCAGGTGCGTCGTGTGATGCGCGTATTGCAACGCCGTTTTCATTCCGGCCTGTATTTCATGCCGTAAACGTGTGGGTGTAAACGTGCGTCTGATTATCCCCAGGGGCGCACGGTTGGGCTTTTCTTTGCGAGGAGAAAGTCCTTTGTTAACGGCGAGCAGGAAGCTCGCCGTTTTTTTGATACCGACTTATCATGCTGACCCGCTGAATCAGCGCGGAAAAATCATTCCTGCGCCTTGACGCGATTCCACAAATCATCCTGCGCGGCGAGATCGAGCTGGACAAGCGTATTGCCAGCTTCGGCGGCGAGCTTTTCCATCGCGCGAAATCGACGCTCGAACTTGGCATTGGCGCGACGCAACGCGATGCCGACATCGACCTTGGCGTGGCGCGCAAGATTGGCAACAACAAACAGCACATCGCCAATTTCATCTTCCAATCGTTCCCGCGCGGCGGCATCGGTCTTATCGACAGCAACGGCATCCAGTTCGACTCGAACTTCATCGAGCTCCTCGTGCAACTTGGCGATCACCGGTTCGATATTCGGCCAATCGAAACCAACGGCGGCGGCGCGTTTCTGCAGCTTGGTTGCACGCTGCCACTCGGGCAATCCGCGTGCGATGCCGGCCAATGCACTGTTATCTCCACTGCCCTCGCGCTCGATGCGTTTGTGTTCTTCCCATGCGCGCGTTTGCGCGGCGGCATCGCCGACCTGCGCATCGCCGAACACATGTGGATGGCGACGCAACATCTTCTCGCAGATCGACGCGGTGACATCGGAGAAATCGAAATGTCCGGCTTCCTCAGCCATACGGGCGTGGAATACGACCTGCAACAGCAAGTCGCCGAGCTCATCGCGCAGCTCGGTGAAATCGCCCCGCTCGATCGCATCGACCACTTCGTAGGCTTCTTCGATCGTGAACGGTGCCACGGTCGCGAATGTCTGCTGCACATCCCACGGACAGCCGCCGACCGGGGCGCGCAGGCGTTGCATGATCGCGAGCAATTCGCGCAGGCGGCCGGCGGCGGGAAATGTTTGCGCGTCGATATCGAGTTTCATGATCGTCATTCCCGATGACATCGATAAGGCGACAAATGCATCAATGCAAAAAATCCTGCCAGCGCACGGCCGGATCGCCGAACGCGAAGAATTCCGGATTCAGCAACGACTCGCCGCGGTTGTAGCGCAACGGCGTGCCGTCGAACTGACAGACGCCGCCACCGGCTTGTTCGAGCACACATTGTGCGGCGGCGGTATCCCATTCGCTGGTCGGGCCGTGGCGCAGATACAGGTCGGCTTTGGCTTCGGCGATCCGACAAAATTTCAACGACGAACCGAGCGCCTGCAATTCATGTTCACCGATTTTCTGCAGCGCCGCCTGCTGTCGCACATCGGCGTGCGAACGACTGCCGGCGACGATCAGGGTCGGCGGTCTGGATCGCGTATGCAAACGCCGCGACTCGGCTTCGCCGGTATGCTGCGCAAATGCGCCGCCGGTTTTTTCCGCGCCGGCCCAGGCGAAATACATTTCATCGAGTACCGGCGCATACACCACGCCAAGCACGGTTTGATGCGCATCGATCAAGGCGATGTTGACGGTGAATTCGCCGTTGCGTTTGACGAATTCGCGCGTGCCATCGAGCGGATCGACCAGCCAGTAACGCGTCCATGACGACCGTTCGCTCCACGGCAGGCTTGCCGATTCTTCTGACAAAATCGGCAGCTCCGGCGTGAGCGCGCGCAACGCATTCACGATGATGTGGTGCGCGGCGAGATCGGCTTCGGTGAGTGGCGAGCGATCAAGCTTTTGCTCGACCGCGAAATCGCTGCGATAGACTTGCAGAATCGCCTCCCCCGCCGCGCGCGCAATGCGGCACGCGTGTTTTACGAGGTCGGCCAGGTCGATCGTCTGCCCACTCATGCGCGTGGCTGGAAACGACCGGCGAGGAATTCGCGCGCGATGAATAGTGCCGCGATCGAACGCCCTTCGGTGACATCGGGCAACGCTACCAGCGTATGCAGATCGTCCATGCGCCATGGCACGACTTCGAGTTCTTCGGGCTCGTCGCCAGGCAATCGCTCGGGATACAAATCACGCGCCAGCACAACGTGGGTCATGCTGCTCATGTACGCTGGCGACAGCGAAAGTGTGGTCAGCAGGCGCAGATCACGCGCGCCGAAACCGACTTCTTCTTTCAGCTCGCGATTGGCGCCATCGAGAATACTTTCGCCGTGATCGAGCCGGCCTTTCGGCAGGCCGAGTTCGTAGCGATCGATGCCCGCGCCATATTCGCGCACCAGCAACACGGTGTTTTCATCCTGCATCGCGACGATGATCACCGCCCCGCTGCCGGAAGATTTCAGGCGCTCGTAGATGCGACGCTCGCCGTTCGAAAACTCCAGATCGAGGATCTCGACCTTGAGGAAATGGCTACCTTGCGCGGGCGTGATGGAATGGATGATCGGCGGCTTTTGCATGCCGTAATTGTAACCGCAAGCCGGGCCGGAATGGCGCGCCGCTCAGACCGGACCGAGCGCGTCCGTAAACTCGCGCAGAGCCAACGCATGCAGCGCCGGCGTGCCGGCGAGCACACTGCCGGTTTCGAGCGTGAGTTCATGCCCGGCCAGATCGCTGAACACGCCGCCGGCCTCGCGCACGATGACTGCGAGCGCGGCGACATCGAGAATGTTCAGATCCGATTCGATCACCAAGTCGATCGAACCCTGCGCGAGCAAGTGATAATGCAGAAAATCGCCGTAACCGCGAATGCGTCCGCTGCGCTGGATCAGGCTCGCGAGCACATTCCAGCCGGGACCGCGCGACAGCGTTTTGACATTGCCGATCGAGATCGCTGCGAGCGGCCCGAGCTGCTGCGTATCAGCAATCGAAATCCGGCGACCGTCGAGAAACGCACCGCCACCTTTCACCGCCCACGCGCGCTCGCCGTATTCGCCAGCTGCGGAAACGCCGAGCACCAATTCGCCGCGCCACATCAGCGCGATCTGCGTCGAGAACATCGGATAACCGCGCACAAACGCCTTGGTGCCATCGATCGGATCGATCAGCCAGAGGTAATCGCCGTCGCCTTCGCGGCCTTCTTCTTCGCCATAAAATGCGTGTTCGGGGAAACTCGCGCGCAGCACATTCTTGATCGCGGCTTCGGCTTCGCGATCCGCCTCGGTAACGGGCGTCTGGTCGGCTTTCTGCACCACCGCAAAATCCTGCGCGCGAAAACGCGTACGGATGATTACATCGGCGGCATCGGCGGCGGCGTGTGCAACGCTTAACGCGCGCGAGAGAAATTCGTTATCGATAGCCACGTCAAAATATCTTGTAAGTATCACCGTGAATTTTCAGCAACTGCGAACCATCATCCTGGCGTTGCCCGACGTGCTGCAAGGCATCGAGCACTTGCGGATCGTTGTCGCGCGCGCTGAGTATGGCAACCACATCGTAGTGGCCAGCGCCGATTTCAAACTCGCCATCCACGGCCAGTGCGCCGGTGCCATCGTCCTTGATTGTGCCCTTGACCGAGCCGGGCGCAGTGGCGGCGAACAGGATCACGATGTCACCAAAACGCGCCTCCGATGCACCACTCACACCGGCATGCGTCCAGCGCACCGAACCGCTCGCTGACTGGACGTGATTGCCGAGCATTTTCAACTCGGTGATCGTGCCGTCGACATCGCCAATCAGCCGCAGATTCGGGATATCCACGACTTTGGAAAACAGTGTGACCGGCAAGTGGAAACTGCCGTCGCGCGCAAGGATAGTGCCGTCTTCAATGCGCGTGACAAATCCGCCGGCGGTGCCGAATACACCTTTCAGATCCAGCCGCGCCTGCACTTCGCGCGACAGCAGCGGGCTTTTCGCGAGATGCCAGTCGAATGCGCCGACCGGCACTTCGAACACGCTCATGTTGTCGGCGTGACCTTCCCAGATCGTGCCCGACAAACCTGCGAGCTTGACCGCTCCGAGGCGCTTGGCAACGTATGGATAGGCAAAATCTGCCGGGCACGTCCATGCAAAAACACCCACGGCGATGATGAGCAAGACCACAAAAAGAAAAAGGTAACGGATGAATTTCATATCGTGTTGCCTGGAGTTTTGAATGGATAAAAATCTGAAATCGGATAGATCAGTGATCTTCCAAGGTCACGCGCACATTCACGAGACCGACGCCATCGGCGCGATCGGCGGAAAAATCCGTGGCCTGCACGCCGCAGTCCCGTGCCAGACTTTCGAGCCAGTTCATGAGCGCATCGAACGATGCCGCATCCAGACTCACACGCACACTTTTTTCGCTGAGCGGTTCGACCCGTTTCAGTGCGCCGGTCAAACCCGCGCCGCGCGCACTCGCATCGGCCAGCGCGAGCAGAGATTTGCCCTGACGCGAACTCTGACCCTGCACGCCAAGCCCGCGCAGGCGCTGCGCCTCGCTCGCATCGGCACGCATCGCGGCCAAGGCCTGGCGTTGATCGATCACCTGGCGCTGCAAATCGCTGCGGGCGCGGGTCAGTGGATACCAGACAAACGCCCAAGCCAACAGCAGCGCCAACACCACGCCACCGACCGTCAGCATGCGTCGTTCGCGTTGTTGCAAACCGTACCACCAGACCTTCATGGCTTGGCTCCACTGATGCGCAAACGTCCATCGACGCCGGCTTCGTTCGGATTCGCTGCGGTGACTTCGACTTTCAAACCCGGCTGCGTGGCAAGGCGCTCGCGCAGGCTGTCGAGCATCGGTACATCGGGCGTGCGCAATGAAATTTCCAAAGTGTCGTTGCGAAACTCGACACCCTTGGTGGTGATGCGCGTGGTGCTGCCGAGCACCGGCGCAATCTGGCTGAGCAAACGCAGCAGGCCACCGATTTCGGCGCCGCCGCGCAGGCGATTGAGTTCGCTATGCATTAGGCCGGGCGGATCATCATCACGCGTGAGCGCCGGAAACGTTTCGTGCAGCAACGCACGTTGCGCGAGATCGATTTCGTTCGCTTCACGCTGCAAACGCCACTGCACAATCAGCGCATGCGCGAGCGCCAATACAACCGTCGCGACGGCCAGCATCGCCACCCAACGCCACAGTTTTTGCACCGGCGCTTGGCGATGTTTGGCCGCGTAGGAGCCTTGCAACAGATTCAGCGGCAGAGTCGCACCCAGACCTTGCGCCAGCAGTCGCAGCGGATCGCGTTGTTGGGCGTGATAATTCGCGATCGGCACGCCGAGATCCAGCGCGGGCGCGGCGCGAAAATCGAAAACTTCCAGCGCGATGGTCGGGCTGGTATCTGCGGCGATCACGGGCAACCATTCGGCCAGCGATGCCGTATCGCAACTCAATGCGCGCTGCGCTCCAATACGCAATAACGACTGCTGCGATTCGATCAACAACGCGCCGGTCGTCGCCGACAAAGCGAGCGCATCCGGCACGAGCGCATCGGCGCGAATGTCGTGCGTGGCGAGCAGATCGATCCAGCCCTGCAGCACATTGCGCGCGACCACCGCCACCGCGATCTGCGCACCGGTAATATGTTCGGGCAACGCAAAATGCAACTCCTCGACCGGACTCGCGAGCTGATCTTCGAGCGCGTACGGAATCGCGCGCGCCAGTTGATTGCGCTGGCGCGTGACCGTCGCGGTCTCGGTCAGCAACACTTGCGCAGATGGCACGAGCACGACGATCTGCTTGGCCGCTGCAAGCACTTGCGCCGACGGCAACCCGACGCTGGAACCGGCCAGGGCACGGCCATCCTCGGCCTGATTGAGCCAGCAGAATTGATTGTCGGATTGCAGACGCAGCAGCAGACGTTCAGCCATGGAGCGGATGCCAGTTAGGATGCGGCGATTGTAGCAGCGGATGGCTCGACGCAGCGTCGGCGAACGTGCTGGCAGAAGTGCTGGCGGACGGCGCGCGCAATATCAATCGCTGCCACGATAACGCGCGAGCACGCGGATTCCGGCATCGGCGCCATTGTTGCGATGTTCGATCAGGCTGAAAAACGTGAATGGCAACGCATCGAGAGTGATATCGCCCCGCGCTTGGAAATAGGTGCTTTGCACGCCAAAAATGAGTGCTGCGTCGCCATCAAGCGCGATTTGTTTTTGCTTTAGATCCTCTCCAACCGCTTCCAAAGACAAATAGTGAGCCTGTCCGTTACTCCAGATACGCGTCGCCTGATCCTCGGTCATGCTATCCGACAACATGCGCAATATCGGCACCGTCGCCGTATTGATATTGATCATGCTGCCAGTGGGCAAAACACAAACATACGGCGCCAACGCCTGATACACATTGTTGTCCACGCCCTTGAGCAGGCGCAATTCCGAGACATGCGCGAAGACGCGGTTGGCTGAACGATAAGGCAAAGGCTGCGCGAGATAGAAATTATCTTTTGCGCCACCCGAAGATGCCGTGGGACTGATACTGAGCCAGTCGATGATCACATTAGCCAAGGTCGGATCAAGTTGCAGTGCCCTCAGCAGGCGCTTGAAATATTTCGGGTAGTCGGCATTATTGCTCCCCAGATTATTCAGATTGAAACAGCCATTCATGTCGCGCATGCGCGCCGAAATCGTACCACCGGGTACTGGTGTCGGCGGTAGTGGAATCGCCCAGATATCGCTGTTGGTGTCGAAGTTCGGCTGCTCGATCTGGGCCGCACGCAATACATGAGCGGCATAGTCTTCCAGACCTTGCGCATAGGCCGTCGCCTGCGCGGCGCGCAACGAATTGCGCGTGCGCGCGGCGCTGAGTTCGCCGCGATCAAGCAAGCCCGCGACCAGCAAGGTGACGAGTGCCACGACCAGCAGCGCGACAAGCAACGCAACACCACGCTGTGCCGCCGTCGACGACACGTTTTTCATTTGCCACCCACCACCGGCAGCGGCACGGGTGTCGGCGAGCTACCGCCGCCGTTGACGCCACTCGAAGGCGCACTCGTTGGCATGCTCGTCGGCATCTCGATCAGGCGTGAGATCTCGCCCATCTCGTTAGTGCCGATGCGAAACTCGATCGCGCGCGGCAAGTCTTGCAACGCGGTGCTGTCCTGCGTTGGCCAGCTGTCCAGCCAACGGCCCTTGTTGTCGAGATAACGCAGTTGCAGCGACTTTACATTGCTGCGCAAATCGATCAATTGCGGCGTGCTACCGGGCGCGCGATCCAGCACAGCAAATGTGCCGCGCTTGATTTTCTTGTCATCAAATTCGTACAGCACGCGTTCGAGATTCGAGCGCGCCTCGGCCTGCGGATTAGCGAAACCGAGTCGCGTGAATTCGATATGATCGACCGTGCCGATAAGAGCGGGTTTCGGCACGCCATAGTTATCGCGAATCGGACGCGCCGCAACCTGGCGCAGGTCGCGCTCGAAGATCGAAACCGCGCGTGTGAGTTGCGCAAAATCGTCCTGCTGCCGCGTCAGCTCTGCGCGTGTTCGCGCCACGCCGCTCAGGGCGCCATAAGCCAGCGCCGACATCGCGCTGAAGATCACCAGCGCGACCAGCAATTCCATCAGGCTGAAGCCGCGAGCGATACGCTTCATGGACTCAAATCCTGTCCCGCAAAACCGGTCAGTTGCGCCAGTGTCGTTTGCGGTTGCAGCTTGCTGGAAACGCGGATATCGAGGCGACGAATGCGCGGCTCCTCGGTCGACTGCACGACCAGTTCCCAGCGCCAGTCACGCGCCGCGTATTTCAGATCGCCGTCGCTTTTTCCGGGATCGGGAAACGCGTTCTTGAGCCGCGTTTCGGCCAGCACATTGGCGGCGACCCAGCCGGCCAGGGTGCGGTCGCGCAGCTCGGCAAAATTACTCACCGAGCTGCCGGCGGTGCGCGTCAACGCGAATAATGCAATGGCAAGGATGAGCAATGCGATCAGCACTTCGAGCAGGGTGAAACCACGCGCGCGCGGTATCGCGACAGACTTATGGACGCACATGGCCATTCACCATCGCCAGTTTGAGTGCGCCGTTCGGTTGCCCAGTGAGTTTGTAATACACGTCGAGCTCGCCGAAGCCGAGATCGAGTTCGAATGGCGTGATTTCGCCTGAGGAAAAACACACGAGCTGTGGTTTGTCCGGCAGATCGGTGAGTACGCTGATGCGCGTACCGTTGCGTTGCAGGCTCGGGATAATTCCGTTCCAGTGGCGACGACGCAATTCTTCGTTACCCAGTTTCAGCGGACGCCAGAGATCGCCCTCGAAGCGACTGAAACCATAACCGTCCTTGGCAAAACTCAGGCCAATTTCGCGCCCGCCGAGCTCGGCCTGTTCGCACGCATGGGTCAGCAACGCCTGCAATTTTTCGGCCTCGTGTTCGAGCTGGCGCGCGCCGCCGGCCGAGCCGATCGATAACGTCAATGCGGCTGCGAGCACAGCAACGATCACGACGACAACTAGCAGCTCGATCAGGGTAAATCCGGTCGCGAAATTGCGATCACGCCGCCGCGCAAAAAAATGGTTGCGAGAAGAAATCATGTGCGGAAGTAACGGATTTCGTGCAAGGCGAAGACAGCGCAGATTGCCGCGCTCAATCTTCCCAGTTGCCGACATCCTTGGCCTCGCCTTCGCCACCGGGCTTGCCGTCGGCGCCGAGCGAATAGACGTCGATATCGCCATGCTGACCCGGATGGGTGTACAGATACGGATGAGCCCACGGATCTTTCGGCACGCGTTCGAGATAACCGCCGGATTTCCAGTTCGGCGCTTCGGGCGCACCACTGGGTTTGTGCACGAGTGCATCCAGACCTTGCTCGCTGCTCGGATAAACGAAGTTGTCGAGCTTGTAGATATTCAACGCCGATACGATGGCCTGGATATCGGTTTTCGCACGCACTTGACGCGCCTCGCCAGGGTGCTCCATGACGCGCGGCACAACGATTGCGGCAAGAATGCCGAGAATCACCACGACCACCAGAATTTCGATCAGGGTGAAGCCGCGGTTGCGTGCGCTGCGGAAATTTTTTGATTGATCTTGCGACATTGCGCTCATACCTTGTATTGCCTGCGACTCGCGCTGATCATAACAGAGCATGCCCAACCTCTCTCAGCCAGACAACCACGCCACATGGAGCGCGCGCGATCTCGCCGTGCTGTGGCATCCGTGCACACAGATGCGCGATCACGAAACCGTGCCGATGATTCCGATGGCGCGCGGCGAAGGCGCGTGGCTGATCGATTACGACGGACGCCGCTATCTGGATGCGGTGAGCTCGTGGTGGACGAATATTTTCGGCCACGCCAACCCGCGCATCGCGGCGGCGATCAAGGATCAGCTCGACAAACTCGAACACGTCATGCTTGGCGGTTTCAGCCACGCGCCGGCGATCGAGCTGGCCGAGGAATTGTTGCGTATCGCCCCGCCCGGACTGGCGCGCGTGTTCTACGCCGACAACGGATCGAGTGGTATCGAAGTCGCGCTGAAGATGAGCTTTCATTATTGGCGCAACCTCGGTCGCGGCGAGAAAACGCGCTTTATCGCGCTCACCGGCAGTTATCACGGCGAAACCCTCGGCGCACTTTCAGTGACCGATGTGGCCTTGTATCGCGACACCTATGCGCCGTTATTGCTCGCGCCGATTTTCGTGACTTCGCCGGATTGCTACGAGCGTGATGCGCAACAAAGCTGGCAAGATTATTCGATCGCTCGACTGGCCGACATGCGCGTCGCACTCGAACGTCACGCGCACGAAACCTGTGCGGTAATCATCGAGCCGCTGGTGCAATGCGCTGCCGGCATGCGCATGTATCACCCCGCGTATCTGACCGGATTGCGCAAGCTTTGCGATGAATTCGAGGTGCATCTGATCGCGGACGAAATCGCTGTGGGTTTTGGTCGCACCGGCACGCTGTTCGCGTGCGAGCAAGGTGATATCACGCCGGATTTCCTGTGCCTGTCGAAAGGCCTCACGGGCGGTTTTCTGGCGCTGTCTGCAGTGCTGACGACCGATGCGATCTATCAGGCGTTTTATGCAGAGTATTCCGCAGGCAAGGCGTTCCTGCATTCACACAGTTACACCGGCAACGCGCTGGCGTGTCGCGCCGCTCTGGAGACGCTGGCGATATTTCGCGATGAGCCCGTGCTCGAACGCAACCGCGAGCTCGCCGCACATCTTTCGTATGCGCTTGCGCCATTAAGCGAGCACCCGCACGTTGCCGAAGTGCGCCAGACCGGTTTGATCGCCGCCGTGGAATTGGTGCGCGACAAAACCACGCGTGATGTATTTCCCGCCGAGCAACGGCGAGGGCTGCGTGTGTATCAACACGGGCTCAGCCGCGGCATGATTCTGCGGCCGCTCGGTAATATCGTGTACTTCATGCCGCCGTACGTGATCACGCCAGACGAGATCGATTTGATGGTTGAAGTCGCGCGCGAAGGCATCGAGATCACGCTGCGCGACTGACTCCGGCTACGAAAAAAGTAGAAATTTGTCCGGTGTACCGCAGTGCTGTTCCCTCGTTGCGATTCCCTAGTACCATCGCGTCATGCGTCGAATACGAATCCACACCGAACAAGCACTGCTCGCTGGCAGCAGCGTTGCGTTGGCCGAACAGGCGAGCGAACATATTGCACGCGTGTTGCGCATGGAGATCGGCAACCGCGTCACGCTGTTCAACGGCGACGGCAACGAATACGACGCCGAACTGACCAGAGTGTCCAAGCGCTCGGTGACCGTGCAAGTGAGCGAGCAACGCACGATCGACAACGAATCGCCGCTACAACTGACCTTGGTGCAAGCCGTGGCACGCGGCGAAAAGATGGACTGGATTCTGCAGAAGGCGACCGAGCTCGGCGTCGCGAAGATTGTTCCCGTGATCACCGAACGCACCGAAGTGAAGCTCGATGAGGATCGTACCGAACGTCGGATCGCACACTGGCGAGGGGTTATTGCTAGTGCATGCGAGCAATCGGGCCGCACCCGATTGCCGGAAATCTGCGCACCACTGCGTCTGCCGGTGTGGGCCGGAAGCCTGACGGATAGTACGAGGTTGCGCCTGGCGCTGTTGCCACAAGGCGAGATCGGACTGCGCGACGTTGCCGACGAAATTCAAGGTGCTGCGATCGTGATCGGCCCGGAAGGCGGATTTTCCAGCACGGATACAGCGATCCTGCGCGCGGGCAATTTCCGCGGCCTGCGTCTCGGCCCGCGCATCCTGCGCACGGAAACTGCCGGGCCAGCAATACTCGCGGCGCTGAATGCGCTGGCAGGTGATTTCAGCTAGCCTTTTTCGCTAGCGTAAACGTCGAAAAAATCTACGCCGCGGCGTTAACTACCGCGTCGATCTCGGCTTCGATCTGCAGCAGATTCGGGATCACCGCACGCTCATCGCGCATGATGACTTGCGCCTGCACACCGGGAGCGGGTTCGGCATCATCTTGCTCGACCGATACCAGCAGTTCTGGGGTAATCGTGGTGAGGCGCGGGAAACCCTGCGCAAGCATCGCGATGAACGGCAATTTGGGATTGTTGCTGAGCGCCTTCAGTACGACGACGCGCGCGTTGCTGAGATTTTCTTCGCTGGCGACGCCGGCGAGTTGTGCGAACGAGAACAACGGCAGTCGCCAGCCGCGCCACGACAAACGACCAAGCAACCACTTCGGCGCATCGGCAATCGCTTCGGGTGGCGAATACGTAATCACTTCGGCGACCGTCGCATTCGGCAGCAATACGCGACCATTGCTGACCGGAATGAGTACGCCGCGAATTTCGCGAGTTTGATTTTCAGACATGACTTTACTCGGCAGTGGCGCAGATTGCGGCCAGCCGCATGGCTAACTGGCGCGGTGGTGCGGAATATTGGACAAGGCCGGCGTCATCGGCGCTATCGACCATGCTGCTGATCACGCAACTGTCGGACTGCTGCGCCCAGATCAGGCCACCGCTATCGGCGACGAGCTG
The DNA here is from genome assembly GCF_004168365.1 of Pseudolysobacter antarcticus. Lineage (GTDB taxonomy): Bacteria > Pseudomonadota > Gammaproteobacteria > Xanthomonadales > Rhodanobacteraceae > Pseudolysobacter > Pseudolysobacter antarcticus. The sequence continues at coordinate 3,717,820 of NZ_CP035704.1, forward strand.
GCACGCGGCGATGGCACCATTGACTGTGCCCGAAAGAAGAATCACGCCTGCGCGCACGCCGAAACTTTCGATCAGGTCGCGCATCAATGCTTCGGGCATGGAAAGGCTTTCCCTTTCATCCGCCGCCAATAGCAAACGACCATCCGGCTTGACCTGTAAACGACCTTGCGCCGGCAGCAGCAATACCTCGCCCACGGCGGCCGTGGCGCCGTGCTCGGCGACACGAATCGGCAAAGCCGAAGCCTTGCTCATTTGCGCGACCATTGCCGATTGAAAATCAGCGCCGATCGGTGCCACGACAACAAGCAACGCGGCGAGCTTTTCGGGCAGTGCTGCCAGGAATTCGCGCAAGGCCTCGGGCGTTCCGATCGAGCCAAATAGTACCCATACGCGTGGAATTGCATTCTTGATCGGACCATCGGATATTTCGTCTTCGACCGCGAGCGGTGTTAGCGCCCAGTCCGAACCGAAATCAAACGTCGCAGCTTCTTTTATTTCGACCGGTGCGGCGGCGGCAGTTTCGACCGGCAGCGGCGACGGTATGGCGGCGATATCGGCTTCAAAATCCAGCAGCGCCCAATCATCGGCCACGCGCGAAGTATTTCCCTCGGCGGCAAGTGTCTCTTCGTTTTTACCCTGGAACCAGTCCGAGGATTTTTGCAACGGCGCAGGTTCCGCGGACTCGCCGGCGTTGTCCGAACCGGCGCTATCGGCAATTTCGAATTCGATATCGCTATCAGCGAACGACAATGCCGAGGCTTTGTCCTGACGCTCGATATCGATCGCGGTGTGCGCGAAATCATCGGCATCGTGCAACGAAAGTGGTGTTTCCAGCTCATCGGTCAATGCATGCGCTACGGTAGTTGGAGCATCAGCGTTGATGTCGACAGCCTGGAATGCAGTCCAACTATTGTCCTCGACAATATTCGCAGCGATTTCGTGATTCGTCTCACGCAACACAGGCGCCGCATCGAAATCGCCGGTCGGAAAATCCAGTAATTCGTGCGTTTCTGCAAGCGCAATGGCGTCGGGCTCAACAGACGCAATCGCGGCGAATTGTTCATCGCTGTGGGTTGGCAATTCTTCCGTAGCCGGCGTTTGGATCGGATCGAGCAAAGCATGAATTTCTTCGCTTGGCGTAACCGCCGCTTCGTTCATATCGCTGTTTGTCGCGGCGACAGCCACGAGCGACGGAGTTGCTGCCGCTTCCGCATTCAACGGACGCATCGGCAATAAAACGCTGGAGTCGCCGTGCAGCTTGGCGGCGAGATGTCGTGCCCAGCGCGCCTGGTCATATCCTGCCAGCGCTTCCGACACGTTTGTCTCGTTGAAAACGAGTGCATAACCATCGGCCAGCAAATGGTCAATCGTCGAAAACGCATCGTCCTCGTCGCCATCCATGCTCACGACAACCGCACGCGCGCCACTGGCCTTGAGCGCCGCCAGATCAAATGCGTTTGCTGCGCCTTCATAAGCGACGCTTACACCGAGCCCAGCTAGCGCGGCTCGCATCGCCTCGGGCATCGGGCTGGTTTGATACATCAGCCCCACGTTTACCTGCGTCGACTCAAACACCACGGGTTGCTCCGAGCACTTCGCGGATATTCAACAACAAATCCGCTTCCTGATAAGGTTTGCCGAGGTATCGATCGACACCGATTTCCAAAGCGCGTTGACGATGTTTGTCGCCGCTGCGTGAGGTGATCATGATGATCGGCACGCCGCGCAGACGCGGATCGTTACGCATGTGTGTGGCGAGCTCAAAACCGTCCATACGCGGCATCTCGATATCGAGCAGCATCAGGTCGGGGACCTGATCCTGCATCTTGTCGATCGCGTCGAGCCCATCCTTCGCCGTGATCACGCCCATTTCGCTGCGCTCCAGCACGCGTGAGGTGACTTTGCGCATCGTAATCGAATCGTCGACCACCATGATCAGCGGAATCGTGCGTATCGGTGCGACAGGGGCGATTTGCTGCGGTGGCTGGATCACCGACTCCGGCTCGCTCAGCGCGAGTTCGCGGCGTGCGGCGTGACGGCGCAGCAAGGTCGCAAGATCTAGAATCATCACCACCGAGCCGTCGCCCATAATGGTAGCGCCAAAGATGCCAGGCACCGAGCTGATCTGCGGACCGACCGACTTCACCACGATTTCGCGCGAGCCGATGACCGCATCGATGCGGATCGCCGCGCGCTGTTCACCAGCGCGTGTGAGCAGCAACGGATACTGACTTTCGTCGACCGGACGATGGCCGGAAATATCCAGCAACTGCGGCAATTCGCACAGCAGGAAACTCTCGCCAAGGTAGGCATACACCGGATCGGCGTGGACGATACGTGCGTCGAAATCCTTGCTCTCGATACGCGCCACGCCCTGCACTGCGGACATCGGAATCGCGTACGAAACGTCACCGATGCGTACGAGAATCGCCTGCGCCACAGCGAGGGTAAACGGCAGGCGGATGCTGAAGCTGCTGCCTTGCCCCGGCGTCGACTGGATTGCCAGCGAGCCACCGAGCTGCTTGATTTCGTTGTTGACCACATCCATGCCGACGCCGCGGCCCGCCACCTGTGTGATCTGGCTGGCGGTGGAAAATCCGGTTTGCAGAATGAAGTTGAACAGTTCGCTATCGTTCGGTCGCGCATCCGCGGCAAGCAAGCCACGCTCGATCGCACGTTGACGAATCGCTACGCGATCAAGACCACGGCCATCGTCGCTGACGCGGATCAGAACTTCCGTCGCCTCGCGACTCACCGCGATATCGACCGAACCCGAACCTTGCTTGCCTGCGGCTTCGCGCTCTTCGGGCGTTTCGATACCGTGCGCAAGCGCATTGCGCAACATGTGCTCGAACGGCGCTTTCATGCGATCGAGCAAGTTGCGATCCATTTCGCCCTGCGCACCACGCACGTTGAGTTGCGCGCGTTTGCCGGTTTCTTCGGCAGTCTGACGCAGAACGCGGCGCAGCGATGGCACCATCGATTCGAACGGCACCATGCGCGTGCGCATGAGGCCTTCCTGCAGTTCGGAGCTGACGCGCGACTGCTGCAGCAGCAATGTTTCGGACTGGCGGGCCTGATCGTCGAGCAAGTTCTGGATCGACACCAGATCGGATACGGATTCGGCGAGTGCGCGCGAGGTCTGTTGCAGTTGCGAATAGCGATCCATTTCCAGCGGATCGAAACCACCCTCAGCGGTGCTCACATGTTCGCGCTGGAAGCGCGACAGAATCTGCGCCTCGGTTTCCATTTCCAGGGTACGCAACTGATCGCGCAAACGACTCACGGTTTGCTCAAGTTCGACCAAGTTGCTGCGGAAGTTGCCGACCTGTTGTTCGAGGCGCGAACGATAGATCGATACTTCGCCAGCGAAGTTGACCAGCGTGTCGAGCGTATCGGCACGGACGCGGATCATTTCCTGAGTGGCGCGCGGCGCAATTTCTTCTTCGTCGGCGCGCACGACCAAACGCGGGCGCGATGGCGTAACCGCAGCGAGCGTCGGCGCAGTTGGGGCTGGCGTTACTTCGGTCTGCACTTCGCGTTCGACATCACGCGTGAACTCATGCACGACCGGCGCGGCATCTTGTGCCTGCAACGGCGTGCCGGCGACCAGCGCCTCGAAACGTGCAATGGCGTTCACCGGCATGCCGATGGCCTGACGTTGTGACACGCGCTGGATCAACGTGTGCAAACGATCGAAACCACGCTCGAACGAATCCATCGCGGCACGCGTCATCGGTCGACGCTGCTCGCTGATCGCTTCGAGCATCGATTCCATGACGTGGCTGAGATCGCCGATTGGCTCAAGGTTGGCCATGCGTGCGCCACCCTTGAGGGTATGCAATTCGCGTTGCAGGCCGCTGAGGATTTCCTTGTCCTGCGGTGCGCGATGCAAACGCGTCAGCAGCGCATCCGCATGATCGAGGATATCGGCGCCTTCCTGCACGAATACTTCTAGCAGATCGTCGTCGATGTCTGCGGCGGCGAGCACGCCATCGGGCTGAACATCGTCCGCGATCGCCGGCGCAGGGGTTTCATCGAGCAACACCACGTTCGGGCGAAGCTCTTCGTCGGCACTTTGAATAACGGCGGGCTCTGGTGTTGGTGTCGGTGCAGCAGCGGCTGGGGACTGCGACAGTTCGTAATGTTGCGGCTCGTCTGTCGGCGCTGCATATGGTGTGGACAAGATGATTTCTTCGTCAGCGGAATCATCAACGGATGCGACTCCCGGCTGATCCGCGAACAACACATGCTCATCGATGTGGGTTTCGTGCACCGCAGGCTGCTGGCTGTCGTCCCTCACTGATTCTTCGAGCATCGAGAAGAACTGTTCATCGGTCACGGCGTCGCCGAGTGAAGGTTCGGTCAGCTCTTGGTCGACCTTGGATGGCTCGATCGCAACGGCTTCATGCACCACTTCGGCCGATGGCGTTTCAACGTGCGAAAACCTTTCGAATACCAGGCCGGATGTGAAGAGTTCTTCCTCTTCCTCCTTGCGCTGCTCGGGCGTGGCAGCTTCAACGAGGCGAATCGGCTCGTCATGCAACTTGAAGAAGTCGTTGTCGTCTTCGCTGACCGGCACGGGGTGTTCGGCAGATTCATTGCCGGCGGCAATCTGCTCATCGCCGGACAAGCTGATTTCTTCGTCGTGCGACGAGGCGTTATCTACATAAGCCGCATGCGCATGGTTCTGGTTGATCGCTTCTTCGATCGCTTCTTCGATCGCTGCTTCGACCGCGGCATCGATCGACATATGCTCGGTATTTTCTGCGTGCGCGTCGGCTGTAATGCCAGCATCCTGTGAATCCGTTGTATGTGTTTCCGGCGCGGGAGTCGTATCGTCCTTATGCGCCTCGAATTCCGCAGCGTGAACGTTGTACGGCAGGATCGAATCAGGCGCACTGGCGCGCAACGAATTGACTTGTTGTGTCAACTGTGTGCTGGACGGCCATTGCGGATGATCACTTTCCAGCTCAAGCATGACTTGCTTGATCAATGTGGACGTATTCGCCAGCGCCTGCGCGCCAGTGCTATCCAGTACGCCATTTCGTGAATAGACACCTTTTACGTAGGCTTCGAGCGGCGACAAAACACCGCCGAGCACCGGGATTTCGACAGTCGCAATCGCGCCGTTCAGCGTGTGCAGCGCACGCACCAGATCTTCGGTCACCGGAATGGAATTTCCGGCAGCGGCCTCTAGATGGGTATCAACAACACTCAGATGCGCGGCCACTTCGCTACGCAGAATGTCGAACAACACCGGATCGATACCGGACCATGACGTACCGCGCGATTCGGCCTGCGCTGGCGTTTCACTGGACAAGGTTTCCGGCTCAACGGATTCCGCGACCGCGGCAATCGTTGGCACCGGCGCCAGCGACGAGCGCAGGACCCGACGCCGCACCACGCGCTTGATCGTGCGCATGCGCAATTGCGGGTTTTCCAACGCGTTGATTTCGCCACCCGCCACGAGGCGGTCGGCGTGATAGACGATTTCGCCAAGGTCGGCATCGACATCACCCGTGCCACCGAGCGCGGCAAGTAGTCCGGGCAGTGCATCAACCGCACGTGTGATCAGCGCTTCGACATCCACGTTTGGCGGAACCGTGCGATCCAGCACACGGTTCAGCAAATTCTCGATTTTCCAGCCAAACTCGCCGATGGCCGCGGCACCGACCAGACGCCCCGAACCTTTCAGAGTATGGAACGAACGGCGGATCGGTGTGAGTTTGGACAGGTCATGCGGATTTACCCGCCATGCCGCAACGGTGGTGTGCAAGCTCTCGATTTCTTCAGCGACTTCTTCAAGGAACACGCCGCGGATATCGGCGTCGATCTCATTCGTGGTCACCGATTCAAAATGGGTCGTGGCCGGGCTGAAGTCGTACTCGGGTACTTCTTCTTCGATCTCTTCCTCGATTTCGATGTAGTCGTCTTCGGCATCGGTGATAGCTTCGTGCGCCGGTGCCAGCAGAGTAAAAACAACTGGCGCAGGTTCCGTCGGCGCCGAGGATTGAGTCTCGATCACTGGCACGATTTGCGGCGCAGCGGCTTGGGGTTCTACCGGCGCCTCGGATAGCGGCGCTGGCGCAACGAGTTCGACTTCAGGCACAAACGCGGCGGCGGCACGGTGCTCGGGTATGGATTCGGCATGCACTGCGGCAGAGGCTTCCAACGTGCCAGTCCACGAAACCGGTTCGCGCTGCGGAATCGGCCAATAACCCAGCGCCGTCAAACTGCTGCGCGTGGCATTGAGAATTTCTTCGCGCCCGCTGCGGCGTTCGCGCGTGGCTTCCAGATAATATTCCATCGACGCAAATGCATCGGCGAGCCGATCCAGCTGCGCCGCTGTCGGCACGCGTTTGTGCTGCAATAACTCGACCTCGACAAAACGCTGGATCGCGGTCATGAAATGCGCGGGCTCGACCAGATCAAGCATGATCAACGCACCGGAGACTTCTTCGAGTCGATGCGGAATCTCGGACATGTGCGAGTGCATCCATGGCGCCTCGATGAACGAGATTATTTCCTGCTTGGCGTGCGCCAGATTGGTCGCAGCTTCTTGCATCAATGCATCGAGAATGCGACGTACTTCGGTGGTCGGCAGGTGTTCGAGGAAACCGGCGGGCTCGGCGCTTTCTTCGGTCGCACCGAGACGCTCGATATGATCGTCGAGTGAGGATTCGACGTAGATCAAGGTGCCGGCGATGTCCAGCAACGAAGATTCTTCGACCGGACGCACGCCAGCGGCGATGTCAGCCAGTGCTTGGCGTTGTTCGCCAACCAAACGGCGTGGAATTCCCAGACCCAGCATGCCCAAGGTATCACCGACGCGATCCAGCACTTCGGCTTGCGCCTGCAATTGCCCAGGCTCGCGGCTGTGCGAGCGCAGGAAGATATCCAGCGCTTCTTTCACGCGCAGCAAATCGTCGCGAATCGCCACGGCAACGGTGTCGAGCAGAGTGCGGTTGTGGCCGGATACGCTGCCCTTGGCGTGGCGCAATTCCTGGTCACTCGGCAATAACGAATTCAGCTTGTAGGTCGCACGAAGTTCGGTGCTGCGCGGGCCGGCATCGCGTGCATGCGCGACGTAATACAACAGGTTTTTTACGAGCTCGCGCGTGGGATCGCTGCGCAAGGAAATTTCGCCGTCTTCCTGCAACCGACGGATTTCGCGATCGATCTTGCCGAACAGCAACTTGAGCGTGACGCTGGGTTCGATACTGTGACTTTGCACGCCCTCGATCACACCGGCGGCAACCCACCATAGACGACGCGATTCCACCGAAACACACAGACCACGCAAACGATCGAGAATACCCAGCAGGCGATCCAGCGGACCGGCCGCGGCGTCATCGCGAAACCATTTCAATAACGCTGCCAGATACGCCGTGCGCAAATTGCCCGCTTGCGCGCGCATTTCGAGCGGCGCGAGCAACTGCGCCGCACCGCCCGCCGACGCCGGCAAGGCCGCATCGAGATTCGGTGCAAACAACGCCGACTCGGACAACAATTTTTGCCCACGGCACGCACGCAAATCGTTCAACAGCGGCAGCAGGACAATCGGAATGTCCTTGTGTCCGCTTTGCAGGCGTTCGAGGTAATCGGGCAGTTGCACGATGCCGCGCATCAGCACGCTGTAGGTATCTTCCTGCGGACTCACTTGCCCGCTGAGCAGATCCTGCGCGAGCCGTTCCATTTCTTCAGCGACCATCGCCGCGCCGTACAGTTCGACCATGCGCAAGGTGCCCTGCACCTGATGCAGGTTGTTGGCGCAGAGCTGGATCTGGCTGCTGTCGGAAGGATCTTCGACATACGTTTGCAGCGCGTGCAACGCTTGCTGCAAGGTGTCGTCAAGCTCCTGCTTGATCCAGCGCAGTGTGGTGAAATCGCTAGTTTGTTGCGCACTCATGACCAGACCACCAATGATGACGCGACGCGCACCTCGGGCTCAGCCCGGGCAGCGCAGGGGAAAACAACCGGCAAAAGAAATTTCACTAGTTCGACCTTGATCAGCTCGGCAAAGTGAAGTCGGCAACCGAGCGGCGCATGTCGTCCGCCAGTTTCGCCAAGTTACCGACGGATTCGGCGGTCTGGCTTGCACCGACCGATGTTTGCGTGGTGATTTCCTGAATGACGTTCATGGTCGCGGTAATGCTGCTGGCCACGGACGATTGCTGATTTGCGCTATGCGTAATGCCTTGAATCAATTCGGCCAGATCGTTCGACACCTTTTCGATTTCGCCGAGCGCCAGACCCGCGTCTTCGGCGCGACGTGCGCCGGAAACCACTTCGGTCGTGGTTTGTTCCATCGAACCGACCGCTTCATGGGTATCGGACTGAATCGTCTGCACCAACGTTTCAATTCGCCGCGTTGCGCCCGAGGCGCGTTCCGCGAGTCGTTGCACTTCATCCGCGACCACCGCAAATCCACGACCGGCTTCACCGGCGGAGGCCGCCTGAATTGCCGCGTTCAACGCCAGAATATTGGTCTGCTCGGCGATGTCGTTGATCAGTTCGACGATGGTTCCAATTTCCTGCGAGGATTCACCGAGGCGCTTGATGCGCTTCGAAGTTTCCTGAATCTGGTCACGGATCGAGTCCATGCCCTGAATGGTTTGTCGCACGACGCCAGCACCCTTTGAAGCGATAGCGACCGAGCGCTGCGCCACTTCGGCGGAGTCGGCCGAATGTCGGGCCACCTGATCGGCGGATTGGGCCAGCTCGCCAATCGCGGTGGACGCTGATGTGATCTGCTGCGCCTGATGCTCTGCCGCTTCGGCCAGATGCATTGTGGTGGCCTGGGTTTCCTGCGCAGACGCCGCCACCTGCAACGAGGTTTCGTTAATCGTGGTCACCAGCGAGCGCAGCGCTTCCACCGCGTAATTGACCGAGTCGGCAATCGCGCCGGTGATGTCTTCGGTCACTGTCGCCTTCACCGTCAAATCGCCTTCTGCGAGGGATCCCATTTCATCCAGCAATCGCAAAATGGCTTCCTGGTTACGCTGGTTGAGCTCGGAGCTGTCCTTGAATCGACGCTGTTGGTCGCGGAAAGTAGTCATCGCCAACAGGATCACGAGGAACACGGCCAGCGCCGCGGCACCGGCACCCCACCAGATATTCGGGAAGATGCGCTGCGGCGCCAACGCGCCGAGACGTTGCGCCACCTTGTCGGCCTGGATCAGCACGCTCTGGCTGTCGGTGAAGCTGTTGTCCGCAGCGGTTTTCACTTCCTGCACACCGGACGACGCGTCGAGCAGTTTTTGCACCGGCTCACCAAGCTCGGTCCACTGCTTGTTGATGTCATTCAGAATCTCGTGCGCCGAACTGTTTTCCATCGCCTTGATGCCGAAATCGGCGTTACCGCTAATCAAGCCGGTCAATACCGCGCCGTACAAACGCGCATCGCGCGACAGACCATCCGCGGCCGATTGCGCCTCGGTGCCGCCCTGCAGCACCTGTTGCACACGACGCAACATGCGATCGCCGAGCAACATCTGGCGCGACACGATCATCACCTGACCGGCTGCACCGTTCTTTTCGGTAAGGATTTTCACCACTTCGTCGGTACGCGAGTTCAGCACCGGCAGCTTGGTCGAAAAGTCGTTAGCAAGAGCCGTTGCATTCAGCACGAGATCCTTGTTGCTGAGAATCTTGCTGATGTTGCCATCGAGCTGCGCCCACGCCTTGCCCAGATCAGTCAGTTCGGGTTTGACCGATGGCTCATTCAGGTAATTCGGCAGGCCGGAGGCTGGATCGCCGTTGAGCAGCTTCTGCACTTCGCCGGCGATACTGGCCTGGGTGCTGGCAAGACCACCGAACGCATCGATATTACCGGAGGCGGATTCAGTCGCGTATTTCGCGAGCTGCTGCGACTGCACCTGAATCTGCGTGGTCAGCGCGGTCGCTTGTCGATCCTGCGTGGCTTTGTTGTTCAACAAGATGAAATCCACGACCGCCACGAGAATGGCTGCGATCAGCAGAACCACCAACAGCGTATTCGCTCCGCCCGACTTCTGTTTATCCGCGCTCATATCCACCGTCTCTCAAAAAATTCAGCTCAATAACGCCTGCCGAGGCAGCCCTATGGCATCCAGCACTCACGCTGCAAGGAAATCAGGCGCACGTACCAGCTCGGCCATACTGAACAGGCTCCACTGCACATCCCCCAACACATAACTTTCGTAAACAAATCTTGCGTAGTTTTCGTCCAGCTCGGCATTTTCGAGCTTCTGCGTATTCACGAAATTGCGCTGGCCCAGAACCTCATCCACGAGCAAACCGACGCTGCCGGCCTGCTGCCGCACCAGCAAGACACGACTCGAATCGGTCGTAATCGTGCGCGTGCCACCGAGAAAAGTTTTGAGATCAATCACCGGCGCGAGCACACCGCGCACATTCGCCACGCCCAATACCCAATGTCGGGTGCCGGGAACGTGGGTCAAAGGCGGCACCGACAGGATTTCGTTGACGTCGGCAATCGTGCTGGCGAGGAAGCGATCACCGACCCGGAAGCCGATACCACGCCACAAGCCGGGCGCCTCGATTTGCTCGGGCATACCGGCGGCATGCGCCAAGCTGCGACGCTCGATATCGGCAAGCAGATCAAATGCGGAAATCTGGGGAACAACATTCATGCGACGGCCATCAATGCGATAAACCAAAGGGAGGAGGCGGCGAGCTTGCCTTGACCGGCAAACAGGCGCTGGGGGGCGTGCCCGAGACGATACCGAGCAGGCATACGCTGCATCTGCAGCGTCACGAACCCGCGCGTTGCAACGCGGGCGTCTCCGAAAATTGAACCATGAACCATCACCTGCCCCCTTGCCGGTCCGGATCGTTGTTTATTTATTGATCACATGTCGCCGGATCGCATCCAGCAATTCGTCACGTGTGAAAGGTTTGGTCAGATATTGCTCGGAACCGACAATGCGCCCGCGGGCCTTGTCGAAGAGACCATCCTTGCTCGACAACATCACCACCGGTGTGGAGCGGAATACCTGATGATTCTTGATCAACGCGCAGGTCTGATAGCCATCCAGTCGCGGCATCATGATGTCGACGAAGATGATATCGGGTTGATTATCCGAAATCTTGGCCAAGGCTTCGAAACCGTCGACCGCAGTGACGACTTCGCAACCCTCTTTTTTCAACAATGTTTCGGCGGTGCGACGTATGGTCTTGGAATCATCGATTACCATGACCTTCAGGCCGACCAGCCCCCCTGTATCTATTGTTGCGTCCACTAAACCCTCTCTTGCAGCGGAAATGGTTGCAGCTCACGCTCGCCATTCAAGACAAACCAAACACCTGTTTAACAAGCGGCCATCAAGCTGTCAAGAAAAAAGCCCATGGCGCGAGCAGCGTGTGTCCAATGTTCAAGCATTAAATCACTTTTTCGGTATTAGTGCAGGTATTTACGCAAGAATTTGCTGCGCTCACGACTAACCGCAGGCGCATACCGACACTCGCGCCGGGAGTTTCTCGACATATCCCAATGCATGGCTTTACCCGCATGCATAGCGCGTGCCAAGAAAAATCCGCCGTGCATTCTCGACTCGATAGCGAAGAAATGCATCCTGCCGGTTGACCGCAAGCCGCCGCATCCGTGAGGATGCCGGATTGCACCACCACGAGTTGAATCATGCCGCGCAGTCTTGCCGTGCTGATGGATTCCATCGAGCACATCCACACCGAGAAAGATTCCACCTTTGCCATGTTGCTGGAAGCGCAGCAACGCGGTTATACGCTGTGTTACATGACCCAGGGCGACATGGCCATACGCAACGGCGTGCCATGGGCGCGGCTTGCGCCACTAAGCGTGCGCGACAACACCACGGACTGGTTCACGCTCGGCGAAAGCATCTGGTCCGATCTGCGCGAACTGGATGTCATCCTCGCGCGCAAGGATCCACCGGTAGATGCACAATTCATCTACGACACGATGGTGCTACAGCTTGCGTTCGATGCGGGTGTGCTGGTGGTCAATCATCCGCAGGCACTGCGCGACGCCAATGAAAAACTGTACTCGTTGCACTTTCCGCAATGCACGCCGCCGAGTGTGGTCGCGCGCGATGCGGAAGAAATCCGGCGTTTCGTCAGCGAACACGGCCAGGTAGTTTTGAAGCCGCTGGATGGCATGGGTGGACGCAGCATCTTTCGCAGTTTTCACGGCGATCCGAACTTGAATGTGATCCTCGAAACGCTGACCGACAACGGCCAGCAGTTCGCGATTGCACAAAAGTACATCGAGGAAATCACCGCCGGCGACAAACGCATTTTGTTGATTGACGGCGAACCAGTGCCATACGCGCTCGCGCGTATTCCGCAGGGCGACGATTTCCGCGGCAATCTCGCACGCGGTGGCAAGGGCGTCGGTGTGCCCTTGTCCGAACGCGATCGCTGGATCGTGGCGCAAGTGGCGCCGGAGCTGAAAAAGCGCGGCATGATTTTCGTCGGCCTGGACGTCATCGGCGATTACCTGACCGAAATCAATGTCACCAGTCCGACCTGCGTCCGCGAACTCGACAAGCAGTTCGGCCTCAATATTGCCGGTCAGTTATTCGATCATCTCGAGCAGCGGCTGGCGTGAGCAGCGCCGCAAAAACCCGCGTCGCCATGCCTGCCAACGTCGGCAGCAGCGAGCGCCTGCGCGTCACCTTGTTATTTGCCTTGGTCATACATGCGGTGGTCGCGCTTGGCGTGACTTTCAGTTTCGACAAACCCGCGCCGCGGCTGCCATCGCTGGATGTAATCCTCGTGCAATCCGCTTCGGGCGAGAAGCCCGAGAAGGCCGATTTTCTCGCCCAGGCCAACAACAGCGGCGGCGGCAACAGCGACAAGGCGCTGCGTCCGAGCGACCAGTTTTCCGGCAGCGTGCGCAAACCGGAACAGGGCCTGACACCACAGCCGATGGAAGCGGGTGCGCCGCAACCGAACTCGCAAAAAGCGACGCGCGTCGTCACCCGGCAACAATCGAGCGACCGCATCAATAGCCAGATCGAAAGCCGCGAGGTGCCGCCGACCGATCTCGCGCTGGCGCCGCAGGAAGTGCAACGCAAAATGGAAATGGCGCGGCTCGCCGAAGAAATCCAGAAACAGACACAGGCCTATGCCAAGCGTCCGAAGAAAAAAGAAATCAGCGCCAACACCAAGGAGTATGTCTACGCCAACTATATGCGTGCATGGGTGGCGCGGATCGAGCGCATCGGCAATCTCAATTATCCGGATGAAGCCAAGCGCGAGCAATTGCATGGCAACGTGATTCTCACGGTGGCACTGCGTCGCGATGGCTCGGTAAAAAATATCGAAATTATCCAGAGTAGCGGCATTCGCGTGCTCGATGAAGCTGCGACTCGCATCGTGGGACTTGCTGCACCGTTTCCGCCGATTCCGACCAATACCGGCGAGGATATCGACGAGCTTTATGTCACACGCACCTGGCAGTTTCAGACCGGTGATGGTGACAAAGATCTCGCGATTGGTGCGCAATAAACTCGCTCGTTCTGTGCAGTTTTGAGCGCGCCGACTGGCCGACTTGGCGCCAAGCCCCGTACAATCCGACCATGCAAAGTCCGACCACTCTCGCCGATCATTTTCTGATCGCCATGCCGATGTTGCACGACGCCAACTTTGCGCGTGGCGTTACCTATTTGTGCCAGCACAATGAAGACGGCGCGATGGGCCTGCTGATCAACCGCCTGTCCGAATATCGGCTCGGTGATGTCCTCGCGCAAATGAATCTGAGTTCGGAGTTGCAGGACGTTATCGACGCACCGGTGTTGATCGGTGGCCCGGTGCAGCCCGAACGTGGTTTTGTATTGCACGCGCCGCAGGGCAATTGGGATTCGTCCTATCGCATCACCGACAGTCTGTGCGTGACGACCTCGCGCGATATTCTCGCCGCGATCGCCGAAGGCAACGGCCCGCAACAAGCGTTGATCGCACTCGGTTACGCCAGCTGGGGCGCCGGTCAGATCGAGCAGGAACTCAAGGAAAATTCCTGGCTCACCGCCGACGCCACACGGCAGATATTGTTCGAAACGCCGCTCGACGAACGCTGGGATTCCGCCGCTGCACTGGTCGGTGTGAAGCTCGCCAACCTGACCAGTTATGCCGGTCATGCGTGAGTTCATGACAGGCGGCGCGCAATGAGCTGTGTTCTCGGTTTCGACTTCGGCACGCGCCTGATCGGCGTTGCGGTGGGCAATCAGATTACGCAAAGCGCGCAGGCACTTAGTGTGATCGAAAATTCGCCCAGCGGGCCGGACTGGGCGAAGTTCGATGCACTGCTGAAAGAATGGCGGCCACAAGCCTTGCTGGTTGGCCTGCCGCTGACGCTGGACGACAAGGAACAACCGATCACGCGTGCCGCACGCGCCTTCGCCGCCGCGCTGCAAAAACGCTACGACTTGCCGGTGCACGCGGTCGATGAGCGTTACACCTCGATGGAAGCGAGCCGGCGCTTCGCCGAACAGCGCCGCAGCGGTACCGCCAAACGCAAGCACGCCGCGAATATCGATTCGGTCGCAGCGCAAATCATCGTCGAATCATGGCTCGCAACCGCCTGAATTTGCAACGCGCGTTACAGCGCTCGAGCGGCCTGCGATAATAAGCGACATCCTCGCCTGACTCGATTGCCATGCCCCAGCCCCAACTCGACGAACATGGCCGCCTGCGTCACTTGTTGACGCTGGAGGGTCTACCGCGCGCCACGCTCGAACATCTGCTGGATCGGGCCGAACAACTGCGCGCGCTCAGCCACAACGGCACACGACGACTCGATCTGCTCAACGGCCGCACCGTGATCAATCTGTTTTTCGAGCCGAGCACACGCACGCGTACGTCGTTCGATCTCGCCGCCAAACGCCTCGGCGCGGATGTCATCAACTTCGATATCGCTAGCTCATCCACGGTCAAGGGCGAGACTTTGCTTGATACCGTACATACGCTCGAAGCGATGCATTGCGATGCTTTCGTGGTGCGGCACAAAGAGTCTGGCACACCAGAATTTATCGCACGCCACTTGCGCTCGAACTGCGCGGTGTTGAACGCCGGTGACGGCAATCGCGCGCATCCCACGCAAGGCTTGTTGGATGCCTTGACCTTGCTCCGACATCGCGCCGATTTCAGCCAGCTTTGCGTGGTGATCTGCGGCGATATCCGGCACTCGCGAGTGGCACGTTCGGATGTACATGCACTGCGCACGCTCGGTATCGGCGAGCTGCGTTTGTGCGCGCCCGAATCACTGTTGCCGGATGCGGCGGAAATGCCGGGCTGCCTGCTGTTCAGCGACTTTGATGCGGCCTTGCGTGGCGCCGATGCGGTGATCATGCTGCGGCTGCAGAAAGAACGCATGGAAGGCGCGCTGATTCCATCCGAAGCCGAATATTTTCGCCGCTTCGGTTTGAGCAGCGAGCGCCTCGCACAGGCCGCGCCGGATTGCCTGGTGATGCATCCTGGCCCGATCAATCGCGACGTCGAGATTGCCGCCGATGTCGCCGACGGCCCGCGTTCGCTGATCCTCGAACAAGTCGGCAACGGCGTGTTCATACGCATGGCGGTCCTGCAGGAATTGCTCGGCAAATAAATACGCGACTGATGCGCGCGTCGGCGTGCTTGGTTAGACTGCACTCCTCTCCTTTCAACGCCGGAATTCTCCATGCCCGTAATCATCCGCCTTGGCACCTGTGTGCTGGCTTCCGCCCTGTTGCTCGCAGGCTGTGGAAAAACTCCTGATGCGGGTATTCCGCTGGGTTACGCACCGGCCGATACACCTTACGTATTCGGCAATATCGAGCCGATGCCGCAGGCGATGATCGATCGATACGCAACGCAGTTCCACGAGTCGTGGCCGATGCTGATCGCTTATTACCAGGAAATCCTGAGCAGCGCGGAGAAGCTCGACGATACGTCCAAGCGCGTTGCGCAAGCCATCCTCAACGAATTCAAGACCCGCGACACCTTGGATAAATTGCGCGAGATCGGCCTGCGCCCGGATGCGCACATGGCGTTGTACGGCGTCGGGGTGATTCCGGTGCTGCGTCTGGAGCTTGGCGATGCGGCGGCGTTCAAGGCATTCGTCGCGCGCGTCGAACAGAACTCCGGGCAGAAGCTCGAAATCGGCAAAGTCGGCGAGCAGGACTACTGGTTCATCGGCAAGGACGCACTCGAAGTTGTGATGGCCGTGCAAGGCAATCAGGTGGTGCTCACGCTCATCCCGAAAAATGCGGGCGAGGATCTGCGCAAGAAACTGCTCGGCATTACCCGCCCGGACAAAAACATTCTGCAGGGCGGCGCGCTTGATGCGCTGAATCAGAAATTCCATTATCTGCCGAACGGTTCGGGTTATCTCGATGTGGTGCGCTTGGTCGATCTGATCAGCAGCGCCAGCGATCCGGTGCTGCAGGAGTTCAGCACGGCACTCGGCAGCCCAGCCAAGGCGCTGGATGCAGCATGCCGCACCGATGCGCTGTCAATCGCGCAGAAATTTCCGCGCCTGAGTTTCGGTTACGAAGCGCTGACCGCGCAGCGCATGCAGGTCGGTTTCCAGCTCGAACTCGAAGCCGCGCTGGCCAAGGATGTGATGGCCGCCAGCGCCGCTGCGCCGGGCACCGCCGCACCGAGCGACAGCCTGCTTGATATCAGCATCGCGATACCGGTGCTGAAGCTCAAGGATTTCTGGCAGAAGCAGGCCAAGGCGATCGTCGCCAAGCCATATGCGTGCAGCGAGTTTGCCGACCTCAACAAGCAGGCCGTCGACGCAGTGGAGAAACTCGATAGCTCCGTGCCGCCACCGTTCAGTGATTTCAACGGCATGCGTTTCAGCCTGACCAAACTCAATCCGAAAGGCGTCGGCATGCCGGAATTCAGCGGCAAGCTGCTGTTGTCGATGAGCAATCCGACCACCACCGTGGCGATGGCGCAATTGGTCGTGCCGACGCTGAAAGATCTGAAGCTCAGCCCCGACAGCAAGCCGGTGCCGTTATCGCTCGGCGCGATGGCTGCAATGATGCCGCCGATGTTCGTCGCGATGTCACCGACGGCGCTGGCGATCTCCACCGGCGCTGGCGAAGAAACTGGTTTGGCTGCCTATCTGGCAGCGCCCGCCGCGAGCCAGCCGGTATTCATGCGCATGAGTTTCAGCGGTGCCGTGTATGGACTGTTCGGCAAATTCGCCGACACAATCAGCGCCAAGATGGGCGACAAGGAACGCGCGCAAATGGCGAAATCCGCGCAGATGATGACGGTCTACGAAAAGTGGATTCGCCACGGCGACATGCAGTTCACGGCGACGCCAAGCGGCATCGCGATTGAAGAAACGATCGATATGAACTGAGAAATTACGCGCATTTTCGCGACGCGTACTTGCTGCTGGAACGGTGTTTAGTCGCCGTTCCAGCAATCGACTAAAGCCGAATCAGATCAACGCTCAGTCAACTCCACGCCATCCAGTCCGGCCGACAACGTGTGCGCGTTGCCGCCCTGCGACAGCTTGATCTTCAGACGCACCTCGTTGGTCGAGTCGGCGTAGCGTAGCGCGTCTTCGTAGGTGATCTCGCCGGCCTGATACAGCTCGAACAGGCTCTGATCGAAGGTGCGCATGCCGAGGTTGGTGGACTCCTTCATCAGATCCTTGAGCTTGTGCACATCGCCCTTGCGGATGTAATCCTGCGCCAGCGGCGTACCGAGCAAAATCTCCATCGCGACTCGTCGCCCCTTGCCGTCCGGCGTCGGAATCAGTTGCTGCGCGACGATGCCTTTCAAATTCAGCGACAGATCCATCAACAGCTGTGAGCGCCGATCTTCGGTGAAAAAGTGGATGACTCTATCGAGCGCCTGGTTGGCGTTGTTCGCGTGCAAAGTGCACAAACAGAGGTGACCGGTTTCGGAGAAGTTGATCGCGTGCTCCATGGTTTCGCGCGTACGCACTTCGCCGATCATGATCACGTCGGGCGCTTGGCGCAGCGTGTTCTTGAGCGCGTTTTCCCAGCTGTCGGTATCGATGCCGAGTTCGCGCTGGGTGACGATGCAGCTTTCGTGGCGATGCACGTATTCGATCGGATCTTCGATAGTGATGATGTGTCCGGTCGAATTGAGATTTCGAAATCCGATCATCGCTGCGAGCGAGGTCGATTTGCCGGTGCCGGTCGCACCAACGAACATGATCAGACCGCGCTTGGTCATCGCCAGCGACTTGACGATCTGCGGCAAACTCAACTCATCAACACTCGGAATGCGCGTCTCGATGCGACGCAACACCATGCCGACATTGTTGCGCTGATAAAAACAGCTCACACGAAAACGACCGACGCCGGAGAGGCTGATCGCAAACTGGCACTCGTGGGTTTTTTCAAACTCCTCGCGCTGCGCCGGCGTCATGACGTTGAGCACCATGTCGCGCGATTGCGCCGAGGTCAGCGGATTCTGCGTGATCGGCGCGATCACGCCATTCACCTTGAGGCTGGGCGCAATGCCGGCGGTGATAAAAAGATCGGACGCCTTCTTGTGCACCATCAGCTTGAGGAAGGAAGTGAAATCGATGCTGCTCATGGCACATACCTCGTTGCTGTTTTATAAAAAGCCGGCCTGGCCCCCCAGCCAAATCCGAAATATCCACACATCCGCACAATCGTGCTGCCTACCCTTGCGCTCGCATCGAACCGTTGCGCATCTTGCGCCGATGCTTTGTCGCACAATACGAGCTTGTCGCCGATTCGCCTACCTGAAAGTTTCCTTGTTCTTGGCATAGCCAAGCGCCTGTTGCCGCGTCACCATGCCACGTCGCACCAGATCCTGCAGGCACTGATCGAGCGTCTGCATGCCGTATTGCTGGCCGGTCTGGATCGAGGAGTACATCTGCGCGACCTTGTCCTCGCGAATCAGGTTACGGATCGCCGGAATGCCGACCATGATTTCATGCGCCGCGATACGTCCGCCGCCGACCTTTTTCATCAGCGATTGCGAAATCACCGCGCGCAACGATTCCGACAACATCGAACGCACCATGCCTTTTTCGGCACCCGGAAATACGTCGATGATGCGATCGATGGTTTTTGCCGCAGATGAAGTATGCAAGGTGCCGAACACCAGATGTCCGGTTTCCGCTGCGGTCAAGGCCAAACGGATGGTTTCGATATCACGCATTTCGCCGACCAGTACGAAGTCGGGATCTTCGCGCAGCGCCGAACGCAGCGCTTCGGTAAAGCCGTGGGTATCGCGATGCACCTCGCGCTGGTTGATCAGGCACTTGTTCGAGGTGTGCACAAATTCGATAGGATCCTCGATCGTGAGGATGTGTCCGTATTCGTTCTTGTTGATGTGATCAACCATCGCCGCGAGCGTGGTCGATTTGCCCGAACCGGTCGGTCCGGTGACCAGAATCAGGCCCTGCGGTTGCTCGATGAGCTCCTTGAAAATCTTCGGACAACCGAGGTCTTCGAGGCTCAGCACTTCGGACGGAATGGTTCGGAACACCACACCCGCGCCACGATTCTGATTGAACGCATTGACACGAAAACGCGCCAGTCCCGGAATCTCGAAAGAGAAGTCGGTCTCGAGAAATTCTTCGTAATCGCGGCGCTGCCGATCCGACATGATGTCGTAGA
This sequence comes from Pseudolysobacter antarcticus, assembly GCF_004168365.1. GTDB lineage: Bacteria > Pseudomonadota > Gammaproteobacteria > Xanthomonadales > Rhodanobacteraceae > Pseudolysobacter > Pseudolysobacter antarcticus. The sequence goes on from NZ_CP035704.1 coordinate 3,737,427, forward strand.
CCAGCGAATGCACCTGCTTGTGATCCAGCGCCGGGATATTGATGCGGCGGATGTCGCCGTCGACGCGAATCATCGGCGGCAAACCTGCCGACAAGTGCAAATCGGAAGCCTTGTTCTTGACCGAAAAGGCCAGCAGCTCGGCAATATCCATCCAGTTCCCCTCAAGTACAGGCGCTAATACAAGAATCAACGAGGCACGAGTATAACGCCAGCACAGCACGTGCGGCATAGTCCCCGGCCGCTATATCTCGTTGCATGTGATGGCCTGCACATTGCGGGGTGCACGGAGATAAACTGCAGCCCGCGCAATGCCGCGCGCTATCGGGCCTTCGATCAATTCATCATGACTTCCGTTGACCCGACCGGCTCGCAAAAAACCAGCCTCGATGAAATCCAGCGACGGATTTCTACTGCCGCCGCAACACACGAATTGCCGCAGCTGGTCGCGGTGAGCAAAAAACAATCCGTTGATGCGATTCGCCGTCTCGCCGGACTGGGTCAGCGTGCCTTTGGCGAAAACTATGTGCAGGAAGCGCTGACCAAGCAAAACGAATTGCGCGATCTGAATCTCGAATGGCATTGCATCGGACCACTGCAATCCAACAAGTGTCGCGAGGTTGCGGAAAATTTTGCGTGGCTGCAGAGTCTGGATCGCGCCAAACTAATTGGACCGCTGCAGCTTTATCGTCCGCCAAATCTGCCGGCGTTGAACGTATTGATCCAGGTCAACATCGATGACGAAACCAGCAAATCCGGCTGCGCGCCAGAACTGATCGAGACACTCGCAGCAGCGATCGGTAAATCGTCGCGATTGCGTCTGCGTGGCCTCATGGCGATCCCCGCGCCACACGTCGACCCTGAACTTCGTCGTGCCGCTTTTATACGTATGCGCGAACTGTTTCTGGCGCTGCAAAAAAATCATGCGGGCGTCGATACGTTGTCGATGGGAATGTCCGAGGATTTTGAACTCGCCATCGCCCAAGGTGCGACGATGGTGCGGATCGGCAGCGCATTGTTCGGCGCGCGCGCGGCTCATCTAATGCAGGGGGGATGAAACACAAGCCACGGCGAACAACTCGCCCTGTTCTCGACGAATTGCTACATCGCCCCACCCCGCAAAAAAAGACCCGGTGCGATATCCGCACCGGGTCCATTATTTCAGCTCTACATCCGCTTTATTTCAGTGGCAGGTAAAGTCAGGCCCGCCTTCGAAATCACTGCTGAATATACGATCCAGCGCATTGCCGCCGAGCGTGATCTGATCGATGAATCCGCCGGCAAAATCCGCACCCGGATCGCTGGACAGAACCCAACGCAACTTGATCGTCTGGCCAGCATAGGCGCTGAGGTTTTTGCTGAACGGCAGGAACGCCGCTACCGATGTTCCGTTGCCCGCATCGTGGTTGTTTGCCGCACTCACACTAACGCCGGTAAATGCACCGTGAGTGGCGATATATCCACACGCATTCACCGGCGGACTGGTGGTCTGCGCGAACGTGCTTGGATAGCCGCCGTCGGGCGGCAGATCGGTCCAGGTGCTGCCGCCGTCGGTGGATATCTCCATGACGATGCCATCCCACTGATATTCGAAGTCGTACTTGGCTTTGAAGGAAAGCGCCGCACCGGCCTGAACGAGAATCGGCGGCGTGGTAATCGCGGCGCAACTCAGATCGGGATAATTCAAACCATCGCCGCCGGTATGGTAGCTGTAGCCACCAACGACACTTGCAGCACTATTGGTGTTCTGCCACGGCGCGGCGGCCTGCATGTATGAATGCGTGATCGCGTTGTCGAAGTAGGTGTTGCCATCCAGACCCGCCGGCGAAAGCGGCGTCGCGGCAATCGTACGCAAATGGTTCGACGCGTTGCCGAAACTATCCACCGCCTGCACGCCGTAGTACTGGGTCAGACCGCTGCTGACTGCCGTATCCGTGTAGGACGTTGCGGCCAGACCACTGATCAGCGTGGTGGGTGCGGTGAAATAAGGCGAATTGTCGCGCTGCACGTTGTAGGTAATCCCGGTATTGGTCGGGCAGTTGGCGCTTGCGGCATTCCAGCTGAAATTGACTTGGCAGGTGCTGGAAACGCCATTGTCGAGGATGCTGACTTCGTCGAACTGAGGCTGCAACCCACAGGTATTTTGCGAAGTCACGTCCACACAACCCGATACATCGCCTTCGACATCATTCTGCACGCCACGCACTTTGTAGGCGTAACTGAATCCACCCTGCGCCGTCTTGTCGGCAATCGGACTGGTAGCGGCATCACCGACGAGACGGAAATCGCCCGCTATTGCCGACGCACAGGTGCCCGCCGCGCGGTAAAGCTGGAAGCCTTGCGCACCGACCGCGGCGTTGAATCCGATAGTGACGCCGTTGATCGCATCATTGGCGGCCACGACCACGGCAGTTGGCGCCGGGAAGGCCGCTTGATCGGGCAAGCCGAACGCGCCAGAAACTGCCAGCGCATATCCTTGGCGAGCCGTATTTATACGGCTACCACCAGGAACGCTGGTTGCCTTTACGCGGAAGGTGTAGCTGCCTGCAACTGGCACGGTAATGCGAACCTGCTCGACCGTATTCTTGCTGTCGGCACTGCCACCGGTAACCGATATACCACTGGAAAACACGTTGCCTTTGTACAGCGTTGCGCCGGGGCCCTCGACTTCGAGATCGAGGTTGTTCACAAGGGTCAATGCCGCACCGAGCGACGCTTCTGGATCGTACCAGGTGAGTGTCGCGCGGAGCTCCTGACCGGCCTGCACATTGGCAATCGTGTACTGATTGCTGTCACCAGTTTTCAAGCCTGCGGCATTGGTACGTTCGAACAGACGCATGCGGCGAGCATCAGTGCCCGTGGTAGTGGTCGAGAACCAGAGATTCGAATCCAGCCACGCACGCCCCCAGCCAAAATTCATCCCGCTCCATTCAGCAGCCGTGTTGTAGTTGGTGCCGGTGCCATTCAACAGCACCACCTTCATCACCATGCCGCTAGGATTCAACGTATCTACACTGGTCTTGGCGCCGCGCGGATAGAAACCGTCGCTGAAGAACTGGCGCATGAGTGCCGCGTTGCCTGCAATCGTGGGCGTCGCCATTGATGTACCGGAGAGCGATTTGGTTGCCGGAGCCTGCGCGGTACCTGTGACATTCACGTTGCCCGCTCCAGAAATAATCGAGCTCCCCGGCGCCATGATATCCGGCTTGATACGGCCGTCCGATGTCGGGCCGCGACTCGAAAAATTCGCGATCGTGGTGCTGCCGCCGTGTCCCAGCGCACCGACGGTGATCGCGTTTTTAGCGTTGCCCGGTGAACCGACAGAACTGGTGCAAACGCCACCGACAAACTGCAATGCCGGACATCCATTGGCAACCGAAGTCACGCCATCATTACCGGCTGCGACGACAAAAATCAGATCTTCCAGTGTCGACAACGAATAATCGACGTTGCTGTCGTCACCCGCATACACGCCATAATCAGCGCTACCCCAACTGGCACTATTGATACGTGCGCCACCAGAAAAACTCTGTTTCAGAGTCCCGCGCAAATCGTTGATCGCAAGGCAGCCTGACGTATCGTTGCCGATATCCTGAAACAACAACTGTGCATTCGGGGCCATGCCGTCACCGACCTCGTGCCCCGGCGCGGTCGACGTTGATGCAATATATGTGTTCGCGCCAAATGTGCCAGCGGCATCGCCGACGGTGGTAGTGGTGGTGTGTGTGCCATGAAAACTGTTCGCGCTGCCGCCCGGGCAGGTCTTGGTATTGTCATAGGCGGTGGCCCCTGGCTGAACCCAATACGCAAGAATTTTATTGTTCGGGTAACTCAGGCCAACGGCAGGCAGAGTCGGCGCCGGATTGTCGGCAACCGTAATCGCGGTATTGCCATTGAGGGTGGTGAAAAACGCCATATTCGGCGTGGTGCCGGAATCACTGACTTCAACGATTTGTCCCGTGCCGAGCAAGCCGTGATCCCACAGCGGCGTGTTGCCGCAGAGAGTCGCGCCGGTGCCACTGCAGGCACCGACAAAATTACCCTGAATAGTACCGATACTGCCGGTGTTCACCACCTGCTGCTGAACGAATGGTGCCACCCAGGAAACTGCATCCAGGGCGGGCGCTGCAGCCAGGAATGCATCCAGCTGATCGGGCGCAAGTTCAACACGCAGCAGCAACGCATCGGAATGCGCCGTGATGATATCTATCTGTGCTTGCGGTGCGATTTTCTTGAGTGCCTCGGACAAGGCCTGGGCTGATTCACCGTCAAAACCGTGTACGTTAATGCGGTAGGTTGCGGCTGCATTTTCGCTACGCACCAGCGCTTTCAAACTGCCGCGCGCTGAAGTCCACAGGGTCGGATCGAGCTTGTAGCCGGAATCGTAATTGCCGGCCCAGCGTACCGCCGCATCGGCGCGCACGACGTCGAGATCGACCTTGTCCAGTCGCACCTGATACGCGTTGTTCGGAATATAACCGAGGAACACCACGCCGAGTTTTTCCAGGCGCTTGCGTTGATCAAGCATGCCGCTATTGAACTGCACGATGGCATAGCGGCTATTGATCGCAGCTTTTGCGCCGGTCGCTTGCAAATCGAGGCGCTGTTTGATCGGATCGAACGCGCCGGAGCGCAGCAGCAGTTGGTTCGTATCGGCGCTGAGCTCGGCAATTTCCGGCTGATGCGCTCGAACCACAGCGCGCGTATCCGTCTGCGCAGAATTTGCCACACCCGCACCAATGGCCATGGCGGCCAGCAGCGCGATCGATAAATTTCTCTTGATCATTGTCCCCTCCAGAACTTTTAATGTTTGTTAAGAAAGCGGCCAGTATGCCGGCGCTTTCTTAAGGAAACATCAGTCTTTTGGCGGAGAAATGCCCAATTTACGTCACCCTTGCGGTGAGTTCCGCGCGCTGCATCGCATCAACGGTTACCCGGAGTGCCACGTCGCGAACATCGCGATCGTGGCTGCCAGCATCACCGCCGCGGTAGTCCAGCCGAGCAAGCGCAGGATGCGCGGAATCGTGAATTTCTTGCCCATGATCTTGGCGTTGTTGGCCATCAACATCATCAGCACGAGCACTGGAACGGCGGTGACGCCGTTGATCACCGCCGACCAGAACAATGCCTTGATCGGATCGATCGATGTGAAATTCAGCGCGAGTCCCAGCAGCATGGCGCCGGCGATGACGGCGTAAAAACCTTTCGCACGCGCGGCCTTTTTGTCCAGCCCGATCGGCCAGCCCATCGCCTCGCCCACCGCATAAGCGGCCGAACCCGCCAGCACCGGCAAAGCCAGCAAGCCGGTGCCGATGATGCCGCCAGCGAACAATGCAAACGCAAATCGTCCTGCCACCGGACGCAATGCCTCAGCTGCTTCGGCGGCGGTGTTGATCGAGGTGATGCCATGCGCGTGCAGGGTCACAGCGCAAGTGAGAATGATGAAAAACGCGACAATGTTGGAGAAAAACATGCCGACCACGGTATCGACACGAATACGCCAGAATTCCGCTGGCGCTTCTTTCGGCGTGCGCTTGAGCGCTTGCGCGCCCTTGTGCGCGGTGATTTCTTCGACTTCCTGCGACGCCTGCCAGAAAAAAAGATACGGGCTGATCGTGGTGCCGAATACCGCGATCAATGCGGTCAGATAATCTGCCGATAACGACACATGCGGCCAGAATGTCTGCTTGAGCGTTTCGCCCCATGGAATCTGCACGACAAACGCTGTCGCGACGTACGCAAAAATGGTCAGCGTCAGCCATTTCAGCACATGCGCATAACGGTCGTAGCAAATGAAAACTTCGAGCAGCACAGAAACAACCGTCAGCGCGATCGCGTACAAAATCGCCGGCCCGCCGAGCAGCAATTTCGCGGCCGCGCCCATCGCGGCGATATCCGCACCGAGATTGATCACGTTGGCGATCACCAGCAGAAAGATGATCGAATACATCAACCAGCGTGGATAGGCACGCAGGTTTCCGGCGATGCCTTTGCCGCTGACTCTACCGATCCGCGCACTGATTTCCTGCACCGCACACATCAGCGGATAGGTGAACGGTATCGTCCACAACAAACCCATACCGAATTGCGCGCCGACCTGCGAATACGTGCCGATGCCGCTCGGATCGTCATCCGAGGCGCCTGTCACCAGACCCGGCCCGAGCATTTGTAAAACGTTTTTAGTTTTTGTTTCGGCGGAGATTTCCGTACTCAACACACCCTCCTTGAAATGAAAATATGCGGGTCGTCGGATAACGCGACGCCGAAATCCATCGCAGAAAAACACGACAAGTGCAATCCGCGACAGCAATAACCGCGCCGATTATGCACGTTGTCGCTGAACAAACCCCTGCCACTGCCGATCAGCACCGAGGCTGAGAAACCCTTCATCACAGAAATCCTGCCCACGGCTTCGGACGAAAATTTGCGCGCTATCCGCGGCGCGGCCATGCAGGCTTGCTATCCTTGGCAACCCTCCCGCAACACGGCGACGTGTCATGCCCAAATCCAGCCCCGCACTTCCTGTCTCCAGCGCATCGATCGCGTTCATCGGTGGCGGCAACATGGCGCGCAGTCTGATCGGTGGACTACTGCGCAACGGCTACGACGCGTCGCGCATTTCGGTCGCCGAACCGAATAGCGAATTGCGCCAGCGCCTCGCCGCCGACTTTGGCGTGCGCCATGCCACCGCGAATGCCGAGGCCGCCGATGGCTGCGACGTCATCCTGCTCGCGGTCAAACCGCAGGTTATGAAAACCGTCTGCGCCGAGTTGCGCATGGTGGCGCAAGCGAACAAACCGCTGCTGATTTCGATCGCCGCTGGCATCCGCAGCGACCAGATCGACAACTGGCTCGGCGGCCGTCTGCCGATCGTGCGCTGCATGCCGAATACACCGGCATTGATCGGTGCAGGCGCCAGCGCATTGTTCGCCAATGCCCAAGTCAGCGCGAAACAGAAACACCTCGCGGAAACCATGCTCGCGGCCGTTGGCACGGCGGTGTGGATCTTGCGTGAAGCATTGATCGATACCGTGACTGCGTTGTCCGGATCAGGCCCGGCGTATTTTTTTCTGCTGGTCGAGCTGCTCGAAGACGCCGCAGTCACGCAAGGCCTGCCGCGCGACGTCGCACGCGAACTCGCAACCCAGACCTGCCTCGGCGCGGGCCGCATGTTGCGTGAGGATGGCGAATCGCCGGCGCGATTGCGCGAACGCGTCACCTCGCCGAACGGCACCACCGAGGCCGCGCTACACCAGTTTGCCAATGACGGACTGCGCGAAGTCGTGGCGCGCGCATTGACTGCGGCAACCGAACGCGGTCGCGCGATGTCTTCCGAATTCGGCAACTGAGCGGAGCACTGAATGAATTACCTCGCCAACGCCGCGCAGATCCTCGTCCAGTTTTTTTTCGACCTGCTGATCGGTGTGGTCGTCGCTCGCGTGTTGCTGCAACTGGTGCGCGCGAATTTCTACAATCCCATTTGTCAATTTTTATACAAGTACACAAATCCGGTTTTGATGCCGCTGCGACGCGTGATTCCGGGCTGGCGCAATCTGGATATCGCCGGCGTGTTGCTGGTCTATCTGCTCGAAGTGATCAAGGTGGTCGTACTCGGCGCGCTGGCCGGCGCATCGTTGTCGTTGGCAGGCACGCTGGTCTGGGCGCTGGCCGAGCTGATCGAATATGTGCTGATGGCGTATTTCTGGCTGATCCTGATCCGCGCGCTGCTGAGTTTTATCGGCGCCGATACCCGCAGCCCGGTGATCCCGCTCATTTATCAAATTACCGAACCCGTGCTGAAACCGCTGCGCAATCGGCTGCCGCCACTCGGCGGTTTTGATTTCTCGCCGCTGATCGCAACGCTCGCGATTTATCTCGCACGCGCCTTGATTGTGCAGCCGCTGTTCGATACCGCCGCGTGGCTTGTTTGAGTACAAAAGATCAGATGATTCTCCATCGCCCATCGGAACTGTTGCCATGCGTATCCTGCTGAAATTATTCTTTTGCAATGTCTTTGTTGTCGGGCTGTTTGCGCCCGCGCGCAGTCATGCCGAACAGTTGCAGGAGTTCGGCGACTACATCGTTTATTACAACGCGTTGAGCGCCGACATGCTGCCGGACAGCGTGGCGAAGCAATACGGTTTTATGCATTCCGCGCGCACCGGCCTGCTGAATATCGCGGTGCAGAAAAAAGGCAGCACCCCGCAGCCGCAAGCGGTGTCGGCACAGATCACCGGCACCGCCACGCCGCTGCTCGGACAATCGCTGCCGATTCGCTTTCGCGAAATCAAGGAAGACGACGGCACGGTTTATTATCTCGGCGAATTTCCCGTGTCAGCACGCGACACCTATCGCATGGTTTTGTCGATCACTCCCGCCGGCCGTGAGCAGCCATACGAGCTCAAGTTCAGCAAGGAATACGTCGGTGAATAAACGGGTCGAAATTGTTTTTCCATGCGCAGGCGAGCAGCGCTGAGATGTCGCGCATTTTGTTGATCCGCCATGCCCAGGCTTCCTACGGCGCCGAAGATTACGACCAGCTCTCGCCGCGCGGTCACGAGCAGGCAAAACAGCTTGCCACGTGGTTGGTGCAGCACGAAGAAGCACTGCACCTCGGCGCCGTGGTTTGCGGCGCGATGCGTCGGCATGCGCAAACCTTGTCGATGATCGACGCTGCGTTTGCCGCCGCTGGTCGCGCCTTGCCGGCGACTGCGATCGACGCCGACTGGAACGAGTTCGACCACGACAGCGTGGTGCGCGCTTATGCCCAAACGTTTCCCGATGATCCGAAGATTGCTGCGGCGCGCGACAGTCATGCGCCGCGTGAAGTCAAAGCCTTGCTGATGGCGGCGTTGCAATCGTGGAGCCGCGCCGAACTCGACGATCGCGCAGCAGAGACGTGGTCAGCTTTCGGCAACCGGGTCGCACGTGCGCGCGCGCAATTGCCGACTCATGTCCGCAGCGGCGGCACGACGTTGGTGATGAGTTCCGGCGGCGTGATCGCACGTTGCGCGCAGGCCGCGCTTGGCATTGACGACGTGCACACGGTCGACATGAATCTGAGTCTGCGCAATACCGGCATCAGCGAATTTCATTCCAGCGCACACGGCTGGCATCTGCATACGTGGAACGGCCTGCCGCATTTTTCAGCGCCCGGTGCGCGCGAGTGGATGACCTATTATTGAGCGTTGCGATAATGCATCGCGCCCAAACCGATGAGAACCCGATGAGCGATAGCGATATCAATTTCCTGCCCGAGGTGCCTCTCGCCGCGTACCTTGAAAAACACGTCGCGGGTTTTCGCGGCCCGCTCACCGCGACCAAGTTCAAGGGTGGCCAATCCAACCCTACCTATCGTATTGACGCGGCCTCCGGCAGTTATGTGTTGCGCCGCAAACCATCCGGCAAATTGCTCGCGTCCGCACATGCGGTCGATCGCGAATTCCGCGTGCTCACGGCACTGCACGGCAGCAGCGTGCCGGTCGCAGGTCCGTTGCATCTGTGCGCGGATGACGCGGTCATCGGCAGCATGTTTTACCTGATGGAATTCGTGCCCGGGCGTGTGCTGTGGGATCCGGCTCTGCCGAAACTCGCGAGCGGCGAACGTCGTGCTTATTACGAAGCCATGATCGACATCCTGATTGCGCTTTCGCGCATCGACGTGGCGGCCGTGGGCTTGAGTGAATACGGCAAACCCGGCAACTTTTTCACGCGCCAGATCGGGCGCTGGACCGAGCAATACCACGCCGCCGCGACCGAGCAGATCGCGGCGATGGATCAGTTGATCGCGTGGCTGCCGAAAAATGCGCCGCCCGAGGACAATCGTATCGCACTCGTGCACGGCGATTTTCGCATCGATAATCTGATGTGGCATAGAGATGAGCCGACCTTGCTGGCGGTGGTCGACTGGGAGCTTTCCACGCTCGGCCATCCGCTCGCCGATCTCGCGTATTTCTGCATGGCCTGCCGCCTGCCGCCGGGCGGCGCGGTTCTGAGCGGTCTGGCCGGATTGGATCGCCGCGCGCTCGGCATTCCCGATGAAGCCGAGCTCATCGCGCGCTACAGCGCCGGCACGGGTTTGTCTGCCGGTAAACATTGGCCATTTTATCTGGCCTTCAATTTTTTCCGTCTCGCCGCGATTGCGCAAGGCGTGTACAAGCGCGCCCAGCAAGGCAACGCATCCAGCGATCAGGCGTTGCAGGCCGGCGCGATGGCGCGCGCGATCGCCGAACTCGGCTGGCAGGCGGCGAACGCCGATAACGTATCCTGAACCTGTATTACGCTACTTTTATCCCATCGACCTTCTGGAAATTCAATGCACATGCCGCTTCGATCGATTTCCCTCGCGCTGCTGTCGACACTCTGCGTGATGCTGCCGCTGCCCACTCACGCCGATGCATTGAAGTCGGTGCACTTGAGCGGCAACGCGACCACACCGGTCGGCGAACGTCCGGCGCAACTGTATTTGTATTGCCAGCCCGACAAGAACGGCACGATCGGACTGGAACTCACTTTGCGTGATGCCGATGGCATCAAGGGATTTGATTTTGCGCCGTTCGAAGGCCCGGATGCACCGGCCGCAACAAAGGCGCTAAGCCATCTGCATGCGAGCGCTGGCAGCGACGACATCGATGCACAAATGGCCGCGAGCGGCTGGTACAGCGCCGAGATCACCGGCGGTTTTGTGTTCGGCCTGAACCAGATCACCGGCAAGCCCGGCAAGCTTGTCGACATCGTGCGGGTGCTCAGCAAACCGAATTCGCGATTGAGCTGGAAACAGCAAAGCTACGTCGAAACCGACGTGCCGCTGGACGCGCGTTTCAGCATCGCCGACGCGACCGCGCAACATATCCGTGAAACCGTTGCGGCGTGTTTGCCCGCGCATTGAGCCCGCGTGGCGGGTTTTTCTCGCTTGATTAGCTGACCACAAATATCCAGTCGCACCGACGCGCTTGCAGCTCAATTATCGAGCGCGCCAATGTCAGCGCGCGTAAACCCTCGCGACCACTTGTGCATCGAATGCGACGATGTTTGAAATCAAACTGCGCAGTCGCTACGCACGACTTCCTGTCGCAAAAACGTCGAGCTAAAGATCGCGCGCGACCTGCGCCCTGGCCTCGCTCGCCGGTAAAATATGCAGCGCAATATTCATCAAGGAGATCGCTTTGAGAACCGCCAATGTGATCGCATCTCGCATCAATGCACATGGTAGAAACCGCATTGATTTCGCGCCCGCCTGCCGCCCGATAATGCGACTGATATTGGTCTTGCTCGCCACGTTTTTCGGCGCATCCGCTTTTGCGCAAACCGCACCATCGCAACCGCCGCTAGTGACTGCGTTTGTCGCCGTGAACGTGGTGCCGATGGATTCCAAACGCGTGCTGTCGCGGCAAACTGTGCTGGTCGAAAACGGCAAGATCACCGCGATCGGTACATCGTTGCCGCTGCCGAAAAATGCGCAGGTAATCGACGGCCACGGCAGCGCCTTCCTGTCGCCGGGCCTCGCCGACATGCACACCCATTCCGACACACGTGCGGACCTGCTGGTCTACCTCGCCAACGGCGTGACCACGGTGCTGAACATGGGCGGCGCGAGCAGCGATTTCATGGATCATGCGCGGCTCGCCAGCAACAGCGGCAAGATTCCGGGGCCGCATGTGTATGCTAGTTTTCGAGTCGACGGCTCGGCGCAGTATGGCCAATTCATCGTCACCACCGCAGACGAAGCGCGCTGGATCGTGCGCCTTGCCAAGACCAACGGTTACGACTTCATCAAGGTCTACAACAACCTCTCGCCGGAGTGTTTTCAGGCGCTGGTCGATGAGGGTCGAGCGCAGCACATTGCCATCGTCGGCCACGGCGTGACCCAGGTCGGGCTGGAGCGTCAACTTGCGGCCGGACAGGTGCTCGTCGCGCATGCGGAAGAGTTTCTTTACACGACGTTTGCGCATCCGAACGATAACAACGATAGCGTGCCGAATCCCGATCAGATTCCCGCGGCGATCGCCTTCATCAAACGCTATCGCGCCTTCGTTACCGCCGACCTGAATACCTACTCGACAATTGCCCGGCAATGGGGGAAACCCGACGTGGTCGAGGGCTTTCTGCAGATGCCCGAAACGCGCTACCTGTCGCCGGATCAGCGCATCGAATGGCGGGCCGAGGATTATGTCCGGCGCAAAGGTGATCTCAGCGCAAAGCTGAATTTTCTGAAACGCTTCACCAAGGACATGAGTGATGCCGGTGTCGCGCTCGTGGCCGGCACCGACGCGCCGAGTATTCCTGGTCTGGTTCCGGGTTTTTCGCTGCACGACGATCTCGCCGCGTTGGAGCAGGCCGGCCTTGATCGTTATCACGCGTTGGCAGCGGCCACGCGCACGCCCGGAGAATTGATTCACCGCTCGATCCCCGCTGCTGAACCCTTTGGCACCGTCACGCTCGGCAATCGCGCCGATCTGATCCTGTCGGAAAAAAATCCTCTTGAGGATCTTTCCACGTTGCGCAAGCCACTCGGTGTGATGGCGAATGGCAAGTGGTATGCGCGTAACGATCTGCACGCGCTGCTGGATCAGGTAGCAGCAAAATACGACAGCGCTTTCTTGCACAAATAACCTGCCGCGCGAGTTAGAAAAAGCGCCGTATGTTTCGTCAGCTTTCCACCGCAAGCTTGAGTTTCAGCAGCGCGAGATTCCATTGCTGCGCGATGGTTTCGAGGGCGCGACGCGCCTCGTCCACGCGTGTCGGCTCGAACTCCCACAAGCGCTCGCGCCCGAGCTTGGTGTTGTGTACCAGCCCCGCATCGGCAAGCACGTGCAGATGTTTGGTAACGGCCTGGCGCGTGATGTCAGTGCCGTCGGTAAGTTGTGTAATCGACATCGCGCCGCCGGCGCACAGCACTGCGACCAGCCGCAACCGCGTCGCATCACCGAGCGCTGCAAAGATCGGGGCAGATTTTTGCAGCGCGCGATTGTGCACCGCGGCGGTTTGAGCGGAAACATTTTTCATCGCGGATTTTTCATTGTCGTGAGGATGCGCCCGCGCTAGTTCCTGGCGACATGGGACTCGATATTTTTCATCTGCTGCGCCCAGCCGTTGCTGTTCATGCGGAATGCTTCGGCGCGACGTGCCGCCGGAATCTGGTCGAACCCGGTTTCGACTACGCTGAGCAACACGCCGCCGTCTACGTCCTTGAGTTCGAACACCACCAGCGTGGTCGGCTCCTGCGAATAATCCACCGATTGATCAATCGCGGCCGGATGCCAGCGCCACGCCAGCAAATGTTCTGGCTCAACACGCTCGATCAGTATTTCAAAAGTAAGATGATCGTAGCCCGGATGGGTGATGCGGCCCTGCACCGGCTGGCCCGCGCTGAAGTGGGCGCCAGCGAAGTCGATGCCGAACCATTTGCCAAATTCCTCGGCGTTGGACAGCGCCCGCCACACTTTTGCACGCGGTGCCTTGAGCAGGATTTTGCATTCGATACGATCAGTGGATGTGTTCATGGGTAACTCCTATACGCAACCGTGAAGCTGCATGTTAAATCCACCCGAAAATAAATGCAACTCAATAGTTGCATTTACGCGATACACGCTCGATCGATCGATCGGAAACTCAGGAATATTCGGCACCGCACGCGGTTTATATCGACCACGAATCGACACCCCAAGCTGCGTAATGCAGCCTGGGCAACCCATTCAATCCGCGCCGATTTATGCCTTGTCGTTTGAGAGATTACTGAGCATGCCTACACGCATGATGATCTCGTGCAATGCATCCAGTCCATCGAACAACGCGGCTGGACCCGGCTGCAAAATAATCGGTGATTTGATCTCGTACAGATCACCGTTGCGTACCGCCGGAATCACATCCCAGCCTGCACGCGCGGCGACTTTATCCGGCCGAAATTTCTTGCCGCACCATGAGCCGATGATGATCTGCGGCGCACGGCGGATCACCTCATTTGAGTCGGCGATGATGCGCGCGCGACCGAGCGATTCTGCGGCGAGCTCGGGAAAAATATCGTCACCGCCGGCGATCCGCACAAGTTCCGCGACCCAGCGAATCGCACTGATCGGCGGCTCGTCCCACTCTTCGAAATACACGCTCGGACGCTGCGGCAAACGCGCGGCGGCGATTTGAATATCGGCGATATGTTGCTCGGCTTGGCACGCGAGTTCATCAGCCCGCGCATACGCACCGACCATGGCACCAAGGCGCCGGATCAGCGCGATGATTTCGTCGACCGAACGATGATTGGTCACCCAGACTTCGATGCCGCACTTGATCAGCGCCGCGGCAATGTCGGCCTGCATGTCGGAAAATCCGATCACGAGATCCGGCTGCAACGCGACGATCTCGCCGATCTTCGCGCTGATGAACGCCGAGACTTTGGGTTTCTCGCGACGCGCGCGCGGCGGGCGCACGGTGAAACCCGAAATGCCGACAATACGATCCTGCTCGCCGATGCTGTAGAGAATCTCGGTCGTTTCCTCAGTCAGGCAAACGATGCGTTTTGGAAACGGATCTGACGTGCTCACGGGTACAACAAACGCTGACTCCAACGGCTATCGCAATATTCATGTCGCACGCGTTCGTGCAGGCGGAATTTCGCGCCGTACCAGAATTCGACCATGTCAGGCACGAGTCGATAACCACCCCAGTTCGGCGGGCGCGGCACATCCGCCCCGGCAAAACGTTTTTCGAATACGGCGATGCGCGCTTCGAGATCGCCGCGCGCATTCAGCGTCTGCGATTGCAGCGATGCCCACGCACCGATCTGGCTACCGCGCGGACGATACGCAAAATACGCATCGGATTCGGCATCGCTGGCTTTTTCGACAACACCTTCGATACGCACCTGCACCTGATCGCGCAGGGTTTTCCAGAGCAGGCACAAGGCCGCATTGTCATGCGCCGCGAGCTGCGCGCCCTTGATGCTGTCGTAATTGCTGTGAAACACAAAACCGCGCTCGTCGAAACTTTTCAGCAACACGATGCGTGCCGAAATACGACCGGCCGCATCGGCAGTCGCGAGCGTCATCGCGGTCGGCTCGGGTTCACCGACAGTCTTGGCTTCGTCGAGCAGATTGCGAAAAGTGACGAGAATTTCCGGCGTCAGCGCCATGCGTATTCCTCATGGAAAAAGAAATACATTGTGCGGCAAATCGCGCGCGCTATCCAATCTGCTAAGCCGTTGCGACCACACGCTGGATGGTGCCGAGAAACTGCTCGACATTAAGCGGCTTGGTCAGAAAATCATCGCAGCCGGCAGCCATCGCCACTTTCCGTGCGCGCTCCGTGGCGTTGGCTGAAAGCGTCACGATGCGGCCGGCATAGCCTTGTGCACGCAGGCGCTGCACCGCGTCGTTGCCGGAGATACCGGGCAACTCGACATCCATCAGCAACAGATCCGGAGCCTCGAGAAAAATCTGCGCAAGATCCGGCGCGACCTGATTCGCCATCGTCACGACAAAACCGAAATCCTCGAGCAAGGCCGCGAGCAAATCGGCGACGTCTGGATCGTCGTCGACGATCAATACACGCAAACCACGCTGACGATGTCGCGCACTCGTATCAGCATACGACACGGCCAGTGGTGCGGCCGTCACGCTCGGCAATGAAATATGGAAACGCGTACCGCAGCCGACTTCGGATTCCATGCGCAACTCGCCGTGCATCTGCTGCACCAGCCTTTTGACGATCGACAGGCCAAGCCCCGCGCCTTTGCTGCCGTGCTGCGCGCCGTGATTGAACGGCTGGAAAATACGCTCGCGGAATTCCTCTGGAATACCGATGCCGCTATCGCCAATTTCGATGGTCAGCACATTGTCGCGCCAGCTGATGTGCGCAGTGATTTTGCCGTGCTCGGTGTAGCGCACCGCATTCGAAAGAAGGTTGATGAGAATCTGCTTGAGCTTCACCTCGTCGAGCTGCGGCAAACGCTGCTCACTGCTTTCAAGCTCGACCGAAAACTGCAGCGACTTTGCATCGGCCAAAGGCGCAAACATGCCACGCAGATCGCGCGCGAGTTCGACCAGATCGATACTGACCGGATTGACCAGCCCGCCGCCGGCTTCACCGCGGCCGTACTCAAGCAGATTTTCTGCGAGCGTCGAAAGGTACATCGCGCTGCGGCGGATCACGCGCAAGGCGCGCGCGCTGGGCGAATCGACAGCGTGCTGTTGTTCGAGCAAATGCAGGTGTCCAAAGATCGCCGTGAGCGGCGTGCGGAAATCGTGCGACAAGGTCGCGATCAGCGCACTTTTCAGGGCATTCGCTTCTTCGAGTCGTGCCTGCTGGCGTTCGAGTTGTTCGCGGATGCGACGCAGGTTGACGATCGCGCGAGTCTTGTTATGGTTCGCCAGCGCGGCCTCGTTGCCGGCTTGCTGCAGCATCTGCTGGCGCTGAAATTCTTCGCTCGCATCGAGCAGCAAAACATGCAGGATTTCGCCTTCAGGAATCAGATGTACATGCGCATGTTGACCGTTGCCGAGCTCGACGAACGGCACGTCGGCACGCTCGTCGATTGGCATGCCGATGAACAAATCCTGCAACATCGCGATGCTGTTTTCCGGCTGCGTTGTATCGATGCCGAAATGTTCCGCATCACCGTGTATTTCGCAAAGTTGCCAGTCATGATCGAAATCGAGCACCAGCGGTCGCGCACGATCGCGCAGAAGATTGCCGAGATAAGTTTCAACAACGCTTGGCAGGACATCGTTCATTGCGGCAATCGCTGCGCCAGTTCGATGAACGCCTGCTCCACACCCTCGCCGCTCAGCGCACTGGTGGTGACGACCGGCAGGATCTTGCGCAGCTCGGTGAGCGTGAGCTGCGACAACTCCCAACGCTGTTGCAGATCGCCCTTGTTGATGAGCAACACCACGGCCGGATCGTCGAGCACCTGGTTCGCTGCGCCGAGCAGATTCAACGCCACACGCAAGGTTTTTTCACGCGTGCCGTCGGCAACCACAAGCAGGCCGGTGGCGCCGCGCAGATAATTGCGATTGATGGTTTCCAGATCCTCGCAACCGGCGATATCCCACAGCACGAGTTTCAGCGCGCGATGCGGCAAGATCACCTGCTTGCTGTCGACGCGCACGCCGACCGTGGTCAGGTAACGATCCGAAAATGTGTTGCGCACAAACCGTGCGACCAGGCTGGTTTTGCCGACACCGAAATCGCCGAGCATGCAGATTTTGTGCGCGCGTTCGCTCATCGCGCGGCATCCGCACCGATACTGACAAACACCGCCGCGGCGCGCAGCAAACGCTGCGCTTGCGGGAGCGTATCGGGGATGGCGGATGCGTGCAGACGATCCGCCGCAATTCCTTCGGCGATGAGTTTTTCGATCAGCCATGCCGCGCGTTTTTCGCGCAAAACACGATTGATCGTATCTTCGCCGAGCACGTCGGTCAGCCCATAAACATCGATATGGATTTCCAGTTTCAATTGCGCCGCGAGTATCAGCGCGTTTTTCAACTGACTCGTCAAGACGCTCAGCTCATCGGGATAGGCCGGATCGAGTTCGGTCTTGGCCAGCATCAAATGCACACGCAGATTGGCGATCGTTTTTAACTGGTGATCGAGTTCGGCGCGCAAGGCTGCCGTGTTGTCCGGCGCAATGACATGGGTCGCATCGATCGCATTGATTCCGGCGATCCACGGCGCCCGCTCGCGCGCCGATGCGATCCATTCCGGCGTGGCGATGCCGCTGAGTTTTAACAGACCATGATCGAGTTCGAGCTGCAAATCCGGTGAGGGTTGCAGCAAGGTTTTTGCGCGTTTCAACGCCAGTGCAGGCGCGGCGGAAACAAACGGCTGAGTATCGATATCCAGCGTCACCGCACCGAGTTCGGCTTGGTCGATATCGGCTTGCAGCGGTTCCGCCACGGGATCGAGCAGACCATGAATATGCACTTCGCGATACGGTCTCGATTCGATTCCTGTCAACACAAATCCGGCGTGTGCGGACAAGTTCGTGCGCAAGTTTTCTATGCGCGCATGCCAGTGCGAACTGCGCCACCAATATGCAGCGATGCCAAGCACCAGCAACAACAGCAAAACCTTGACCGGCCAGTTGGCGGAGCGCGGTTTGCCAGCGGCGGCATTATCTGCAGTCGCGGCATGTTCCAGATCACCGATCGCGAACAATGTAGTAAAGGCTGGTGCGTGCGGATCGCCATGATCGCGAATGCCGTGCCATTGCTCCAGCCGCTGTGCGAGTGCCGCCTGCAATGCCAGTGGCGGTGCGCCGCGGATAAAACATGCGAGGTTCGCGCGCGGCCCTTCGATCAGCCACAAAACATGCTCGCCGACGGTCGCGGAATTCAACGCGCTGTGGCTGTCGCGTGCGACCGAATCGTGGACAAAATCGTTGATCGCGCTGAGCATGCCCGCGACCGCATCGGCATCGATCGCGGGCAGATCCGGCGCCGATTCATGATGCAATACCAGACCGCTGCCGGGTTCGATCAAAAACACGTGATCGATATGAAATCGCAACAAGTGACGCAGCACCACTTGCGCGTACGGCACGCCGCTGCGTCGTGCCTCGATGCGCCAGCGCAAACCCTGCAAACTCAGACTGCTTTCGACCGCCTGATTGAGATTGCCGACCAAGTCGCGCATCGCTTCGGCGATCGCCTTGCGGATCGACGGGCCGATCACTGGAAACAGCGCATCGACGATACTTTGCGGCTGCTGCCGCACCGCCTCGGCGAGGGAACGTGACAGCGGTTTTACCAATGCATCGGCAATGCGACCGTCGTCGTTGTGCAATAAAGTGACCAATTCGGGCGGCAATCGCTCGAAGGTTTTTTCGTGTTTCTGCGCGACCTCATGCAGTTGCGCCTGCAGTTGCGCGAGTTGCGCCTGCTCATCGCTGAGCAGCAACTCCCGCAGGCGCTGGAAGTCGGGCACGGCCGCGGCCTCGTCGCGGAATTATTTGCTGCGCGGCAGTTCGAACTCGCCCTTCAGGCGCATCGCGAACTCGGTGAACAATGCAGCGAGATCTTCGCGTCCGACTTTCTCCGCGCGCAGTTCGCGCTGCGCACGATTCAGTGCCGCATCGGCTTGGCTGGCTTGGTTGGTCAATGCCGTTTCAAGCTCGGCGTGACTGCTGTGCAGACGATCATTCAGCGCTTCGAGATCGTGCCCCAGGGTTTCAGCGGCCTTGTTGATTTCGCTGCGTTGCGTGCGTGCGGCTTCGAGCAGGCGCGACTCGAGACTATCGATCGCGCCGGTGCGATCACTCACCTCTTGGCGTTGCTGTCTAGTCAGTTTTTCGAGCTGGTCGGCGAGGCGTTTGTCGAGCGCAGCGAAACGCTTGTCGGCATCCTGGCGCAGACGTTCAAGTTCGCTTTCGAGCTGCTGGTGCAGCTCCTGGAAACGCTTCTCGTAATCGCGCATCTGACCGCCAAAAAGAATGTCGCGGATCTGCGTGACATTGTTCTCGTTGTCGGCGCTGCCATTGCTCTTGGGATTCTTGTCGGCCATGTCGTTTTCCTTCTAGCACACGGATCGCGCCCGCATTCGGGCACCGCGCCGTCAATGGTATAACAAGCCTGCTTGGAACACATGCCGGGAGCAATGCTCCACAACGCGAGTCTGGTCAGATCGGTTCGAGGCGATAGCCGTGCTGATAGATCGCCGCGAGTCGCCAGCCGTGCTGGTCGTCCAGTTCAAGTTTCTTGCGCAGTCGGCTGATGTGCGTATCGACCGTGCGCGTAGACACCTCGGCACTGAGATTCCAGACGTCTTCGAGCAGCGAGTTGCGGCTGACGATGCGCCCCTGACGACGGAACAGATATAGCGCCAAATCAAATTCGCGGTTGGTCAGCTCCACTTCGCGTCCGGCAATGCTGGCCACACGCCGCAGCAAATCAAAAACATAGACGCCCAGAACCAGCGTATCCATTTTTTCCGCCTCGGCGCCGCGGCGCCGCAGCACCGCCGCGATGCGCGCGAGCAGCTCGGCTTTTTTGGCGGGTTTGCTGACGTAATCATCTGCACCGCTGTTCAAGCCTTGGACGATGTCCTCTTCACGTACACGAGCAGTGATAAAAATCACTGGCAAGGTCGGATGCGATGATGTGCGCAACGAGTGCAGCACTTCGATACCGCTGCTCTCCGGCAAGCCCCAGTCGAGCAATAGCAAATCCACCGCGCCGGCACCGAGGCGTCGGCGAAATTCCGCGGCGGAGCGAAACAGGCGCGTGACATAACCGGCTTCAAGCAACCACGTCTCGATCAGGCTGGCCTGATCGGCATCGTCTTCAAGCAAGCCGATCACGAGTTCACTGGTAGTCATCTTTTCAATCGCCAGACATGCACAACAGAGGTTGCGCTTCAGAGGGTTTTATCACAGACATAAAAATTTAA
Source organism: Pseudolysobacter antarcticus (assembly GCF_004168365.1). Lineage (GTDB taxonomy): Bacteria > Pseudomonadota > Gammaproteobacteria > Xanthomonadales > Rhodanobacteraceae > Pseudolysobacter > Pseudolysobacter antarcticus. The sequence goes on from NZ_CP035704.1 coordinate 3,757,806, forward strand.
TGCTAAAGCAAATGGAAGTATTTTACTCGCCTGCGCCCGCGCTGCGCAAAACTGAAAGAGATAATCAGGGATCGATCCGGTATATCAAAAAACTGAGCCCGGATGTAGAAGCGATGTTAGGTCGCGCCGGCAGCTTGTTCTCGCCCATCTACAATCGCCGCGCCGCTGCTGTTCGCCTTGGTCAACTCAGCGACGAGCGCCGAAGATGAGAGTCGCCTGACGTTGCAAAGAAGCTGGCTCAGCGCCGCCGGAGTTTGGTGAACTCGGAAAATTCCCATTTTCGCAATGCCAGCAACGCACTGCAGCCATCACGAATTTCCAGCGGCAGCCGGGAATCCTGACGCGCCAATTCCTCGAATTCCTGAACCAGCTGGGTGATCGACATTTTCAGTCGCGCCAGCGAAGCCGCCGACAATGTGCCGCCGATGAAATGCAGTTCGTCGCTTGGTTCGTCAAAACGTGCGCGCAGAAACTCAGGTGCGACGCGCGTGACGAAAAATTCGTGCACCGGGCCGTCCTTGCGCCACGAGAAATTCCGCGCCGTGAGTTTCTTGATCCGGTGCGGCGGTCGATACGCGATGATCTGCAATGCATCCAGCCGCAACAGCACGGAAACCAACGCGTTTTCGTCGAGCGCAAACATCGACATCACTTCGCTCAATTTCCAGTCGTTGACCAGCAGATAAGTCACCACCAGCAAGCGCGGCTCGCGCACGAGAGCGCGCTCCTGTCGTTCGCTGAGCTGGGTCAGGGCGGCACTCGGCAACGCATTGCCCAGTACAAGATCGCCGAGCGATACATCGAGCGCCGCACAGATGCGATCGAGTCGGCTCAACGAAAAATCGCCGCGACTGAAATCACGCTTGATGGTTGGTTCGCTGACATCCAGCAACTCTGCCAACTGTCGGTACGTGATGCCACGCTGGCGCAGCAACGCACGTATCGATTGCACTACCAATCGCGAACCATCCATAACTCTCTACTACCGAGTGAGGTATTAATTTTTGATACGTACAGATCAATATCGTATCACTGGCGCAGGATAGTTTGCGCCAGCAAACATTCTTCAAGCAGGCTGGCGCAGCAAAAGCACGGTGAGCGAGCGAAAAATCATTCGGCTAACAACTGGAAATCTCCGGCGTGCATTTGCGAAATTCGTTCAGTCCATCATCGCCACAGGAGTTTTTATGCCGCGCGGATCACTGCCGTTCTTGATCGTATTGCCACTGCTGGTTTTGCTGCTAGCTGCGAGCGGTTGCGCATCGTGGGTCACGCCGCACAGTGTCAGGCAGGCTGGCAGCGTGGTGGACTATTTGTATCCCGATGCGAAGGAACCGCCGCAACTCGAACCGACCGTGACGCGGCTGCATCCGCCGGTGCGAGTCGGCATCGCGTTCGTACCGGGCGCCTGCGGTTGCGAGGGTTTGGCCGAGGCGGAAAAGCAGAACTTGCTGCAGCGGGTCAAGGATTCGTTCGCGCAATATCCCTACATCGGCAACATCGAAATCATTCCGAGCAGCTATCTGCGCACGCACGGCGGCTTCACCAATCTGCAACAGGTCGCGAGCATGTTCAACATCGAGGCGATCGCGCTGGTTTCCTACGATCAAGTGCAGTTCAACGACACCAACGCCCTCGCGGTGTTGTACTGGACCGTGGTCGGCGCGTATGTCATCCGCGGCGACAAATACGATGTGCAGACCATGGTCGATGCTGCGGTGTTCGACGTGAGCAGTCGGAAACTATTGTTCCGTGCGCCGGGTACGAGTCAGATCAAAGGCAATGCATCGATGGCCAGTTTCAGCCAGCGCAGCCGCGCCGCGCGCGATCTCGGTTACCAGCAAGCAGTCGATCAGTTGATTCCGCAATTGCATGTCGATCTAGACAAATTCAAGGAGCGCATCAAATCCGATGCCGGATTCAAAGTCGAAAACAAACCGGGCTACAGCGGCGCTGGAGATTTCGGCGCGTTCGGTTTACTCCTAGTATTAGGCCTGTGCGGAGTCGGTTATGCCCGCCGCGCGCAGAGCTAATTGGCCGTGGGTCAGCATCGCCGTCACGACGAGCTGCGTGATGCTTGCGGCAATGCCGGAGTCGCTGATCGAACCTCTGAGTGGTAATCGTCACGCGATTCTGCACGGCGAATTGTGGCGCCTATGGTCCGCGCATCTGACGCATTTTTCGCCGCGTCATGCGCTGATCGATTCGGCAGCTTTGCTGGTGAACGGCACGATGGCGGAGTCGATCTTCGGATCGCATCGAGTCGCTCAGTTTGTGCTGATCGGCGCGCCATTGATTTCGAGCGGAATTGTGCTGGTATCGCCAGACTTGCTCGACTACCGCGGCGCATCCGCGATCGCCATCATGCTCGCGACGATGGTCGGTTTGTCGCTGTGGCAATCGCGACCGTCGACTCGATTGACTCTCAGTATTCTCGCAGCGTGTCTGTTCGCGAAGATCGGCTTCGATGCAATCGGACTATCACTGACACTGACCGATCTGCCGAATCAAGTACACGTTGCCTGGCAAGCGCATCTGCTCGCAATCGCGATTGGTGCGGGATGGTATTTCTTGCAGAAACCCGGCGCGATGGAAATCACCGCGCCGGTTTGAAGTGTCACATGAAGACGGACTATTTTCCGCTTTTCAAACTGCTACTGTCGAATCCCAGCGCGATAGGGCCACTCGCGTTGCTGCCCTGGGCGCGAATTATCCAGTTGAAATTGAAACCGAGGACCAGCTGATCGACGCGGTACATCGTCAGCATACTCAGGTCCGGTGCTGCCGGAATCACTTCACCATTCACCCCGCCGATCCATGAGCGCTTTCGATTCGGCAGCCCGGCATCGACGCTGGCCGGGAAACGGCTCGGTTTGCGTGTGACCAGCGCGATCAGGATATCGCCGCTGCCAGTAAGCGTGAGCCCGCCCGGAATGGTGATCGTCTGGAAACTGTCTTGTGGCGCGGTTATCACCTGCCCTGCAAACGAACCCTTCAGCACCGCACCGTTGCTCGGATAACTATCGTTGTCCTGGTAGACAAAAACATCGAACGTGTCGCCAAGATCGGTGTTGGCAGCGTCGAATGCGGTTTGCACCGTGTTCAGCGTGATTGGATAGTCAGTCGGCGCCGGGCTGAAACGGTTCAACCAGATCATCGAATGTGGCAAGCCATTGAGCTGACTGCCAAGCGCGTTGGTAATTGTGCCGCCTGGATAGTTGTCCGTGACCAGGCTGCAGCTATTGCTGCTGCATCCCACACTCGGCGGCGGCGGCTGGCGTATCGCCACGCTGATGTGCTGCGGTGGGGCGAGTCCGCTGCTCTCGGTCAAAATGACATTGCCCAGCACAACCGTCGGCGCCGCACCCGAGCGTGTTGCGGTGAAGACGATGGTTTGGGTAGCGCCCGCTGCAAGCGTGAAACTTGCCGGCGAGGCGGACACGGCAAAACTCGCTGCCGCTGTTGTACTGATGGTCCAGTTACCTGCGCTAGCCAGTCGATTACGCACGGTGCGGCTCCAGCTGCAACTCGGCAGCGCACACGCCATGTCGCGCAAGTCGGGCAGGTTAAGGGTCTTGATCGCGATCGGCGTGGCGCCATCCGGATTGGCCGCGACAAAATTGGCGTAGGTTTCATCCATGGTCAGGCCAGCCAAAGTTGCCTTGCTCAGATCGACCCGACCGCTGCCAACATCCTCGCTGGTCCACGGGGTCGTACCGTCGTCAAGCACACCGTTGTTATTCACCGCGGTCATCATCAGTGCCGATTTGACCTCCTGCACCGACCAGTCCGGATGCACCGCGCGCACCAGCGCGCCGGCGCCGGTGACATGCGGTGTCGCCATCGAGGTGCCGCTCATATACGCGTAGTTGCCATCCTGAACATCGGATGCCGCATAGATATTGACCCCCGGTGCAGTGATGTTGGGTTTGGTCGCGTCCTGATCGACCGGACCGCGATAACTGAAACTGGCCAGCACATCGCCCTGCGTCGCGCCGACGAGCAAATGCCGATACCAACCGATACCACCGCCGCTGGCAGCAGCCAGACTTTCCATGCCGGCGGAAAAAATTCGATCGCCAGGCGGTCCTGCCGGATTGAGCGGCGCGATGAACACCAGCAAGGCATCGCTGCTGGTGCCATCAAGGCTGAAGGCGGGCACGGACGGCGCGCCGGTCGTATCCATCGCGATGGTCCCGTTGACATTGTTGCCAATGAGCACACGCGTCGCGCCAGCAGCAACCGCGTTGCTGATTTTTTCCGTGAACGGACATTCGCCGCGACGAATTACGGCGACCGCACCAAGAAAATAATTGGCTGGGAAACCGCCTTCCGCACTGCAGCCGATCAGGTTGGTCGGGTACGAGATCAACGGCAGGCCACTCTTGTCGATCGAATTCACGGTAGTCGTGGTGGAGCCGGGCGTCAGCGCGAGATTGGCGATGCCGGGCGGCACACTGCCGGGGCCGGTGACTTTCATGTATGCGCCGATGTATTGATCCTGGGTTGACGCCGCGACCGTCATCACCCACGGACCCAGATGATTGACCATGCTATGCGGATCGGTCTGCGCGCCTTGTAGGTTGCCTGCCGCTGCCGCAACGAAAATGTCGGCGTTGACGGCATCGAGGAAATCTCGATCGTTGTCGTTCCACGGATCGGTGCCACCAGAGATGGAAAAGTTGAGCACATCGACCTGGTCCGCAATCGCATTTTGTACGCCAGCCAGGATCGAGGCGCCGTCGCATGAGTCGGTCTCGCACACTTTGTAGTGGTGAATCGCCGCGCACGGCGCGACGCCGGACATGCTCACACCACCGGGCAAGTTTGGCGCGGGATTACTGTTGGCGGCGTTTATGGTATTGCCGGCGATCGTGCTCGAAGTATGCACGCCATGGCCAAATCCTGGATTGGCTTGCGGATTCGCTCCATGACAATAGCCGTTGATATCGGTACTGCTGCAATCCACTGCCACGAGTTTCGGCACGAGGGCGCGAAAGCCACAATTCGCATCATCGGCAAATGCCGGATGCGAGCTGCTGGTGCCGGCATCAAGATCACCGACCACGATGCCTTTACCGGTGGTGCCGACATGCGTGGGTGTGGCTGAGCCCGACCAGATCGTATCGGCGCCGATGAATTTCGGGCCACGATAAATCGTCAACTGCTGCTGCCCGGCTACACGTACCGATTGCACACCGGAGACCGCAGCGACGCTAGCCGCTTCGGCCGCGCTCAGATCGGTCGCGATCGCATTCGCCGTGATCGCGTAGTGGTGCGTGACCACCAGTGTGCGACCCAGCATATGGTTGATCGTATCGATATACGCGCTGCGCTGATTCGCCAGATACTTCGCATAACTCTGCGCCGCCGCTGAATGCACATCGAGCTTGCGCTGACCGTCGACATTTTTCGGTGCGGTGGATTGCAGACCGGCGACCGTCCCAGTGTTATGCAAGACACCGGCCTCGCTGAAAGTGATGATATACGGCTGGACATCGGTGGTATTGCTGACTGATCCAGCAGCCGCAAATGGATGCGCAGTGACCGTCGTGACCTCGGCTGCATGCGAAGGGATGAAACCCGAAAATCCTGCCGCAATCAGCGCAAGGCCGATGCTCAGTGCACGGGTGATAGATCGAACCGAGGTATGCATTCTGTTCTCCGATGGTGTGCTTGCGATGCCGACGAAAAGCAGCGGTTGCCACCAGCGCGTCGTTCGAACGATTTGAGAAAACGGCGTGACCGCATAACGCGGCATTTCAGAACCTGCGTGAAATGCAAAGATCGCCAGCAAGCGAAGGTGCGGTGTGAATCGGCTGTCGCGAAAAGGCCGCGGCTTGTTTTTCGGACACGCTAGTCAGTGACCAATGCGACGACGCATTGCTGCGTCGTCGCGGTTTGAGCGGGCGAGGTTCGTGATTACGGCGTTTCGAATCCGCTGTGGAAAACCGCGTCCTTGGAGAAGGCTGCCAAACCCTGCTGGTAAGCGAGATCGAATGAAGGGAAGTTTCCGCCTGCGTAGAGCACGCCGTTATTGAAGACCAAGGTGTAGATCGTGCCGCCAGATACTTTGGGATCGAAATTGGTGGCGCTACCATCACTGACATTGAGCCCAGCCAAGGCGCTGCGCGTCAGGCCGCCGATGCTTTCGAAATCGCCGCCGGCGTATACCGTGGCACCATCGGCCGAAACCGTAATCGCATTGATGGCACCGTCATTGTTTTCGCCATTGGGCTGCGGATCGAACGGCGTTGGCATGGCATCGCTCATATTGATCCCGGCGAGGTTATGCCTCGCAACGCCACGTACTCCGGTATAACCGCCACCGACATAAATCGTGTTGCCGGAGATGGCCAGCGCGTTGACATTACTGCCGAATATTCCATCTGCCAACTGCGGGTCCCAATTCGTGAGGCTGCCATCTGCGATGCTAAACGCCGCCAATCTGGTACGCGCTTCGCCATTAACGGTCAAGAAAGCACCGCCCACGTACACCCGATCTGCGCTAGTGACGATCACGTCGGCCGTGCCGTCGAGTGCGGGACTCCATGCAGTAGCAGTGCCGTCGACTGTGCTCAGTGCCGCGAGTAGTGCACGCGACTGGCCACCGATGGTCTGAAAGCCGCCACCGGCGTAGAGCACATTGCCTGACAGGGCAATCGTACTAACCTGAGCACTGGCGGACGGGTTCCAACTACTGGCTGTGGCGTTGATCGTGCTGACTGCGGCGATGTTGCTGCGTGGCTGACCGCCGATCGCGGTAAATGCACCCGCCACGTATAGCGTATTGCCCGATATCTGGAGGTCTTTCACGAGCGCATATCCGCCGTTGCTTCCTTGCGCATTCGGGTCCCACGCCGTCGGCGTGCCATCACCTGCATTGATCGCCACGAGGCTGGATCGCGCAATACCGCCGATCGAACTGAGCTGACCGCCGAAATAGACCGCCGTAGCAGTAACAGCAATGGCGTTCACTGAACCGTTAGGGTTGGGATCAAACGTCGTCGCACTACCGTCGGCACCATTCAACTGCGCAATATAGTTACGCGACTGGCCGCCCGCCGAGCTGATACCACCGCCCACATATACCGTCGAGCCCGACACGGCTAGTGTGTTGATGTTGCCTTGAACATCGGGGTCGAAAGCCGTGGCGCTGCCATTCGCTGCATTCAAACCGGCAAGACCAGCGCGCGATGCGCCGCCCATGGTGTCGAACGAGCCGCCAACGAATACGGTTGCCCCGGATACTGCCAGCGCATCGATGCTGGCATAGGAAACATTGCCGTAATAACTCGGGGACGGGGCAAAGCCCGCCACCACCGTGCCATCCGTTGCACCGCCGAGATGGAGTGCTGCGATGGCACGCAAAGGCACGCTGTTGACGGTACTGAAGCTGCCGCCGACATACAGGATCGATCCAGCGATAGCGAGTGACGACACTCTCGGCTGACCGGCGAGAACAGGATTGAACGAGCTGTTGGCCGAACCGTTGCCGGAATCGAGCGCGGCAAGTCCGGTGCGTGGCTGGCCACCGATGGTGGCGAAGCTGCCGCCCGCATACACGGTCAGCCCGTCGCTGGAAACTGCCAACGCATTCACGTTGCCGTCGGCGTACGGATTAAACGAGTTCACATAACCAATCAGGTCGTAACCCGCGATATTGCTGCGCGCCGTGCCATCGATAACGGTGAATGGGCCGGCCAGGTAAAGAATCGATCCAGACAGCGCCAGCTCGCTCACGGCGCCGTTCAGTACCGGATGAAAGTTCGGATCGACACTGTGATCGGCAAAAATATGCGCCACGTTGGTTTGCGCGATGCCACCGATATGAGTAAACAGGCCACCGACAAACCAGCCGCCGGCGCCGTCGCTTATAACCGCACGCACCCCCGTCGTTGCTCCGCCCGTATAACTGGGGCCGGCGCCAGCGATATCCGGCATCGCCGTATTCAGCGAACCATCCAGCGCCACTTCGACACCAGGCCCGGTGCGCGGACCAACGCGGCTGAATTGTCCGCCGACATAAATAGTGTCTCCCGAACGTACGATCGCATTGACGGCGCCATCGGTGACGTAGGTACGCATCGGCGTGTTGGGCAGCGCCGCGTAGAATTCCGTGATCGCATTGGTCGAATCGTCTGTCACTTCGCTACGCTTGCTGCTGTCTGGAAGTGTTGCGGCAACGGCGACGAGCGACATGCCTACCGACAGCACGACCAGCAGCGGACGCAATATCGCGCGGACGTCAATTAGGAATTTTGCGCGGTTTGCAGCAGCGCGGCCGGGTGGATTTCGAAGGGACATTGTGGTGAACACTCCTGACGATCAATCGGGCGGATCGGCGCATCGGATTGATACGAACCGGAACCCCTCGACTGTGCGCCGCGAGCAACAGCGCGACAATGCCGCAGTGCGGCAGGTTTATGGCAATGGCAGAAAACCGCCACGCTATCCAGCATGCATGTAACTATTCGCGGTCTTTGCCAGCCGTCAGTTCATGCATGGCCTGGGCCGCCAACCAGCCAGCCTGGAAACGCGTGGTAGCGCCAAGACGTTTTGAGAGATCAACAATGCGTCGCGCCAATGTGCGCGGCGACATCGACAATTGATGCTCGATGGATTTGTCGTTCATGCCGGATGCGAGCAGCGGAATCAACGGATCGGCGTACAACGGATTCGCATCGCTGGTCGCGCCGTTGGCCTCCACACTGTCGCCAGCAACAAACGGTGCCGCGGCACGCCAGTACATCTCGAACATTTCGCACAACGCATCCAGCAACGATGACGAGCGCACCAGCAGTACCGGCCCATCCGGCTGCGCAAGATGCAACGGGATGATGGCGATGCGTCGGTCGAATACCACGAGCTTGAATGGCAACGCCGGATGGATTCGAAACTGTTCACCAGCCTGCGTGGCCAGGCGCAATCGATTCATGGTGCCGGGAAGGTTGAGCAGATCGCTATGAGTAATGGCGCGACAACGCACGCCTCGTGCCAGGCAGGCGAGCATGTTGTCATCAAGCTCATCCATCTTCGATATCAAACCGGGCATGCGCTCGAGACCGAGGATTTCGTGTTTCGCCGAGGCCACCGAATGCAGAAAAATCTGCGCTGCAGTCTGGCGCGTGAGGATCTCGACATAACGCTGATCGGTGTCGTCGTTTGGATCGCTGTAGATCGATTCGCGCAGCTTAACCATTTCGGCGCGCGCCTGATGCAGCTCGCTGTTGCGCCGCGCGATCAGTACGTCAGCGGCCACATCCGGCGGCACCGCTGCGTAACGCGGCGTAGCTTCCGGCGAGTATGTGACCAGGCCTTTTTGCTCAAGCAACCCCAGCACGCGACGACAGTCTGGCGCAGAGAGACCCACATCCTCAGCGACTTCGGCAACCGTGGCGCCGCCGCGCGGAAGCAGCATCAGATAAATCTGTTCTTCGACAAGCGCCAGACCGAGTGCACGGAATGCACTCGAACTAGTCGAATCCGTCAATGATCGTTGCATGTTCAGGCTCAGGAAAAAGTTAAGCGTCCGATGCGGAAATAGCGGCGGACAAACGCACCGCAACAATGTAATGCCAGTCGGCGCAAACCACACGCGAGAATGTGGAACGCTGCGCCACCCACGGCGCGCCAGGATGTTCGGATAATACTGCACGCCGATGCATGAGAAGTGGGTGAAGTAGCATCAGGCGATAACGCAGCGTAGGCGCCAGCCTGTCGGAATCTGCTATTCATACCTGACGTCCGCGTCCGTCATGCACGGCAGAAAAATTGCTGGTATGCGACGACAAGAAAAGCCGTACCGGAAGGCACTGCATCGGTTACGCTGGCAGCTTGCTCAATCGCGGGATTTCTCATGTCCATGCCGCCCGCCCCACCCAGTCAAAGACGTGCGTTCTCGACCATTTTCCTGATCGAACTGTGGGAACGTTTTGGCTACTCCGGCATGGCATCGCTGCTGGTGCTTTTCATGGTGCAGAAGGAAGGCTTCGGTGACCAGCAAGCCAACCTGATCTGGGGCGCATTCACCGCGCTGGTTTACACCGCGCCAACCATCGGCGGCTGGATCGGCGACAAAGTGCTCGGCACGCGGCGTACGGTGCCGATCGGGGCTGGCATTCTCGCGCTCGGTTATCTGCTGCTGAGCATCGTCGGCGACGGCTCGTATCCGTTGTACTGCGCGATGGGAGTGATCGTCGTCGGCAACGGCTTGTTCAAGCCCAACGCGGCCAACATGGTGCGGCGGATTTACGAAGGCGAAGACGCGAAGATCGACAGTGCATTCACGCTGTACTACATGGCGGTGAACGTCGGCTCGACGATGTCGATTCTGCTCGCGCCGTGGATCAAGGATCGCTTCGGCTGGCATGCCGCGTTTGCGATCTGCTGCGGCGGTCTGCTGCTCGGCTTGATCAACTACCTCGTGATGCTGCGCAGCGTTGACGGTATAGGCTCGCCAGCCGACGAACAACCGATCCGCTGGAATCGTCTCGCGCTTGTGCTCATCGGTGCAGTCGCCACCGTTGGCGTGGTCGCATTCGTTATCCAGCATCGCGAGGTCGCGATGACGGGCATCTTTATTGCCGGCATCGTGATCCTCGCGATCTTCGCCTACATGATCAAAACCGGCGCGCGCCACGAACGCGCGGGTATGCTCATCGCATTGATTCTGGTCGTGGAAACGTGGCTGTTTTTCATTTTCTACCAGCAGATGTCGACTTCGCTCACGCTGTTTGCCTTACGCAACGTCGACTGGAACCAGAACCTGTTCGGCATGCATGTATTTACCTGGTCGGCAGCGCAGTACCAGGCGCTCAATCCGATCTGGATCATGCTGCTGTCGCCGTTGCTGGCGTGGACTTATCGACACTTCGGCAAACGTGGTCGCGATCTGCCGATTGCCGGCAAGTTCGCGATCGGTTTTGCCGTAGTCGCGATCGGTTTTCTGATCTTCGGCACCAGCGGTGCCAGCGCGGTTGATGGCAAGGTGTCGTCGTGGTTCATGGTCTGGGGTTACGGATTCTATTCACTCGGCGAACTGCTGGTCGGCGCGCTCGGACTGGCGATGATCTCGCGCTACGTTCCGCTGCGCATGAGTGGCTTCATGATGGGCGCGTATTTCGTCGCCGTCGCGATCTCGCAGTACCTCGGCAGCGTAGTGGCGAATTACGCGAGCATCCCCGAAAACATCAGTGACCCGCTCGCTAGCCTCGCGATCTACACTAGCTTGTTCAACAACCTCGGTTTGCTCGCGATCGCCGCTACGGTGCTCGCGGTGGTGTTGCTGCCGCTGACCAAACGCTTGTCGGCAACTACTGTGCGTTGTGTTTCCGATCAACCATCGCAGACGTGACTCTAACCGCAGCTTGATCCATTCGGTTTGATCGGCGCCAGCGTATCGATAACGGCGCCATACCCCGCGCGATAATCCGCATACCTTGGCGCAAAACCGCTCGCCCTCAGTCGCTTGTTGCTGACACGTTTGTTGCCGAGCGTATCGCTCGATGTTTTGTCTTCGCGCGCGGGGCGCACCGCCCCAAGTTTATCGGCGAGCCAGTCATAGACTTCGCCATCGGCTGCCGGCAAGTCATCGACGACATTGTAAATCGGCCGAACTTGTTGCAACCCCAGCACATGCATCACCGCGGCGGCGGCATCGTCGACATGAATGCGATTGGTATAGCGGGCCGCGCCGGCATGAACTCGCACTTTTTGCGCACCAATATCTTCGATCAATCGTATGCGCCCCGGCCCGTAAATTCCGGCGAAACGCAGCACACATGCGTTCGTGAAATTCTGCAGCAACCATTGTTCGGTGCTCAGTAAAATTTCGCCGTTGAAAGCAAGCGGACGACACTCGGTTTCTTCATCTACCCATGCGCCATGGTGCTGGCCGTAGACCGCGCTCGACGAGATAAATACGATCCGTCGCAATGTCGTTGCCGCTTGCGGTAGCGCGCGCAGCAGATGTTCGAATCCGTCGCGAAAAATTTTTTGATACGCGTCATGCGTGCGCTGTGGCGGAGTCGGCAGATACACCAGCGTTTCGATATCTGCGGGCAACGAATCCAGCGTCGCCGGATCGGTCAGATCGGCGGCAATCGGAATGATGTTCGCTGGCAAAGCGGTCGCAATGCGGCGCAGGCCATAAACTTTTTGACCCTGCTTGACCAGCAAGTTTGCGATGCGGATTCCAGTATCGCCACAACCGGCGATCAGGCAGGCGCCGCGCACCTTCGCGCTCACGCCGGCTTGATGGCTCCGCCGGGCGAGCGCGGCAGATAACGCAGCCACACGAGCCACACGCCGAGCGCATCGAGAATGATCAGCGCCTGCCACAGATACAGATGGAACCAGTCGAACCACACTTGATTCCACTGGCCGAGATAAAACAGGCTGATGATGCGCACGAGGTTCAGCAGCTGGATCGCGAGAAAACCGAGCGCGATTCCAGCCAGCTTGTTTTTCCACGGCGCCGGAAAAGCGAGGATCGCCGATACCAGGATCAGCACTGCCTCGACGCCGTTGCAACCGCGCTCGATCGACACCGCAAAACCGGTCGAGACACTGCGCACGATCTTGCCCTCGACCACCACGCCCTTGTCGAACAGGTGGATCAGCCACACGCACAGATCGGCCAGCATCGACGTAAACGGCACGATGACGTAATCGTCGACGGGCTTCAAAAGCTCCAGCGGAAACAGCACGGCGATGCAGACGATAAAGATCACTACAAAACGAATCATGGGAAATCACGCGATAATCGATGCCATAGATTAACCGATTACAGCCCGCACTCGCCCGCTTCGTTGAACGAACCTTGGCAAAAACCCACAGTGCGCTGGTAGCATCAGCATATGAATCCCGCCCCCAACCTGTTTTTCATCGGCCCGATGGGCGCTGGCAAAAGCACAGTGGGCCAGCGTGTGGCGCGGCTGCTGAATCTCACCTTTCACGATCTCGATCACGTCATCGAGCACCGCACCGGCGTGAGTGTGACGGTGGTGTTTGATGTCGAGGGCGAGGCCGGATTTCGTCGTCGCGAAAGCGAGGCGCTGGCGGAACTCGCCACGCATAGCGGCGTGCTGGTCGCGACCGGCGGCGGCGTGGTGCTGGATGCGCAGAATCGCCGTGTGCTGCGCGAATCGGGTTATGTGGTACATCTGGAAATCAGCGTCGAACAGCAACTCGCGCGGCTCGAACATGATCGCAAACGCCCGCTGCTCGCAGCGCCGGATCGGCGCGCGCGATTGCATCAACTCGCCGCCGTACGCACGCCGCTGTATCGCGAAATCGCCGATCTTGCGGTGCCCACCGAACTGCATGGCAGCGTCGCGCATGCCGCGCGGCGGCTGGCGGCAATGATCGAACAACGCTGGCAGCGCCAGCATCCGGAACAAGTCGCATGAGCAGCTTTTTATGAGTCATCGGGAAATCCGCGTTGAACTCGGCGCGCGCAGTTATCCGATCTGGATCGGCCCCGGCCTGCTCACGCAATCAGCGCTGTGGCGCAGCAGTATCGGCGGCCGGCATGTGCTGATCGTCAGCAACAGCACGGTCGCGCCGCTGTATCTGCAGACCGTCATCGCGGGCCTGCAGACGCTGAGCTGGGATAGCCTCATCTTGCCCGACGGCGAAACCCACAAGACGCTCGACAACGCCGGATTGGTGCTGGCGAAACTCGCCGGGATCAAGGCCAGCCGCGATGCGACCGTGATCGCACTCGGTGGCGGCGTGATCGGCGATCTCGCCGGATTTGCGGCGTCGTGCTACATGCGCGGCATCGCGTTTGTGCAAATGCCGACCACGTTGCTGGCGCAGGTTGATTCGTCGGTCGGCGGCAAAACTGGCGTGAATCTGCCGGCCGGAAAAAATCTGGTCGGCGCATTTCATCAGCCGCGCGCCGTGGTGATCGATACCGATACCTTGGCGACCTTGCCCGAACGCGAATATCGCGCAGGGCTGGCCGAAGTCGTGAAGTACGGCGCGCTCGGCGATGCGGATTTTTTCGCGTGGCTGGAACAAAATGCCGACGCACTGATCGCGCGTGATGCTGCCGCGATGACGCACGCGATCGCCACCAGTTGCGCGCACAAGGCTGCGATCGTCGCGCGCGACGAACACGAACTCGGCGAACGCGCGCTGCTTAATCTCGGCCACACCTTCGGCCATGCGCTTGAAACCGCCACTGGTTATGCGACGCTATTGCATGGCGAAGCCGTGGCGATCGGCATGCTGCTCGCCGCGCAACTTTCGACCCAGCTCGGTCGCGCTCCGGCGGCGGATGCCAAACGACTGGCGGTGTTGCTGCAACGCCTCGGTTTGCCGATCAATATTCCGCCCGGCATCGCGGCGGAAACGCTGTTTGCACATATGCAGCTCGACAAGAAAAATATCAGCGGACGACTGCGGCTGATCCTGTGGCGCGGTATTGGTCATGCCGAAATCGTCGCGGACGTGACCAGCACCGAAGTAATGCAGACGCTGAACAACGCGACCGAAGCAGTGCATCACTGAAATCGAATCGTATGACGCAAAATCGCGTGTTGTCTGATCGCATCGGCTAAACTAGGTGCATGCGTATCTACATGCAAACCAAACCTGCCGCCGCGGAAGCGCCGCGTTATTACCAGATCGCGCTGCAGCAGGATCTGCTCGGCGGCTGGACGCTGACCCGCGAATGGGGCCAGACCGGCGGCCGCATCAGCCTCAAGCAGGAAGTGTATCTGGAGCGCGACGATGCGTTGAGTGCCTTCGAACTCGCGCGTGATGCGCAGCTCAAACGCGGATTTTTCATCACGTTCAGTCAAGGCCTCGAAGGCCGCGCCTTCGGCTGAAGCTAACTCAAAAACTACTCGGCAATTGCTCCTTCATTGCTCTACCTCTGGCATCCATGCCATCGTACGCTCGGTACGTTTTTGAGCCACTTCACGCTACTCCAACTCTCAAGCCCGTCAAGAAACTCATGTCGCAAATTGCCCCGCTCAACGACCGTTTCCTGCGCGCGCTGAAACGCGAGCCCGTCGACAAGACTCCAGTCTGGATCATGCGCCAGGCCGGGCGTTACTTGCCCGAATATCGTGCCACACGCGCCCGCGCTGGCGATTTTCTGACGCTGTGCAAGACGCCGGAACTGGCCTGCGAAGTGACCTTGCAGCCGCTCGATCGTTTCGCCCTGGATGCGGCGATTTTGTTTTCGGACATCCTCACCATTCCCGATGCGATGGGCCTCGGCCTGCATTTCAGCGAAGGCGAAGGTCCGCAATTTGCGCGCCCGATTCGCACCTCGGCCGACATCAATCGGCTTGCCGTGCCCGATCCCGAAGTCGAACTGCGTTATGTCATGGATGGCGTGCGCACGATCCGCCATGCACTTGCTGGAAGAGTGCCGCTGATCGGTTTCGCCGGCAGTCCGTGGACGCTTGCGTGCTACATGGTTGAAGGTCGCGGCTCGCGTGATTTCGCGCGGGTCAAGGCGCTGTGCTGGAACGAACCCGAACTCGCGCATCGCCTGCTCGATGTGATCGCACGCTCCGTCGCAATCTATCTCGCCGCGCAAGCCGCCGCCGGTGCTCAGGCGTTGATGGTGTTCGATACCTGGGGCGGGCTGTTGCCACCGATGCAATTTCACGAATTCTCGCAGCGTTATCTCGGCCAGATCGCACTGCTGTTGCAAAGCGATCCGAACACACGCGACGTGCCGCTGATTTTTTTCAGCAAGGGCGCCAACAGCCATCTCGAAACGCTCGCCGATACCGGTTGCACGGCGCTCGGCGTGGATTGGACCATCAGCCTCGAAGAAGCGCGTCGGCGTGTCGGTCATCGAGTTGCGCTGCAAGGCAATCTCGATCCGGCCGTATTGAAGGCCTCGCCCGACGTGATCCGCGCGCAAGTGCAAGCGACCCTGCGAAGTTTCGGCAACGGCCCCGGCCACATTTTCAATCTCGGTCACGGCGTGACGCCGGATATCGATCCGGAAAATGTGCGCGTGCTGGTCGATGCGGTGCATGAGTTCAGCGGGCATCCGTACGCTTAGAAATCCTTGATGCGTGCGCGGGAGATTTTTCACTCGCTCTTTTGCTCGCTCTTTTTGCGCGCCCTCTTTTCGCTCGTCATTCCACGCAGGCTGGAATGACGGTTAGCTTTTGGGGTTTCGCAGATCGCGCGGCGCGTGGACGATAGCCATCGCAATCTTTGCATCGCACGTATTTCGGTCTAGAGTCACAGCCTGACTTCGACCGACCTACTCCTTGCGGGAAACTTGCGATGCCTATCGGATTTCTGCGTCACGCTCTTTGCGCGCTCGCGCTAACTGCAACTTTCGCTACCGCCGCCGCGCCAGCAAACACTCCACCGCTGGCACCGGATATTCCGAAAAAATTTGAGGTTCCGACCGACAACGCGGATTTCAGCAAACGCGAAGTGATGATCACGATGCGCGATGGAATCAAGCTGCATACCGTGATCGTCGTGCCGAAAAATGCGCACCACGCGCCGATCATTTTCACGCGCACGCCGTACAACGCGAGCAAGCGCGCCGAACGCAATATCAGCCCGAGCATGCTCGCGACTTTGCCGATGGGCGATGAGGTTTTTGTCAGCGACGGCTATATCCGCGTGTTCCAGGATATCCGCGGCAAATATGGCTCGGAAGGCGATTACGTGATGACGCGGCCGCTGCGCGGGCCGCTGAATTCGAGCAAGGTCGATCACTCAACCGACGCCTACGATTCGATCGACTGGCTCGTGAAAAACGTGCCCGAAAGCAACGGCAAGGTCGGCATGATCGGCTCGTCGTACGAAGGCTTCACGGTGCTCATGGCGCTGGTCAATCCACATCCCGCGCTCAAGGTGGCCGTGCCGATGAGCCCGATGGTGGATGGCTGGAAAGGCGACGACTGGTTCCACAACGGCGCATTTCGCCAGACCAATTTCGACTACATCTACAGCCAGACCATCGCGAAAGGCGAAGGCAAACATGTCGCGCGCGGCGGCTTTGACGACTACAGCAATTTTCTGCGCGCGGGCTCGGCTGGCGACTACGCAAAACGCTTCGGTTTCGATCAATTGCCGTACTGGAAAAAACTTTCCGAACATCCGGCCTACGATGCCTACTGGCAAGGTCAGGCGCTCGATCCAGTGATCGCCGCGCAACCGCTGACCGTGCCGCGCATGATCGTCGCCAGCTTGTGGGATCAGGAAGACATGTACGGCGCGCTCGCAACGTATGCAGCGACCGAACCGAAGGACATCAACAACGACAAGAATTATCTCGTGCTCGGCCCGTGGCGCCACAGCGGCGTGAACTACGACGGTAGCGTGCTCGGGCCGCTCAAGTTCGATGGCGATACCGCGTTGCAATTTCGCCGCGACGTGATGAAGCCGTTTCTCGATACGTATCTGAAAGACGGCGCGGTAAAAGCCGATACGCCGCCGGTGTTCGTCTACCAGACCGGGATCAATCGCTGGCAGCGCCTGTCGCACTGGCCGCTGGCCTGCAAAAAAGATTGCACGGCGATATCAAAACCGCTGTATCTGCAGGCCGGATTGCATCTTGGTTTTGATGCGCCGAAAACGGCTGCAGAAACTGCAACATTCGACGAATATGTCTCCGATCCGGCCAAGCCGGTGCCGTACCTGCCGCGCCCGGTGCATTTCGAGGATGGCGACGCGTGGAAACGCTGGCTGGTCACCGATCAGCGCTTCGTCGATGGTCGCCCCGATGTACTCAGTTATACCTCCGCAGTGCTGACGACCGCGGTAAGAATTGCCGGCGCGCCGACGGTGAATTTGTTCGCCTCGACCAGCGGCACCGACAGCGACTGGGTGGTGAAGCTCATCGATGTTTATCCCGATGAAATAGCCTCGCAGGCGGAGCTGGGTGGTAACGAAGTTGGTATCGCGATGGATATTTTCCGCGGCCGTTATCGCGACAGCCTGGAGCATCCGCACGCCATCGAGGTGAACAAAGTGGAAAAGTATATTTTTTCACTGCCAAACACGAATCACGTATTCCTGCCGGGCCATCGCATCATGGTGCAAATCCAGTCGAGCTGGTTCCCGCTGTACGACCGCAATCCGCAGACCTATGTCGAGAATATTTTCTTCGCCAAGCCGGATGATTATCGAAAGGCGACGCAGCGGGTTTATCACGATGCGGCAACGGCGAGTTTTATTGATTTGCCATTGGTGCCGAATGAATGAGTTGTGGTGTTTCTACTACAAACAGTTTCTTCAACGATCCGCCAGAGGAATGAACTCAAGATACGGATTAGAAGTCTACTTGGACAGCTTAGCCCACGCTGATGAGCAGGAAAATACGAAGAACTGATCCGACGAAACTGCCTGCCTAGGCCGGAAAAAAAGCCATGTCGAAATCGAAACTGAAGGCGCCTCGGAAGCAACATCCTCAAGCTCCGAAAAAGCCCGCTCAAGCGCTTCAAGCAATCAGAATTGCCTGGCGCCGTATCGTAATCATCGAATCGAAAGAGCCATTTGACCACCACAATGGCGAAGAGCTGCGTCGGAAATTTCAAGCCGCATGGGCATCAGTCGGTCTTTCGCTTACTTACTATTCGGTTGGGTGCATCCGCGAATTCCAAGACGCGCTAGAGACCGAGGCAGCGAGATCGATCACTGAAGGGGCACCTCTGCTGCATATTGAAGCTCACGGCATGCCGGATGGGATCGAAACTGCGGACGGCGGCAATTTCAGTTGGCACCTAATCAAGAAGCCGCTGTCACTTCTCAATCAGCAAGGCGCAGGCCATCTAGTTGTCATCCTTGGCGCTTGCGATGGTGTGCAGCTATACGAAGCACTCATTGGTGGAGGGCATACTCCGTTTGCCGCTTATATCGGCGTGGTCGGGAAGATTAATTCCCGGATCCTCCTTGATGCATGGGAAAATTTCTACGCGACTCTTCTATCTACGAAGAGTCTCAATTCCGCCGCGGTGGCGGCGAACCGAGTCCTAAAAACGTCGTTTCAACCGATGCTGGAAATAGTCACAGCAGCGGAGATTTTTCTACGTGCCACCGACAACGTGCTTGAGCTTGAGTTCAATCGCACCGTGTTGCGTCGTCGCGCGTTTAAGATGCTTAAAGAAGTAAATCGAAATCACTTCTTGGACCCGAAAAGATGGCGTCTGATTGGCCGAACGGAAGCGTTAAAGCGCCTCCTCGATGCGCGCGAGAACGACGTGAAGTCAATAGTCGGCAAATGCCTCGGGGTAGAGAAACCCGGCTCACCGTTGGCGGATACATTCACAAACCATTTCTCTCTAGCCGCACACCAATGTCGCTTACCGAACGGAAAGTCCCTGCGTCGCGCACACGTCAAGCGCTGGCGCAATCAACGGGGGAACCGCACAAACGGGCAATCGTTTGCAATTATTCCCGAAGAGATCGGAATGGGTTAAATAACCGATCAACAGTTACGCGTGATTACAGGACGGGCTACTCATCGACGATCAGTTACGAATCTGCAATCCATTCGTGATCGCACCCCGACCCGTGCGTAAATCGCGCCACGCGACCTAGTTCGCCGTTGCTTGCGCCAGCGCATCGGCCAATTGCGCACCACTAATCGGCTTGCGCAAAAATCCATCCATGCCGGCGGCACGTGTCCGTTGCTCTTCATCGCCACCGGAACGTGCGGTGATCGCGATCACAAACAAACGCGGTGTGTTGTTGTTGCGCTCGCGTTCGCGCAGCAGACGCGCGAACTGGAAACCGTCGATGCCGGGCAGATCGAGGTCGAGCAACACCCGATCGATTTCACCGCGTTCGAGTTCGGCCAACGCCGCCAGTCCGTGCGGCGCGTGGCGCACGTTGTGACCTTGCGCTTCGAGCAGGCCGACGATCACACGTGCGATCGTGGCGTCGTCCTCGACCAGCAGAATCCGCAAACTTGCCGTGGGCTTTATCAACGTTTCTGCAGTAACGATGTTGCCATTCATCGGCTGGATAACGGCATCTGCATTTTCGGCAGAAACTTCCGGCAGCGGCAGGCAGACGTTGAAGGTCGTGCCCACACCGAGCGTGCTTTCGACATCGATCGTGCCGCGCATGACCTCGACCAGCTCGCGACAAATTGCGAGTCCCAGTCCGCTGCCGCCGTAACGTTGCGTGATGCCACCGTCGGCCTGCTCGAAACGCTGGAACAGACGTTCGCGCAATTCGGTGCTCATGCCCGGCCCGGTGTCGTGCACGCTCAGCAATACGCTGCCGTCCGCGGCGCGCGTGAGGGCAATGCCGACGCTACCGTGCTCGCAGAATTTCAAGGCGTTGTTGCACAGATTCAGCAAAATCTGTTTCACGCGCAGCACATCGCCAGCGACAAATATCGCCGCATCTGATGCGACGCGAACATCGAATCCCAGATTTTTCTGCAGCGCCAGCGGTTGCTCCAGCGCATGCACTTCGCGCAATAGCCCGGGCAGATCGAACGGCTTCGATTCGAGCTCAAGCTTGCCGGCTTCGATGCGCGCGAGATCAAGCGCATCGTTGACCAGACGCAACATCAGGCTGCCCGATTGCGCGATGGTTTCGGCGTAACCGCGTTGACGTGCATCAAGCGGTGTGCGCAATAAAAGTTCGGTCATGCCGAGCACACCGGTCATCGGCGTGCGAATTTCGTGACCCATGTTGGCGAGAAAACCAGACTTCGCCGCACTCGCCTGCTCGGCCCAATGGCGTTGCTGTTCGGCCAGCGCAAATTGATGCCGCCGATGCACGCGTTTCCGATAACTGAGGAACATCGCGAGCAGAAACAAACTGCCGATCAACGCATAAAACGCGTAAGCAAAAGGCGTCAGCCACGGCGCACGTTTGACTTCGATCCGCAGCGGTATCGAACTCGCACTCCATACGCCATCGGCATTCGCGGCACGGGTCTGCAACTGGTATTTTCCGGCCGGCAGCTGACCGAATTCGCGTACGCCGCGACTGCCGTTATCGACCCACGCGGGATCGTATCCGGCCAACTGGAATTGATAACGATTGCCCGCCGGATTGGCGAACGACAACGCGTGCGCTTCGACGCGCAGATCGCGATCGTTCCAATTCAGCTCGATCTTCGCATCGGTCGCCGGCAACGCCAGTCGCTGCGCATCGCGACTGATGCTGATATCGCCCAACACCAGCGGCGGCGCGATCGGATTGGTGCCGAATTTCGCCGGATCGAACGCGACAATTCCGGCCAGATTCGCAGCGAACAAAATGCCCTGCGGCGTGCGCACGAACGCGCCGTCGGCGAATTCGGTGCTGATCAGGCCATCACGAATATCGAACTGGCGAATCGCGCGCGATTGCGGATCGATGCGAAATAATCCGCGCGCACTGCTCACCCAAAGTTGTCCGGCGGCATCGATCACCATGCCGCCGGCTTCGACCGCTGGCCAGCCGTCTGCGGCGTCGATTCGTCCGATTGATTTCAAGCCGTTCGCATCGATCTGAAAATGTTCGAGTGTGCCAAATGTGTGCAGCCACAACGTGCCGTCGGCGGCAAAACTCAGTGCGTGCACTCTTTGCGAAGGCGCGCCTTTCGGCGTGACAAAATGCTGGCTGGCGCTATCGAAAAACTGCAGACCTTCGGCATGCGCGAGCCAGAGTTTTGCCTGCGCATCACAACGCAGCGCTGTGATATCAACACTCGCCAATCCGCTCGCACCGGCAATAAAACGCGTGATCGCGTGCGTTTTTGCATCGATGCGATGCAACGCGCCGCCGCGTGCGCTGGCCCAGATCGTCTGCTCGGGACACGCCAGCAAGATGTTGAAAACGCCGGGCATCAGCGCATCGTCGCGCTTGGCATCCAGCGGCAAAACCTGCAGCGTATTTTTGTCGAGATCAAAAATACCGAGGCCGGCGCGATGCCCGATCCAAAGCTGGTGTTGCTGATCCGCCAGTACCGACAGCGGCCGCAAATCCTTGACTGGCAAACGCTCCGACACATGCTCGACCTTGCCATCCTGCGCATCGAGGCGATCAACGCCGCCGTTCACGCTGACCGTCCACACGCCGTGCTGCGCATCGGTGCCGAGCCCGACAAAGTTATTGCCGCTGAGGCTGTGCGCACTGCTCGGATCGGCACGAAACATGGTGAAGTTGCGCCACTGCGGCGGCAGGTGCGCGAGGCCGCCATCGGTCAGCGCAAACCACAATCCGTTTTCGTGATCGCGCAGCATGTCGAACACACGATTGCCGGGCAGACTGCCGGCCAGCGCGGGATTCGGCGCGTACGTGGCGAGCGTGCCATCGGCCTGCAGCCGACTCAGGCCAAGTTTGGTGCCGATCCACAGATCGCCTTGCGCATCGCGCTGCGTGGCAAATATAGACAGGCTCGGCAAGGTCGCGCCCAACGCCTGCCGTGCATGCAGATCGGCGTCGATGCGCCATACGCCCTGATCGCTGCCGAGCAGCACACTATCGTCTTTTTCCGCGCTGATGCTGCGCGCTTGCAACGCCGCTGTCGGCGCAAAATCGACATGCCGAATCGTGCCGTCGCGCTCGCGCAAATCAACCCCTTTGTCGGTGCCGATCCACAAACGTCCGCGCGCATCGAAATACAAACTCAGCACGGTATCGGATGACAAACTTCTGGCATCGGCATCGTTATGATGCAGATGGGCGAACCGGCCATCCGCAAGTTGATGATCGAGGCCGGTGCTCGCCGTGCCGAACCACATCGTGTCGTCGCCGCTGTCTTGTGCGATTGCCCAGACATCGTTATCTGCCAAGCTGTTGGCATCGACCGCATCGTGGTGAAAATGGCGGAAGCCGTCGCGCGGAAGATCCAGCAGATTCAAACCGACATCATCGGCGCTGAGCCAGACCCGATTCGTACGATCCACATACAACGCCGAGACGCTATTGCCGGATAGTGATTGCGGCTTCGCCGGATCGTGTCGCCAGACGCGAAATCCGCTGCCGTCGTAACGCGCTAATCCATCATGCGTACCGACCCAGAGAAAACCGTCGCGATCCTCTGCAAGTTTGCTGGTGCGTGTCGCCGGCAAGCCGTCTTCGACACCGAACTTGCGGAACAGCGGCGTGCTGAACAAGCTGTCGGCGGCGAACGCATTGCCGATGCCGATCACGCCTAGCAGCGCTGCAAAAAAAATGCGCGCGCGTCGATTGAGTTTGATCGAATCGATCGTGCCGTATCGAGCGTATTTATCCGTAGTCACCCGATTCTCCCCGGAAGCTTCGTGCACACGTTACGCCATGCCGGCGATGGCGTGAAGTCGGCGCGCGGCTACTGCGCGTTGTGCGGATTTGCGTAGAATGCCGCCATGCCTTCAACCAACCGCCGCGTGCGCCTGCTCACTCTCGCTATTGTCGCCCTGCTGCTGGCCGCATTGTTGTGGATGCTGCTCGGCGCGCTGCGCAGCGCGGTGGCGTTGTGGCACGAACTCAGCGACCTGCCAACCTGGCTGAGTGTGAGCCTGGGATTGCTGGTCGCGGCTGTCGCCGGCGGCGGCATCTGGCTCGGCTGGCGCGTGCTGCATCCGCGCGCGCGCAAACAGAAGCCGGTGGTCGCGCCGACCCGGCCCGAAATCGACGAGCGCATCGCGCGCCTCGAACAACAGCGCGCTGATACCAGCCAGCTCGAAGCCGAGTTGCGCGAGCTCGACAAACGCCGTCACGAAGGCGATGTGTATGTCGCGGTATTCGGCGAAATCAGCGCCGGAAAAAGCAGCGTGATTCGTGCGCTTGCACCCGGCGCACAAGCGCAAGTCGATGTGCTCGGCGGCACCACGCGTGCGGTCGAACATTATCGCAGCACGCTGAAAAATGGTCGCGAGGTGGTGTTGTCGGATGTGCCCGGCACACGCGAAGCGGACGCCGCAGCACGCGAAGCACTCGCGCGTGATGAGGCCTTGCGCGCGCATCTGGTGTTGTACATTTGCGCGGGCGATCTGACGCGCGAGCAGGATGCCGAACTGCGCTGGCTGGACGGCTTCGGCAAGCCATTGATTCTGGCATTGAACAAAATCGATCAACTCGGCGAACACGATGCGAGCGCGCTGGATTCCGCGTTGCGCACACGCTATTGCGACGTGGTCGACGCGCAGGTTCTGGTCAGCGCCGGTGGTAGCGAGCAGGTCGAAAAAGTCCATGCCGACGGCAGCAAGGAATCGCACTCACGCGCGCGGCCCGTGCAAATTGATGCGCTGCTCGCCGCGATCACACGCCTCAGCGCACGCGGCGCCGAAGCGCTAGAACCGGCGCGCGAAACCGCGGTGCTCGGCGCGCTGTCGCAACGCGCCGGCGAACTCGAAACCAGCACACGCGCAACACAGGCGCAAACGCTGATCACGAGTTACACGCGCCGCGCGATTGTCGGCGCGATGGCCGCGGTCGCGCCGGGTAGTGATCTCGTGATCCAGGGCACCCTCGCGACCGCGCTGATTCGCGAACTCGCACGCACCTACGATGTGGCGATTCGCGAAATCGATATCGATGCATTTCTCAAACAGGCCAGCTTGAGTCTGCGCGCGAGCACCGCGATCGTGCTGGCGATTGCCGGCAACGCGATGAAAGCGTTTCCCGGCCTCGGTACGCTCGGCGGCGGTGTTGTGCATGCGATTGCCTACGGTCTGATTTTCGACAGTCTCGGCCGTGCCGTCGCGACCACGCTGGCCGAGCAGCAGCAGTTTGATCAGGTCCATGCATCGGCGACGCTGAAAAAATTATTGGCGCAGACCAGTGGCGAACGCATGCGCGAAATTGCCGCGCTGGCATTACGCGCACATCAGGAATACGACCTGAAATAGTCCGATCGCTGCGCGTTTTGCAGTGATGTCCGATTTGCGGCGGAAATTCCGTATCCCGATACAAGCCGGTCATTTCGCCGGCATTGTTCAGGGAGAACCGCCATGACGCGACATTCCATCCGCTCCTTCAGCCCACGAAAAAGCGCCGATACCGCAAGCCCAGCGACATCGGGACAGCGCGCGCAGAGTGTGGGATTACGCTGCTCGCGATTTTTGTTCGTGCTGTGTGCACTGCTCATCACCACGGCCAGCATACACGCGCAAATTTATCGCGCCGACGTCGATTTTAATGGCGGCAATTATTTTGTCGACGCGTTTTCTGGCAGCGCAACCGACACCTATCGCGGCAAGAAACTGGTGCATCTGGACAACGGCGATGTCGTTGTCGCGGGACTCGTCCCGAACATGCGCGGCGGCAACGCCGGCGGCCTCGGGCTCGTGCGTTACAACGCCGCGGGGCAACGTGTGACATGGGCCAATCCCGGCGCAACTGGGTTCGACGGCAATCAATACGTGGTGTATGACGCCAACACGTTGGTGCCGCGGCCGATCGATGACGTCAAGGACATCGTCGTATCGGGCAATCTGCTGTTCGTACTGGTCGATGTGCAGGGTTATGGATTGCATTTCAGCGGCAACCCGCCGATGCCCGTGCCGGCGTTCACTCGCTACGCATCGGATGTGATGGTGTTCAATACCGATGGCAAATTTCTCAGCAGTGTCGAGATGGGTTCCACCCTCGCGGACGAGGGCGATCCACGCAAT
The DNA here is from genome assembly GCF_004168365.1 of Pseudolysobacter antarcticus. Taxonomy (GTDB): domain Bacteria; phylum Pseudomonadota; class Gammaproteobacteria; order Xanthomonadales; family Rhodanobacteraceae; genus Pseudolysobacter; species Pseudolysobacter antarcticus. The sequence continues at coordinate 3,783,353 of NZ_CP035704.1, forward strand.
TTTTTCGGCGGCGGCATCGCTGTTTACCAGAACAGTCTGCTGTTGAGCGACGGCGGAGTTTCACTCGTGTTTGCCGGCAGCGCGATCGAGAGCAATGTATCGCGGCCGGTGTTCCAGCGTTTCTCGTTGGACGCGACGGATGGTTCGCTGACCTCGGTCACCGGCATCGTCTATCCGAATCCCGGCAATTATTGTCCGACCAATCGCGGCTGCGAAATCAACGGGCTGGCGCTCGGCGGTCGACTGACAGTGACCGGCCCACCGCGCATTTATCTGGGCGGATCGCGCCAAGCCACCCTCGGCGACAACGCCGATTGGGATTTCATGGTGATGCGGGTCAGCAGCAACGGCGCGCCCGATACTTCTTTCAATACCGCAGGCGTCAACGTGATGCCATTCAATATCGCGCCCGGCAACTTGGGCGATCACGGGCGATCCATCGCTGTGCTCGGCAGCAACGGCACGACGACGAATGAACGCATTTTTGTCGGCGGCGATGTCGCAGTCAATTGTGGCGACGGCATGGGCGTGGTCAAGTTCAACGGCGATGGCACCCCGGATTCGACGTTCGGTTCGGGTGGACTCGCCAAGCGATACTTCGGTTCGGAGTATTCGTCATCGGGCTGCATGGTGCCGCGTACTGATAACTACACCCACAGCATCACGCTTGCCGAAGGTCTGATCGCTTTCGCCGGGCAGCGCAACACCGCTCCGTTTTTCATCAGCCCCGATAGCGTCGATGGCGTCGTCGCATTCATGGACATGCAGTCGGGCTCCTTAATAAGCTTCGACATCTACCCGTATGCGGAGACGGCTGGTGGATCACGCTCGCGGCATTCTGGTCTGTGGGGCATCGTCGCAGCCGGCCACGGCGCGTTCACCGCGACCGGCGATGTGCGTTATTTCACCTCTTCCGGCAGCAGCGTATCCGGAAAAATGCAGTACGCCACGCTACGTTTCAGTGACCGGATTTTCAGAAGCACACTAGGCCATGGCGACGATCCGGTGACACCGTGAGGTAAGAAGATCCGTCGAGCCAGCGCCGCTGCCTGCTTCACGAAATTCCATTCCCGTGCCCTGAGGTATGCCATGAAACATCGATATGACAAGCGTATTTTCCGAACGATGATTCTGCTCTTGGCAAGTCTTTTCCAGCTCAGTGTTTTCGCCGCCGGTGCTGGTGCCGATCATCCGCTGGTGGGTCGTTACGAGGGCTCAAAACTGGTCGGATATTACGTGCGGAACTACGACGAAATCGACGTGATGAACGGACCTATCGCCAACAGCCTGCGCAACCCATCCGCGCCGGGATGGCTGCATCTCGAAGGCAAAATTCAGCTGTATTACTACCAGCTGCCGGCAAGTCATTCTTCGTTTGAAGTACTGCGAAATTACCAGGACAGCTTGAAATCCAAAGGCTTCGAAATCGTGTTCACTTGCGCGACGTCCGATACTTCGTGCTACATGAAACGCCCGGGCCACGCCGTCACAACTGGCCCATACGACTTTGCCAACGCGCTTGATGCCGCGCCGGAATTGCCGCGCTACAATGGCGATTACATGCGCAATTATTTCCAAACCAGCGCGCGTTATCTGCTCGCCAAACTCGATCGCAACGGCAGCACGGTTTACGCGAGCATCGCACTGGCGGAAGGCAGTCGCGAAAGTCTGGCGATCGTGCGCGTGGTCGAGAGCAAGGCGATGGAGTCAGGAAAAATCGCCTTCGTTGGCGCCGATGAAATGCGGCAGACCATCAGCAATGCCGGGCGTATCAGTCTTTACGGGATCCACTTCGATTTTGATCGCGATGCGATTCTGCCGGACTCGAAACCGACGCTGGATGAAATCGCCAAGCTATTGCAGGCCGACCTGACGTTACGCGTAAACGTAGTCGGCCACACCGATGGACAAGGCAAGACCGCCTACAACCTTGATCTTTCGCGCCGTCGCGCAGCGAACGTCGTCGCGACACTCGCGCACGATTACGGTATCGATCCGGCACGGCTGCAACCACGCGGCGCTGGCGCCAGCGAGCCGCTCGCAAGCAACGACAACGATGCGGGACGTGCGCAGAATCGGCGTGTGGAACTCGTGCGATTGTGAGCGTGGCCGTGCTCGCGCACGCCAGATTTTATCATGTGCCGCGACGCATGCACGCTGAGGATTTTTTTGCGCCGCGCCGACGAAGCGGTTATCGTCGCGCTCGCATGCAAAATCAAACCGAAAGTATCGCGCGCCTGCTTCAGCGCTGGCGCGATGGCGACAGCGACGCGCTCGAACGTTTGCTGCCGCTGGTCTACGCTGATCTGCGGCGCATTGCCGCATCGGTATTGCGCGGCAGCTCCGGCCACGCCACGTTGCAAACCACCGCGCTCGTACATGAAGTGCTGCTGCGCCTGCTCGGTCGAGCGCCCGCGGATTTTAGCGACGGCGCGCATCTGCTGAACGCCTCGGCGCGCATCATGCGCCAGATTCTGGTCGATCGCGCGCGCGCTGCCGGCGCAGAGAAACGCGGCGGCACGTGGTTGCGCGACGACTTCGCCGAAGCGCTGGAACTGCCGATTCCGGACGGGACCGATCTGGCCGCACTCGATGACGCATTGAACGAGCTGGAGTCCGTCGATCAGCGCATGTCGCAAGTGGTCGAGTTGCGATTTTTTGTCGGTCTCAGCGTCGAGGAAATCGCCGGTACGCTCGGCATCACCGCACGCACCGCGAATCGCGACTGGGTCGCCGCACGCAGTTGGCTGAAACAGCGCCTCGAAGCGTGAACCGATAACACCATCGTTTGACAGCACGCTCCACTGCGCGGAAAAATTTGGCATGAACGATACCGAAAAATTGGCTTTGCGCATCGCGCGCGATGCTCTCGATACCGACGCCGCCGCGCGCGACGAATTTGTCTCGCTGCGCTGCGGCCACGATGCCGCGTTGCTACGGCAGGTGCAAAGCCTGCTCGCGCGTATTTCAGCCGACGAAGATTCGACCGATGACGCCGTGCAAGACCGCGAACCCGTCGATGCCTTGATCGGCACTACGCTCGGCGCGTATCGCATCGTCGAGCAGGTTGGCCGAGGCGGCATGGGCGTGGTCTATCGCGGCTTGCGCGAAGGCGAGGATTTTGCGCAAACCGTGGCGATCAAACTGATACGCCGCGGTTTCGATTTCGGTGACGTGCACGCGCGTTTTTTGCGCGAGCGGCGCATCCTTGCGCGACTCGCACACCCACATCTTGCACGCTTCATCGACGGTGGCGTGGCGCCGGATGGGCGACCGTGGTTCGCGCTGGAATTCGTGCGCGGCGAATCCATCACGCGCTGGTGCGATGTCCAGCGACTCGACCTGCGCGCACGCGTGAAATTATTCCTCGATGTCTGCGCCGCGGTGCAATACGCGCACACGCAATTGATCGTGCATCGCGATCTGAAACCCGGCAACGTGCTTGTCGATGAAACCGGCGCGGTGCGTTTGCTCGATTTCGGCATTGCCGGGCTGCTCGAAGGCGACGAGGAAAATTTCGCCGCACCGCTGACCGTAGCGAGCCGCCAGGTGATGACGCCGGAATACGCCGCGCCCGAACAGTTCATCGGCGCGACGGCCGTGGTCGCCTCCGATGTGTATGCGCTCGGCGTGATTCTTTATCAGCTGATCGCTGGCGTGCTGCCGTATGAATTCGATCGCGGCGATCTCGTCGCCGCGGAACGCTGCGTGCGCGAAGTACCGCCGCAATCGCTGTCGGCGGCCATCCAGCGCGCGGCGCGCAGCGATGCCGATACGCCCATCATTTCGGATGCAACGATCGCGACCGCGGTGTGGCCCGCGACGCTGGCGCAGACCGATGCGGATGCGCGCGCCGCCGCGCAATCATCGCGTACGACCGATATTGTCACTACGCGCCTGCTCGCACGGCGTACCGGCTTGCGCGCGTATCGCAATACGGTGCGCGGCGACCTGTCGCGCATCATCGAGAAGGCCCTGGCGAAAGAACCGTCGCGTCGTTACGCCACGGTTGATGCATTTGCCGAGGATCTGTCACGCTGGCTTGGCGGCGAACCGGTACGCGTCACCGGCCAGCGTTTCGGTTATCGGCTCGGCAAGTTCATCACGCGCAATCGCGTCGCGGTCGGCATCGCCGCGGCGCTGAGCCTCGCGCTGATCAGTGCGACCGGATTCGCGTTGTACAAAGCGCATCAGGAAGGCATCCAGCGCGATGCCGCGATCGACGAAACAGCACGAGCCACCGCGGTGCGCGAGTATGTGATGTTGATGTTTGGCGACGCCGCTAAACGGCGTGACAGTACAACGACGACGGCACGCGATATCCTCAAGCAAGGCGCGCTGGAAATATTCACGAAGTACAAGGATCGACCGAAGGACGGGCAGGAAATCGCGCTAAGTCTCGCCGAGCTGTACATGCAGATCGGTGATGTCGAGGGCGCAATGCCGCTGCTCGAAGGTCTTATGGCGTGGCCGGATATCGAGAAAAATCCGTCCGTGCTCGCGAGTGCCCGTTATGATTTTTCGCAAGCTGAATATATGCGTGGCAAGAGTGCGCATGCGCGCGAATTACTCGATTTGGCGCAAGCATTCTGGAGCACGCAGCCGCAGCGGTTTCAGGTGATTCTCAACGAAAGCCGCGCGCCGCAGGCTCAACTGGAACGCACTGAGGGCAAGGGCGAGCAGTCGGTGATCACGCTCCAACACGCGATTGCCGAACGGCGTGCATTGATCGGCAGTTCGGATCGAGAAGTGGCCGCCGCATTCAATTCTCTAGTACTGTCACTGACTCTTGTCGGCCGTTACGAAGACGCGATCAACGCGGCGAAGGAAGGTTATCAAGTTTGTGTCGATCTCGGCCAGGCAAACACGGCCACGGGTTTGGCGCTGATCAATAATCGCGCGATTGCAGAAACTTATCTCGGCCGTTACGACTGGGCCGAAGCCGATTATCGTCTCGTTGTGAATATGCGCCAGGAACTGTACGGCGAGTCGCCCGAACTGGCCGGCGCGCAGAACAATCTGGCGCTTGCGCTGGCGCGCCAGAATCGCATGGAGGAAGCCACACATCTGCTCGAAGACGCGTTGCGCATTTCGCTCGCGCAGGCCGGCGAATCCGGTCGCGAAACAATGATGTCGCGCGCCAATCTGGCCGACGCCTACGCCACGACCGGCCGCGCCACCGAAGCGCTGCCGCTGGCCGAAGCCGCGTTGAAAAACGGCCTTGCGCTTTACGGCGCAAAATCCGCATTCACCGGCATCGCCTATCGCAGTCGCGCCAAGACGATGCTGGCGCTCGGCAAAATCGCCGAAGCACGCGCCGATCTGGACGCCGCAACCGCGGTGTTTGTCGGCATGGGCAAAGGCGGCGAAATCCAGCTCAAGACACTACTGCCATTGCGTGAGAAACTCGCGGCGCACGAATAGGATCGAATGATCGCGACTACCGCAGCAGCCCATGCAACTGCGTAACATGCACGGGAATAAACTCGCCGCCGATCCGGTTAAACGCATTGGTTCCATCGGCGCAACAGAGTTTCCATGCGATCTCTCTGGTATTGCGGTTGTCCAATCTGCCAAGCTGCGCATCATGAAAAAGCTGCTATCTGCGGGTCTCGTGTTTCTGCTCATGCTCGGCGGCGCAAACGCGTGGGCCGATGCGGACACCTACAGTTTCGATCCCGTGCATACGCAGATTTTTTTTTGCACGGTTCATCTGGGTTTCTCGAAACCTTGCGGTCGATTGCACGTTTCGGCCGGAAATTTCAGCTTCGACAGCAAAGACTGGAGCACCGCTAGAGTCGATGCTGTGATCGATATCAATTCGCTGGATCTCGGCGATGCGGAATGGGAATCGCGTGTGAAATCCGGCGAGTTTCTCGATGCACAACGTTATCCGACCGCGCGATTCATGAGTCAACGCGTGGAAAAAACCAGCGACAAAACCGGCGCGCAAACCGGTGTTGCACACGGCCAGTTGATCCTGCACGGCAAGACGCTGAAAATGGATCTGCCGTTCACCTTCAACAAGGCCGGCGTGCATCCGTATACATTCAAACGCATCGCCGGATTTTCCGCGACGCTGAAATTCAAGCGCAGCGATTTCGGCATTGATCGTTATCTGCAAGTGGTCAGCGACGAGGTCGAGTTGCGCATCGAGGCCGAAGGTTTCCGCGATCGTCACGCCGGCGAATCGACGCCGCCGGAGGCAGCTCCGGACAGCGAAAATCCCGAGCAGAATCCCACCACCGTCAAGGAGCATCACGATGCCGATACGCAACACTGAGCAAGCCTGGGGCAGCGTCAACAAGGCGTTCCACTGGATACTCGCGCTACTGATTATCGGCATGGGTTTTCTCGGCTGGTACATGACCTGGCTGCCGAATGCGCCGGGCAAGATCAAGATTTACGCGCTGCATAAATCGATTGGCCTGACGATTCTGGCGCTGGTATTGCTGCGCATTTTGTGGCGCCAGTTTGATCGTCGCCCGCCGGAATTGCCGATGCCGCAATGGCAACATGTCGCGGCGCGCGCGGTGCATATCGCGCTGTACGGCGTGATGCTGCTAATGCCGCTTTCGGGCTGGCTGTTCAATTCCGCTGGTAATTTCCCGCTGCAATGGTTCGGCCTGTTTCATGTGCCGAGCCTGACCGATGGCGAAAATCCCACGCTCAAGGCGATTGCCGGCATCACCCATCTGATCCTGTTCTGGGTGTTGCTGGTCGCATTCATTCTGCATGCGGGCGGCGCGCTCAAACATCATTTCATCGATCGTGACTCGACCTTGCGGCGCATGTTGCCGTGGGGCATACGCGCCGAAAAATCGCCGGCATCGCCAACAACGACCACGATCAATTCCGCTCAGAATTCGCCATCAACACCCGAGGTAAAGTCATGAAAAATGCCCTGCTGTTCGTTCTTGCTTTTAGTCTGTCCGCCAGCGCCAGCGCACGCGACTGGTCCACCGATGCCGCGGCCAGCAAACTGGGTTTCAGCGGCACGTACCAGAACGAAAAATTCGAAGGCCAGTTCAAGAAATTCGATGCGACGATCAGCTTCGATGCGGCCGACTTGAGTAAGTCAAAATTCGATGTGAACGTCGATGTGACCAGTATCAATACCGCCAACGAAGAACGCGATGGCAGCCTCAAGGACAAGGAATTTTTCGACTTCGCCAAATTCCCGAAGGCGCATTTCGTCACCACTACTTTTCGCAAAGCCGCCGATGGCAGCATCGAAGCCGATGGCACGCTGACCGTGCGCGACAAATCCAAGCCAGTCACTTTGAAAGTGAAGTTCAGCGAGACGGGCGACAAGGCCACACTCGATGTCGATACCAAACTCAATCGCCTCGATTTCGACATCGGCAGCGGCGACTGGAAAGACACCTCGATTATCGGCGCCGATGTGCTGGTGCATGCGCATTTGAGCCTGACCGCAAAAGCCGGCTGATCGCATGAGCGAAGATCGTTCGCTTTGGCAACGTCTGCGCGGACTGCTGCCGCTACGCGCGCAGAACGTTGCCGGAACGGCGAACGCGCCGGAAGATGCCGCGCGCGGCGAGGCGCATCTGAGCCAGGCGAGCGATGCATTGCGCGCGTTGCTCGATGATCCGAGTATTCCCGACAGCGTGCGCACGCAGCTCGCCGATGATTTTGCGCAGATCGAAGCGCTGCTCGGCAAACTCACGCGCGGCGATTTGCATATCGCGGTGTTCGGTCGCGTCAGCGTCGGCAAGTCCGCGCTGGCGAATGCGCTGCTTGGCCGCGACGCATTCGATGTCGGCGTTTTGCACGGCACCACCACGATGCGCCAGACCCAGCGTTGGCACGAAGTCGCCAGCAGCGGCCTGCAACTGATCGACACTCCCGGCATCAACGAATTGTCGGGCGAAGAGCGCGAACGGCTTGCGTTCGATGTCGCCGGCATCAGCGACCTCGTGATTTTTGTCGTCGATGGCGACATGACTTCGACCGAACTCGCCGCCTTGCGCACGCTCGCGCAAACACAGCGTCCGCTGATGCTCGCATTGAACAAGGCGGATCGCTACAGTCCAGCCGAACGCGAGCGATTGCTGACACGCCTGCGCGAACACGCAAGCGGATTGGTGCGCGCCGAAGACGTTGTGGCCGCAGCGGCGCGCCCCGCCGAACGAGTGGTCGTGCAGATCGATGAGAATGGAATCGAGCACGAATCGCGCAGCGAACAAGCACCCGATGTGGTTGATCTCACTACGCGCGTTTTCACGATTTGCGAGCGCGAAGGCAAGACCCTTTCTGCGCTGAATGCGAGTCTGTTCGCCGGTCGGCTGAGCGACAACGTCAGCGCGCGCATCGCCGCCGCGCGTCATCAACTTGCCGAGCGTGTGATCCGGAATTATTGCATCGCGAAAGGCGTGGCCGTTGCGCTGAATCCAATTCCGGTCGCCGATCTGCTCGCTGCCGCGTCACTCGACGGCGCGATGGTGGTGCATCTGGCCAAGGTCTACGGTTTGCCACTGACGCGCGCCGAGGCCGGCACCTTGCTCGCGACGATTACCGCACAGTTGATTGCGCTCATGAGTGCGATCTGGGGCATGCATCTGGTCGCATCGGCATTGAAAGGTTTGAGCGCAGGATTTTCCACCGTGGTCACCGCCGGCGCGCAAGGTGCACTCGCGTGGTACGCCACTGAGCTGGTCGGGCGTGCTGCGGAACGTTATTTGATTCAGGGCAAATCGTGGGGCGAGCTCGGCGCCAAACGTGTGGTAGCGGATATTGTCGCGAGCCTCGATCGCGATTCGATCTTGCGCGAAGCGCGCGGCGCGATTCTGCAAAAGCTGCGCACAAGTCCGTAAACCTTTTTGGTCAAGCGGTTGCGCAGAATTTGCGGATCGCATACGCATCAAACGGCCAATCCAGCTCCGTGCCGTTATCTTCATTGCGCAGCACCGGAATGCGTTCGCCGTAGCGGGTTTCGAGTGCCGCATCGCTGTCGACATCGATCGGCACAGCAACCACATCGGCATGCCGCAGCGCCTCTTCGGCGTGCCAACACAACGCACAATCGCCGCGTCCGTACAAAACTAATGCCATGGTAAATCCGCGAGTAACAACTCAGCGTAGAATAAGTGTTTTCGCGCTCACGCAGGAATCTCGCAATGGCTGTCAGTGTTTTCGACTTGTTCAAGATCGGCATCGGGCCGTCGTCATCACACACCATCGGGCCGATGCGTGCCGCGCATCGTTTTGTGTTTCGCCTGATCGAGCGCGGCCAGCTCGAACAGACCGTGCGTTTGCGTTGCGAATTGTTCGGCTCGCTAGCACATACCGGACGCGGCCATGGCACTGACAAGGCGATCATGCTCGGACTCGAAGGCGACGAGCCGGACAAGGTCGATGTCGACAGCATCAACGCTCGACTCGCGCGAATCCGCGGTGAAAAACGGCTGCAGCTGAATCCAACCTTGTCGATCGCCTTCGATGAAAAGCGCGACCTGATTTTCAACAAGCGCCAGAAGCTGCCGTACCATTCCAACGGCATGCGTTTTCACGCCTTCGACGCGCAGGAAAACGAGTTGTTCACGCGCGACTACTATTCGGTCGGCGGCGGTTTTGTGGTCAATCACGACGAGGCCGCCGAAGACAAGATTGTCGCCGACACCACCGCCCTACCCTATCCGTTTCACAGTGGCGACGAGTTGCTGCAGCAATGCGATGACAACGGCATCAGCATCGCGCAACTGATGCTGGCGAATGAAAAAGTCTGGCGCAGCGAGACGGAAATTCGCAGCGGCCTGCTGACGATCTGGAAGGCGATGCAGGATTGCGTTGCGCGCGGCACGCGCGAAAGCGGCATCCTGCCCGGCGGCCTGAAAGTGCAACGTCGCGCGCCGCAGATGTTCGCCGAATTGATGAGCCAGCCAGAAGCCGCTTTGCGCGATCCGCTGACCATTCTCGATTGGGTGAATCTCTACGCACTCGCGGTCAACGAAGAGAATGCGGCGGGCGGAAGAGTCGTCACCGCACCCACCAACGGCGCGGCCGGCATCATTCCGGCGGTGTTGCATTATTACCATCGCTTTTGCCCGAACGCGAACGAACAAGGCGTGCTGGATTTTATGCTGACCGCCGCGGCGATCGGCATCTTGTACAAGGAGAACGCATCGATTTCCGGCGCCGAAGTCGGCTGCCAAGGCGAGGTCGGCGTGGCCTGCTCGATGGCTGCGGGCGGGCTCACCGCGGCACTCGGCGGCACGATTTATCAAATCGAAAACGCAGCCGAGATCGGCATGGAACACAACCTCGGACTCACCTGCGATCCGATCGGCGGCTTGGTACAAATCCCGTGTATCGAACGCAACGCGATGGGCTCGGTCAAGGCGATCAACGCGCAGCGCATGGCGTTTCGCGGCGACGGCCAACATCGCGTGTCGCTCGACAAAGTCATCAAGACCATGCGCGATACCGGCCGCGACATGCAGGACAAATACAAGGAAACCTCGCGCGGCGGGCTGGCGGTCAACGTCATCGAATGCTGATCGGCGATTGACGATGCGCACGAGAGTTTTCCGACATTACGGCAATCTGTATGGCGTGATATTTTTTTGGACATTGCTCTGTTACGGACGCATCACCGAAGCCAAACATCTGTATCAATACACCGACGACAAAGGCATCGTGCATATCACCGATGTCGCGCCGACCGATAACGCCAATTTCAAAGTCACCACGACGCTGGCACGCGCCGAACCGCAGCCGTTGATGCGCTTGCGCGAGGATGGGCCGGATACTGATCGCACCATTACTTTCATCAATTTTTCCGGCGGGCCGGTCAGCGTGGAAGTCAGCTTTAGCGAGTCGGCGAACGTGGCGACAGAGCCACCTTTGCCGGCTCGTCTGGTGATCAAGCCACAGGGAGAAACGCCGGGCGTGCATATTCATGCGGCTAATCCGCGACAGGGATTTCATTATCGATTCAGCGCCACCTACATGCCGGGCGATGTGCACGCGGCGGTGGATGAATCGGCGCGTTATCGGCTACCGTTTGCCACGCACAATCAGTTTACGGTGGCGCAGGGTTTCGGCGGCAAGTTCAGTCACCACGATGCGCAGAATCAATACGCGGTGGATATCGGCATGCCGGAAGGCACGCCGGTAATCGCCGCGCGCGATGGCGTGGTGATGACGGTCGACAATGATTTTTACGGCGCCGGCCTGGACATGGCGCGGTACGGCGATCGCGCCAACAATATCCGCATCGTTCACGCCGATGGCAGCATGGCGGTGTATGCGCATCTGCAGATGGAAACCGCGCGGGTACATGTCGGCGCGCATGTGCGGGCGGGTGAGACGTTGGCGTTGTCTGGTGATACCGGATATTCGAGTGGGCCGCATCTGCATTTTTGCATCCAGCAGAATCGGAATATGCAACTTGTGTCGGTGCCGTTCAAATTCGCCGGAGCGGATGGTGATTTTGTTCCGGTTGAAGGCACGGTGCTCAGCGCTCCCTGAATATTTGCATGCGCATTATCCAGAGAGTTATGCGAGAAAATTTCGCTTAGTGTGCGGAAAGTACTTCGCAGCAGTGTCCGCACCGGCGTTGCCATTGCCATGCGCGGGACGCGGATCGACTATAATCGCAGCCCTTTCGGCGACTAACGCTAGTGCCTAGCGCGCCCGATCAACACATTCTTGCGGCGCCGCCATGACCCAGCTTTTAGAAACCCGCCGTCGGCGCACCTTCGCCATCATTTCGCATCCCGATGCGGGCAAGACTACGCTGACCGAAAAGCTGCTGCTGTTCGGCGGCGCGATCCAGATGGCGGGCAGCGTGAAATCACGCAAGGCAGCGCGGCATGCAACGTCGGATTGGATGGCGCTGGAAAAAGAGCGCGGCATTTCGGTGACGTCATCGGTGATGCAATTTCCATACGAAGATCGCGTCATCAATTTGCTCGACACACCGGGCCACGCGGATTTCTCCGAAGACACCTATCGGGTGCTGACCGCGGTCGATTCCGCGCTGATGGTGATCGACTGCGCCAAGGGCGTGGAAGAACGCACAATCAAACTCATGGAAGTCTGTCGTCTGCGTGATACGCCGATCATTACCTTCATCAACAAGCTGGATCGCGAAGGGCGTTCGCCGATCGAATTGCTGGATGAGGTGGAGTCGGTGCTCGGCATTCAATGCGCGCCCGTGACGTGGCCGATTGGCATGGGTTCGCGCCTCAAAGGCGTGTATCACTTGCTCACGAATGAAGTGCATTTGTACGAACCCGGACGCAATTTCACGCGCCAGGATTCGACGATTTTTACCGGCCTGGATCATCCGGAATTGCGTCGGCGCCTTGGCGACATGTATGACGAATTGCGCGAAGAACTGGAGCTGGTGCTGGGCGCATCGAATCCATTCGATCGCGATGCCTATCTGGCCGGCAAACAGACGCCGGTGTTCTTCGGCTCGGCGGTGAATAATTTCGGCGTACAGCCACTGCTCGATGCGTTTGTCGAAAATGCACCGGGGCCGCTGGCGCGCGCGACGACGTCGCGTGTAATTTCTCCCGATGAAACCAAACTCACCGGCTTTGTGTTCAAGATCCAGGCGAACATGGATCCGATGCATCGTGATCGCGTCGCGTTCATGCGCATCTGCTCGGGTAAATTTACGGCGGGCATGAAGGCGTTTCATGTGCGCACGCGCAAGGAAATGAAACTGGCGAATGCGCTGACGTTCATGGCGTCGGATCGCGAACTGGTGGAAACGGCATGGCCCGGCGATGTCATCGGCATCCATAACCACGGCACGATTTCGATCGGCGATACGTTTACCGAAGGCGAGAATCTGAGCTTTACCGGCATCCCGAATTTCGCGCCGGAGTTATTTCGCCGCGCGCGCTTGCGTGACCCGCTCAAGATCAAGCAATTGCAGAAAGGTCTGGCGCAATTGTCGGAAGAAGGCGCGACGCAGTTTTTCCGGCCACTGATGTCGAACGATCTGATTCTCGGTGCGGTGGGCGTGTTGCAGTTCGACGTGGTTGCGTATCGGCTCAAGGACGAATACGGCGTGGATTGTCTGTTCGAGACGATCGGTGTGGTCACGGCTCGCTGGGTACATGGCGAAGACGAGAAAAAACTCGCCGAGTTCCGCGAGAAGAATGCGTCGTTTCTGTCGCTGGATGCGGCGGGTGAGCTGGTCTATCTGGCGCCGACGCGAGTCAACCTGCAACTGGCGATCGAACGTGCGCCAGCGATACGTTTTGCGGCGACTCGCGAACATGCGAGTGCGGCTTTGATCAGTTGAGTTGCGGGTTGTGGTGCGATTTCCGCAGTTAAGCTTGAGGATTATTTGAAACGCTCGGCAGTGTGATCATGCCGAGCGCCATCCTTGCCGGAAAACTCAGCTGCCGTTGAAGCGCGCGCTGAAGATCTTGTCGCCTTCGCTCACGCTATTCGAATTGAAAATCGTGTCGCTGCGGCGTGGCATCGAGTTTGATTCGCCGCGATTGCTGGCGACGCGTGAACCTGTTTCGGCGCGGAAAATTTCGTCCCCGGCTGGCGGCACAGTGAGTTGCTGCTGCGCGATAACAGATGTTTGTGAACTTTGTTTGAAACTGCGCGGCACGGTGACAAGCACTGCCGCTACTACGGCCGCCGCAACAGCGAACGAAGCCCAACGCGTCAGTGTCGGGCGCGAGCGAGGTGCAGGGGCGTGCTGCGCAGGCAAGGCGCGCTTGAATGGCACTACGGTGTTGGGCACTTGCGACTGCGTTGCCAGATCTTGTGCAAGTTCCGCGGATATCGGCTGTAACGCCTGCAACAATCGATACAGATCGGCTTCAATTGCCGAACCGGCGATGGCCGTGATCGCCTTTTCGCGATTTTCGTGGCTCAAGACACCACCTGCGGCCTGCGCCAGCAGATCGGCATCGCTCGATGCAACCGAACGATGCAAAGCATCGGCAGCAGACTGACGATAGATCCGACCGAGACTCGGCTTGTTCTGACTGTGCTTATTCATCGAAATCTCCACATCCCAATTCGGTCAGGCGCAACTTGAGCTGCTCCAACCCTCGCGATAATAATTTTCTTACTGCATCCACTGAAACATTCACCAGCCCGGATATCTCTTCTGCCCGGAAACCTTGCAGGTGCAACGCCACCACTTGGCCGCGCTGACCCGGCAATTCCGCCAAGCAGCTTGCTATTAGCGCCATATACTGCGACCCGCCCACCATGTCGTCGGGCCGAGCCGAGGTATCCTGCAACGCAGACGATTCCTCGTCTTCCGGCATTGCCTCAACCGGCCTCGCCTGCAGCCGGCGCAACGCGTCAATTACGGTGCTCGCTACTGTTCTCTGTATATATAACGCATGAAAGACCGAATTCTGGTCACGTTCGAGAGCTTTCCACAGACGAATGCGTACTTCTTGCTCGATATCGTCTGGATCGATGCATATCGTGCCAATCCGTGGGTCTCCGATCAGGGCACGCAACTTGGCGCCGTAATCGCGCAGGACACGCTGTAGCGTCGCGTGGCGGGGATCGTTCTCGCGGATGCTCACGCGCCCGCCTCGCGCGGTTTTGGCAGCTAGAATCTGCATCCGCATGGAATCGCTTCTCGCCTTGGGCAGAGCAATGCCTATGGACTATTCGCACTGTCGAGACATTGCGGCCTCGCCCGCCACCACCACGCCTCACCGGCTATGTAACGTTGCAGTTGATCGATATGCTGCTGTTGCTCGTCGATCACGGATTTCACCAGGTCGCCAATCGAAAGAACGCCGATCACGCGTTCGCCATCGACCACCGGCAGATGGCGCACACGATGCTCGGTGACCGTCTGCATGCACTCGGGTACTGTGGCCTGCGGATTCACCGTGATGACCGGGGCGGACATGATATCGAGCACGGCAGTGTCGCGAGATGAGCGTCCCATCAGCACCACTTTGCGCGCGTAATCTCGCTCGGAAACGATGCCGACCAGCGTCGCGCCGCGCATTACCAGCAAGGCGCCGACGTGTTTTTCGGCCATGAGTTTGATCGCGTCGAGTACGGACGCATCCGGCGCAATCGCATGGATGGCGCTACCTTTGTTTTCGAGCAGATGTTTTGGCCTGATGCATGACACGAACCTCCATCATGACGAGGCTGTCGCAGCGACAGCGGTTTGATACAGTCTACTGCGGTTTGGCCAGTAACAGCCAACGGCAATAGACTATCGGTCTGCCGGGTTTTCTGCGGCCGCTACAAATTCATCGGTGAGGTACAGCGGCCGTTGCTTTGCTTCCACATACAGGCGGCCAAGATATTCGCCAATCACGCCGAGCGCCACGAGTTGCACGCCGCCAAGGAACAGTACAACCAGCATCAACGATGGATAACCCTTGACGGTATCACCCCATACCAATGCCTTGATCAGCACCCAAACGCCGTAGATAAAAGCGATCATCGCAGTGAAGGATCCGACATAAGTCGCCGCCTTCAACGGTGCGCCCGAAAACGACGTGATGCCGTCGAGTGCAAAATTCCACAAGCGCCAGTAATTGAATTTTGTGGTGCCGGCAAAACGTGGGTCACGATCGTACGGCACGGACAGTTGCTTGAATCCGACCCAGGTAAACAGGCCTTTCATGAAACGCTGGCGTTCACGCAGTTGTTTCATGCCGTCGAGTGCGCGCCGACTGAGCAGGCGGAAATCGCCGGTATCGCGCGGCACCGGCGTATTGCTCAGGCGCTCCATCACGCGATAAAACGCCGAAGCAGTAAGTTTTTTCAGTCGCGATTCACCAGCGCGCGAGGCACGCGTGCCGTACACCACGTCATAACCCTCGCGCCAATGCGCAATGAACGTGGGTATCAATTCCGGGGGGTCTTGCAGGTCCGCGTCGATCACCACCACCGCATCGGCGTCGACATGATCGAGGCCTGCGGTGAGCGCAAGCTCCTTGCCGAAATTGCGACTCAGCTTGAGCGTGGATACGCGTGCATCAGCGTCGCGCAATGAGCACATGACCGAGTACGTGTCGTCGCGACTGCCGTCGTCGACGTACAACACCTCGCAGCGCATGCCATCGAGTTTGTCGAACACGGCAGCCAGGCGCAGATGGAACTCGCGCAGTGCCTCACTTTCATTGAATGCGGGAACGACAACGGCTAGATGCATTACAGACTTTCCACGCGGCAGAATGTCTGCATCGTAACGGACAGCACGTTACACGGAAACTATTGCTGTAGTACTGGAGCCACCTGGGGGGATGGAAGGAACAGCTTTATACTCTTCCGAAGTCGCACACCATATTGCGCTAGTGAAGCGCAATATGGTGCGGCGTCGAGTTAAGCTAGTTCTTGCCAGCTGCAACGGGCACGGCAGTTGGCGCCAACGGGGTTGCTGCCGACGTGGGCATGTAGCGGTCACGCAACGACTCCACCAGTGCAGGATCGGCGTCTAGCGGCATGCTTGAAAAATTTGCGCTATAGGTACGTAACTGCTGCTCCTTGTACTGAGCGGTCAGTTGCGCAATCAAAGCCTCGCGTGATTCGTCGAAACTCTTTTGATGATCGGCTTCGCGCTTCACCAGCTTCAGAATGTGATAGCCGAATTTGCTATGCACCAGCGGGGATATTTCACCCTCTTTCTTCAGACTCTGAGCGCCTGCGATAAACGCGGGATCGTATCGGGTGTCGCCGGCATCGGTCATCAAACCGGCATTTTTACTTTTGCTGGGATCATCCGAATATTTCTGAACCAGCGTATCGAATGCTGCCGGATCGGCCTTCGCCTGATGCTCGACATCCTGCGCGAGCTTCTTTGCCTCGTCGTCGCTACGCGATTTTACATCGATCAAAATATGCTTCACGTCAATCTGACCATGAGTTACATAGTCGGATTTATGTGTGGCATAGGTTTCCTTTGCCAAGGACAACAGGTCGGGCAATTTCAGGTTGGCCTCGAAACTGGTCAAAGCCTGCTTTGACAATAACTCGTCCTGCGCCAGCTTCAATTGCTGCTGCACCGCGGGAGTCTGATCGAGTTTGTTATCCCGCGCAGTCTGCGCCAATTGCTTTTGCAGCAACAGGCCGTCGATCAAATTCTCGATACGCTTGGGGCTGTCCATAAATCCCGCGCGATCTTTCTGCGGTATACGCTGCACATACGCATCAATATCGGCGAAAGTCACTTTCGCCGTGCCGCGAGACGCGATCACCGCGTCGGAACTCGGTAAATCGACTGCGGATGCCGTAGCGATAAAGGTTGCAGCCAAGGAGATGATAAAGCCGAGCTTGGTTCCGATACTCATTTACGCCATTTTTTAATTTAAAATTTCAAAATAGCCTTGTGGACTAGTCTTATGACATTAGTCCACAAAGCCGAATAGATATACCTTAGCTCTTCAGGGAGTATTGACAGTATTCTTAATTGCAGAATCACAACCAGCACCATCTATAGCATTGCTGCAGAGTTGCACGGGATGGGTTGGCGGATTTGTCAATGCAACATTCGCAATATTAAGCCAATACTGAGTACCAGGAGTCAGATGACATGTCCCCGGGGTGGTGCCGTTAGGATCCGTGTCCCAAGATACGGCAGGGGTGCGATCCGTGCTGGATTTGAAGCAATTAGCACCAAGGGCCCCTGCTACAACGGCGGTTCTGAAATCGCCTTTGCATGTGCTGATGGTAATTGATGCATTGGCTTGATTAGCACTTGCCTGACTTAAATAAGTACCGGAGTGTGTACCTGCCAATGCTGTGAATGAGAAGGCTAAAAAACCATTTGTATTTATAACTATGAACTGAGGCCCTGCGCTCGTGACGCCCGGCCAGCCCACCTGAGAAGGCCCACCAAAAATCGACCCGAAAGTGCTGCCGGTGACACCCGTACTATCATTGGTTATGACCGGTTGCTGCGTAAACGATCCCGAGTACACCACAGGACTAGGGCAGTTGCCTGTCGGAACGATGATGTTAGCGGTAACGGCTGGGCTGACGGCCAATGAGGACGTAGCCGTACTCGTCAGATTTCCGGAAGTTAGCGTACTGCTGCATGTAAGACCAAAAACATAGGTGCCGGTGGACAAATTAGACGCAGTCGCCGAGGTTAAACTGCCGCACGCCGCAGCATTTGAACACACAGTACCAGACCAGCCGCTAACGGTAGTGCTAAATGCGCCACTGCCGGTATTGAGCGTTGCAGATGCCACACATGACGTCGAAACTCCCGCTGGCGACAAATTGCCAATCGATATGTTTATCGGAGTGGTGGTCTGATTTGCGGGTAGCGTTGTAACGGGCACACCTAACGTAATAGTAGGCGTTGCGGGAATTCCAGGCCCTGTCTGCGTAGTTCCACAGGTCGTGGCGTCAGGTGTGGCGCTGGAGATATACAAATCGCCTGCTTCGGTCTTGCCATTCGGTGGCGGATTCGCAAATGCACCAGCCACCACAAAGGTACCGCCAATGGTGTCCGCGACAATGTCCACGCCTGGACCTACTTTCACCTGGCAGGTCTTGAGTGGCGAGCCATATTGAAAATAGATATTAGTCGCTGCAGCGTTGCCGGCGAAACCGACGGACAGCAGGAAAATGGACGCACTTGCTAAGGCAGATCGAATCATTGGCGTAAGTAGTCTGTGAGTGGCTAACGGATATTGTACGCTGCGCCGGTTAAATCTTTGCTAATTGGGGCAAAGCGAGACACCAAAGTTGCTTATAGCTTATGTTGCCCGGATGTCACGCTTCAATGCATTGATAGTCGTGACGTAGCCGAACAAAGTCGCGACCATAAAAAAAGAGGGGGCCAAACGGCCCCCTCTTCAACTTACAACACGCTACTTGCTTACGAGCAAACACCATTGGTGTTGGTGCAAGTACGCGAGGTACGGTGACGGTACAGACCAGCATAGTTACCCAGGATACCCGGGGTCACGTTCTTGTTGGTGAAGTCCTTCGCGAGGAAGCCGGTTACCGGCAGACCCGAGAACACGTTGCCTTCGTTGGAAGCGGTCAACAAGTGACCGGCACCAGTCAAGGTGATGTTAACCCAGCCCGAGGTACCGCTGGCGCCGAGGTCATGCAGCGTATCGACGTTGGTGAACAGCGGCGAACCGAAGATCGGCGAAGCTGCACCGACAGACGCGGTCGGCTGGAAGGTAACAACCTGTGCTTCCCAGCAAAGAACCGGGCTGTTGGCACCCGGACGCGGCGGCGAGAAGCCCGTTACGCGCTGCGGGGTACGCTCTTCACGATCATACTCGTTCAGGCCAACCTTTTCGCAAGCCGTGCCTGGATTCGCACTATCGTCACCAAACAGCACGGTGAAGGGAGGAATTGCGGCCAGGAACAAGGTCGGATCAACGTAATAACGCTTGGTCGGGAAGGTAATTACCCATTCCGGGCAACCGAGCCGCTGGCCGGGTTCAGCTCATATTCGTTGTAGATATGGTCAGCGGTGAAGACCGAGCTTACTGCATCGATCGAGCCGCCGCTGGTCAGGGTCCACGACGAGGTAATCAGCTTGCCGTTGTTGAACACGTACGAGGTTTCAACACCACCGGTGTTGTCGCCGTTGGTCAGATCGGGTGCGATCGTACCTGCCTGGTTGAACAGATTACCGGTGCTGGTGTAGAAGCCGTCAACCGCATCGGCGTTGTAACCAAACAGGGTACCAGCCAGCGAGTTGACGATGCTGCCCGTACCGAACAGACCACCGGTCGGGGTGAGGTAATCCGCACCACCGGTAGCACCGATAACGGCTTTGCAGCCCGGCGGCACACCGTTGACATGCTTGATGTTGGCAAGCGTCGGACCGACAACCGTCGCCATTTCGATCAACTCGATATGGCCGGTGCGGGTACGGCTGAGAGCTTCCGGACCGCCGTCATCGTTGCCACCAGCATATGCACTGTTGACGAATGCAGCGAAGTTGCGGCCATCAGGCAGCTGTTCGATACCCGGGTTGCCAACTGCGCCATGCTTGATAGCAGGATCGGTGCAGCTTTCGTCCGGAGTAAGCACGGCGGCTTCTGCGCTGCCGTCAGTTGCGCGAAGATTGATACCGCCGGTATCAAACACGGTTGCGGTCCAGACGTCATACGGCGACAGGTACAAGTTGAAATCGAGTACTTCGCGGCTGTCATAACCTTCAAGGAAACGCACCTTGACAGCCTTACCAGCGTTCTGGGTGTTAACCACAGAGAGCAAGGTCTGGTTGTTGGCATTGACGGTGAAGTACGGGTAGATCAAGACCTGGCCCAGACCATCCGGGTTCAGGTTAACGGCACCCGCCATGTTCGCGATGCCAGCAACACCGGCGATTCCGGCGATCACGGCAGTAGTAAGATTATTTCGTTTCATCACAACACTCCTAATGTAACCACAGGGCTTTCTGGCTTTTGCTTTACACGCCTGCCTTCGACCGATTTAGCGGTTTTGGCCCGCCTTCTTACGGCTAGGGTAGGCAACAGCGGTTCTATGCTAAGACAAAGTTCAAGGCAACGCAATATCTGTTTACTTAGCGTTAGTTTGGCCGGCTTGTGGATTCAGGCTCGTGCCTCATGCATATCCGCAATCCCGGCCAAAACTACTTGGGGGTTGCTCCGCCCAATGCCGGTGGCAGGAAGTACCAATGCCCGTCGGTATTGAGCCAATCTTCCTTGACAACGTCTACCGAACTCGCTTCACGGCCCATGCCTATACTCATGTTGACGGTGAAATCAACAAGCAAACGCACGTGGCAAACGTCTTCGCTGCAATCCTTGTTGAGGAACGATACCTTTTTCCAGTGTACCGGACGATTGTTCATTTGTGCAGCGTAGTTTTCGCGAGATTGCGTTTTTTGATAGCCCGGCGAGAGATAGTCATAAGACTTCTCGGCTTTGCCAGCGATTAACAGGTTCCAGCGCTCTACCGCCCGCTTGTCGACAACCGATACATCTTCTTTTTTGGTCATGGTCGCGCAAGCACCAAGCACCAGCAACAGTCCCAACAGGGTTGTTGCGCGCAAGGCCGGGGAAAAAGTCCGAATATTCATAGGCAGTCTCAATGTTGTTTGTCAGGGTTAGGCATAGGTACGGTTTCGGCGGGAACGAAGCCTTTATCCGAACCGTTGGTATTTTTGATGGGAGCATCCGGTGAAGACGTAGGAACCGGCGGCGCCAGCACCGTACCTTTTGCGCGCAGGGGTGCAAGCGACTCAAACTTGTTTTGATATTCCTCGGTCATCGTGCGCGCTTCTTCCTGATTTCTGATGACTCGCGGCGTGATCAAAATAATGAGCTCGGTTCGATCACGATGATTAGTGGTATTGCCAAACAATTTACCGATGATCGGAATATTCACCAAGCCCGGTAAACCAGTCTCCACCGTACTATTGTTTTCCTGGATCAACCCGCCTAGCAAAACCGTCTCGCCGCTCTGAACCGCTACCTGCGTTTGTAGCTGACGCTGGTTGATCGCCGGATTGGCGCCCGGAGCAGCTTGGGCTGGCGAGCTCACTTCCTGCTGGATATCCATGTATACCAAGCCGCCCGGATTCACGCGCGGGGTGATCGTGAGCGTAGTCCCGGTCGAAATATAGTTGACGGAGTTATAGGAACTACTAGTCGTACTCGTTCCCGTGCCGGTGGTGCCGATCACGCCCGGTGCAAGCGAGACCGTAGTGATAGGAATCTGTGAGCCGGACATGATCGTTGCCGACTGATTATTCATCACTACCAGCGACGGCGTCGCCAACGCCTTGGTTAGTCCTTTAGTCTGCAGCGCGTTGATCGCGACTTCGAAATTCTTGTTGAGGAACGAATAGAACAGACCGCCGTTGGCAACTGGCCCAGGCCCTGCTGTGGTAGCGCCGAGGGACGTGCGATGGCGGTCGTGTGAATTGCCTGTGAAATCTCTGCCATTGTTGACCCCAGGCGGGTTGTAGTTGTAGTTACCGTTTGCCTCCGCCGAGCCCGCGCCAGTGCCGATGAGTCCGTTGAGATACCACTGCACGCCGTAGTTCAGATCGCCCGACAGAATTACTTCCAGCACTTTAGCTTCGATCTGCACTTGCAACGGCGGCACATCCAGACGACGAATCGCCGAGGTGATCGAATCCCACTCGAATGGCGTCGCCATGATCAACAACTGATTGTTTTCTTCCACGGCAGTGATGCGGATATCGCTGTCCTTGGCCGCAGCTCCACCCGATGCAGCAGGCGCTGAACCACCGTTGGCCCCTGCATTTGTTGGCAGATTATTGGTGCGTGCCTGGTTGAGTCCGGTGGTTGCCCCGCCGACACCGCCGCCCAAACTGCTACCTCCCAATGTGCTGCCACCGATACCACCACCCGCGCCGCCGATCGAACTCGATCGCAGCCCTGGCGCCACCGAGCCCGAAGTGCTCGTGCGACGCGCGCCAGAGGAGCTGGAGCCGCCGATGAAAATGCTGATCAGATGATCCGAAAGATCTACCGCCTTGACGTTTTTCACGTCGTAAACGTAGAGCTGCGTTGCGCTGTCACCCGCGCCCACATCGAGACGATGCAGCCACTTCTCGGCCTGCTCCAGATAAGTGACCTGCGGCGTGATCACCACCACCGAATTGGTGCTGTCGATCGGAATAAAACGAAACATGCCGGCCAGAGGCGATTCGCCGGTGGCGCCGAAGATCTTGTCCATCTCGGTCATGATTTTCGCCACTTCGGCGTGTTGCAGCGCGTACACACCGACCGACATGCCCTTGAGCCAGTCGACGTCGAAAATCTGGATAACGCGCGCGTAGTTTTCGAGCTCGCCCTGATTGCCCGCCAATACCATCATGCTGCGCGCAGCATCGGCAGATACCACGGCATCGGCGCGCGCGTAAGGCTTGAGAATCTTTGCCATCTCGGTCGGCGAGACGTATTTGAGCGGAAACACGCGCACTGAATAACCGTTGGGCAAAGTGGGCGCCGAAATCGTCGGCGCAAGATTGCCCGGAATCGCATCGGCCACAGCGGTAACGATATAACGGCCATCCTTGAATACCAGCGAGTTTTTGGTCCACGACAACAACATCTCCAGAATCGACATGGCCTGATCGAGATTGATCGGCTTGGCGGTGGAGAACGTCACATTACCCTGCACGCCCGGCGCGATGGTGTAGTTGCGCTTGAGCAGCTCGCCAAGAATATTCTGCACGACAGCCTGAATCGGCGTGTTATCGAAGTTGAAGGTAATCTGGCCATCGGCTGCGGCTTTCGGCGTGAGCGCCTTTGCCGCTTGTTCATTGATGAATTTGCCGGTGCCGAGCTCAACCTCGCCTTTCGCCGGTGGCTTGCTCGGATCCTTGCCTTTGCTGCCGATGGCAATGCCGGTGCTGGTTTCATCCAGCTCGCGCTGTTTGCGCTCAGCATCAGAACCGACCGGCGCCATCGTGCGAATGATCGAATCTTCGCCAGCAGGCGCCGAGTCCTTGTGTTGGCCCGGCGTGGCGCAACCGGCAGCCAAGGCCGTCAGCAACGCGATAATCGTTATTCTCAGACGTAATGACACAGCAACACTCCGTTTACGGGCTGGCAGCCGAGTAGTGGCAACCGCCGGATAAAACAAACCATGAATACATCGTACGGTGATCGCAACAGCATGCAGAATCTCTGTCGCGACGGCAAAACTCGCACTATCAGCCGTGCCTGCTGAATCGACCAGATAGTCTTTCCAGCGTCAAATTATTGCGATCCTTTCTGTTGCGCTTGCTTGGCCGCTTCGTCACGCATTTGCTTGCGGCGCTCCTCGATACGATGCTGCAAATCGTCAACCTTGGCCTCGCCGGTAGGCGTGCGGCCAGGGGGCGGTGTGCCGGGAGGTACGTACGCATTTGGTACGGTCGCAACCGCTGGCGCAGCAGCTTTTGGGTCAGTTCCCGGCGCCGCTTTTGCTGTTGGTGGCGTTTTCGATGGGGGCGGTGATGGCGCACTGCTGAGCTCGACTTCCACATCCGAGCTACCGTCATTGAAGATCGCGCTGCGCGGTTTGATCGTCATCAGCGTCCAGCCGCCCTGATCGCCCGGCAGCGGCATGCCTTCCTTGATCATTACCGGTGTGTTTTTGGCTTTGTCGGTCAGCATTACCAAATGGACGTCCGGGGTGAGAATGACGCCGTTGAGCGTGATATTCAGCGCTACCGGCGGCAAAGCAGGCTTGTCAGGCGTGGGATCCGCAAATTGGGTAGGCTTTCTATCCTCATTGAAAGGCGGCCTTTTCTGCACATCTGAAAACGTGTTTTCGTTGGGCAACTTGAACGGCTCACGGTCGATCGCGGCGGTAGCATTGGCGGCAGCGCCCGCATCCGAGGAATCGCCCGCCCATCCATATCCCGTGCCCAATCCGAACAATTGCAGCACGGCCAGCAATGCGAAGAAACCGCATATGCAGGTTAGGACCAAGGTGGCCAAGCTAGCTACACGCGTATTCATTCCGAACGTTTCCCGCCAGTTTGCGGCTTTACCTCGGGCTTCTTGCCAGGCTGGCGCAGATAACCGGAAAGATTAAAACGAATATCGAGCGATGCCCCTGCCGTAGGTTGCTTGCCCCCCGGAACGGCGACAAATCCGCCACCGCCGGCTTGTTTGAAAATCGCCAACTGATCCACGAACAGATACGGGTTACTGTTTTCCAGGTCGTACACAATATGCGCAAAGGTCTCCATATCGCAGCGCATGCGCACTTGGGCAATCACGCGCAGATAAAGTTCCTCTTGCGCCAGATTGATCGGCTGCTTGCTGCTGATGCTGCAGCGGGTGGCATCGGCGGCGCGCATCGTGACTACCTGCGTGAGTTTCTGCGTCAGGCTGGAGAACGCGCTATTCGCATCCGCGTCGGTTAGAAACGCCTGATTGTTTTTTTCGAAACTCAATACCTCGGCGAGCTGCGTCTCGATCTGCGGACGCTGCGCCGTGGTCTCGCGGAACTTGAGCTGCTGCTCGCGCAGATCACTCATTTGGCTGGCATAGTCCAGATGCGGCGCGACAAACCACCAATGCACTCCCAGCAGGTAGCCGATCAACACTACCATCAGCAATAACGCCAGTGCGAAATATCGCCCCTTACTTGCTTCCGGCGTCAGGCGCATTAGCCTCTCCTTTGGCGGCAGCATCAGGTTTCGATTTCGACTTGGCGGCATCGATCGCCGGCTTGTCGGATTTGAAATCACGCGGACGCAGTTGCGCGATAAGATCGAAACGCTCTTTCTTGGTACGTGGATCGGGCTGGATCTGGCCCTGAAACGACGGATCGGCAATCACATCGGACTGTTTCAGAGTATCAATCAGTTTCGCCGCGATCGCACTTTGCCCCTGGATTTCGAGCTTGCCCTTTTCGTCCACATTCAAACGCTCAAGAAATGTGTCGTCGGGCAGGCGCCGTGACAGATCATCCAGCAGCGCAACCATGTTCGGCGTTTCGGCTTTCTTGCGGCTCAGGAAGTTGGCCGAAGTAATCGTGTCCTGCAAGGTCCGGCGCAGATCGGAAACCTGCTTGGCGTCCTTGTTGGCCTTGTCTACTTCCTCGGTCATCGCGGCCACAGCTTGGGCGCGATTCGACAACGATTGCACCATCACCACCAGCAGCAGCAATATCGCCGCCGCCGCCAAGGCGAGATTCAGGCGCAAACGCATGTCGCGGCGCTTGGCCCGACGATCCTGTGGTAGCAGATTTAATCCGGCACGACCGCTACCCGGCTGATCGCGCCAGCAGTCGACGCCGTCCAGCACCGCACCGGTGGTGGCGAGCGCGGCAAGTTCGTTATCGAGGACTCCGCGCGGCACCACGGTCAGATCCACACTCAGATTACGCCCGGCAGCATCACGCGCACCGGCCTGATAATCGAAATACACCTGGTCGGCCTTGAACGGCGTCTGCCGGTCCATTTCAAATGCTAGCACCTGGCGCAAATTGTCTTCCGCCGCCGTGGGCAGCCACAAATTGCGATGCAAGGTGCGGGCGCGACTGATGCAGAAATACACACGCAGATTCGGATCGGCGACCGCATTACGCAAGCGCGCAAAATTATCCTGCTGCTGCTCGGGCGTCAGCTCCAGCGCGATGCGGCCATGCTCGCTGATCCGGTTCCCGGACTGACGCCACAGCACCAGTTCGCCCGGGTTGCGTTCGAGCAGCAAGGCTTCGCCGCGTTCGCCCAACGCGGCACGCCAGCGTTCGGGCAAAAAGGCAAAAAGCTCTCCGCCCCACCACGAAAAGAATCCGGGCAGTGGAGTTTTGGCATAGCGCGTCCGCAGTTGGACGAGCCCTTTTTTGAGCTGATCAGTAGGTGTCATCAAGAGGCTTCGCCATCACGCCAGCGCAACACGACATACGGCCGACCCTCGTTACCGACACCGCCCATGCGAATGGTAGCGTCGAGCAGGGTACTGGCACCATTCGGGAGCGTGGCACGGGATTTAATACTATACGTGAGCCCGCCGCCATCTGCCACGATTGGCGTGCCGTCAGGGCCGGTAAGACCGGTTTGCGGGGTGCCGGCGGGTATCAGCTGGCGTTGCTGAATGATCTGGTTGGCCATGTCTGCCGTCATTCCGGGAGTAGACATCAACGCCTCGAACGTCCCATACGCCAGACTAGCGTTGCCGCGGCCGGTATACAGCGTGATCGCGGGTTCAATGCGGCGATAGATTTCGTAGTTCATGCCGATCACCTGCTGCATTTCAGACACCGTAGTGAACGGTTTGTTCGCGGGTCCATAGGCATAACCGGCGGATTTGTATTCGTTCAATTCGGCACCGTTTGGGGACACCAGATCATCGGGATCGCGCCAGTCGATAATCGCCGCCGCGAGCTGGTCGGCCTTGGCCGGATCGATGCCGTTACCGACGAACATCTGCGTAAGAATGTTCACATCAGCGGTATTCAAATCGATCTTGCCGGAGTCGTCAGTGATCGCAACACTGACCTTGAAACCCTCGTATTCGAAATCATTCGGACGGCCATCCGCCACCCAGCGCGTGGTTGGATCGGGCAGGCGCAACTGGAACACCGCGAGATTCAAACCCGCTTCAGCCGCATAACGCGCTCGCGTGGTATCAAACAAATGCCGTGCTTCGAGATTTTCGGTGCGTGCGATCAAGGCAAAACTGCCGAGCAGAATCGCGAGCAACGTGGTGATCCACATCACCAGGATCAGCGCCACGCCATGCTGCCGCGAAACGGCGATCAAATTTTTATCGCGACTAGACATTAACGCGCCGCTCCGTTGTTCAGCGGGTTGCCACGCGGTGTCGCGATAAAGCCATTGCGCTGTTGTGTGCTCGCGCCATCCATGACCAGCGCAATCTGCATGTCCGGCCATGCCACCAGCGCTTCGCGCGCCATTTCCAGATGGATGCGCACCATCACCGGCGTCTTGCCCGGATCTTCCCAGCGATCGGTCCAGTCACCGAGTTCGCCTTGATCATTGTAGGTGCGGTATTCGAAACGGCCGGACTTGACCTGATCGATCAGCACCTGCGGATCGAGATCGCTCAGCGTGAGTTTTTTTGCGTCGTAACCGGTCAGGATCACATTGCTGAAATACAGCTGCAAAGTGTTTCCCGCGGCGCGCTTGAGCTCGATTGTTTGCACGTACGCACCACCGTGCGATAGATAACCCGGCATCGGCGCAACAAAACGCATCATGTCGCGCGTGCCCTCGAAAATTTTGTTCTCGCCGGTACTGTCGTCGTGATCGTAGGGCAACGGCAGAATGCGGCTGATCTGATGCCGCATGAACTCCTGCGACACACGCAGGCGATTGGTGCGCTCGACCGAAACCTCACCGGAAGCCATCGCTTTTGCCGCAGCACGCAGGCCGCTGTAACCCGCGCCGATCAATACCGCCAGCAAGACGATGGCAAGCACCGTCTCCAGCAAGGTGAAGCCGCTGTTTGCACGCGGATGGATATGCAGATTCTTCATCCGCCGGGTTGTCCGGCAGGTTGAGGCGTATTCGCGCGCAAGGTCACGAAACGCGCCTGACGTTGCTGCGAGGTACCGTTCCAGCTGACGTTGAGATCGAGCTGATACAAATCGACGGGCGCGATTTGCTCGGCGGTAAATTGCGCTGCGGCCGGCGGCTGGAATTTGCTGATGCGCAGATCCCAGCGATAATTATTGTCGAAGCGACCGTTCGATCCGCCTTCCTTGAGGCGCTCGCCGACGCCGACAACATCCAGCAATGACTGCGCCCACAACGCCGCCTGCGTATATTCGGCGGAGCGTCGCACGTTCTGGATCGAAGACGTCAACACGCCCATCAGCACACTGAAACTGATCGCGAAAATCACGAACGCCGCGACCAGCTCGAGCAACGTGAATCCGCGCTGCTGCGGCAATCGGTTGTAGCGAAATGATCGGCGTTGAAGTGTCTGCATGGCGGGCGTTGTTGACCGGCATGGCGCGTACAAGTTCGCGTTCAATGCTGAATCTCCTCGCGCCCGACTTCACCCGTGAGCCAGCTCACGTTGATATGCCATTCACGCTTGCCGAGATACACCGTGACGTGGCCACCGGTGGAACTGCCATCGGGATAAAAGCGGATCGAACCGGATTGCGCGCTGGTCAGCTCGTTGGTTGCCGTGAGCAAACCGAGGTGCATGCTTGGCGGCAGGCGCACGATCGCGCGACCCGGCGCCTTGTAGCTGTTGGTCTCGATATTCAGCTCGAAAATCTGCTGCTGGCCTTTGACGATCGCCTGACCACGCGTGTATTTGAGCATCGCCGCGAGATCGCGACTGGCCGCTTCGATCTTGGCGCTGGTCAGGCTTTTGCTGAAGCCGAATGACACCACGGCAATCGCGATGGCCAGCAACGCCATCACAGCGACCAGCTCCATCAGGCTGAAGCCGTGCTGGCGCGATGAGTTCATGGCGTACTGTGCCGAACGTTTGCTAGCAGCGCGGGATTATTCCCAGCTGCCGACATCCTTGTTCAAGCTGTCGCCACCTGGGGCGCCATCCTTGCCGAGAAAAACGATGTCGAAATCGCCATGCTCGCCCGGCGCCTTGTACTGGTATGGATGGCCGAATGGATCTTTCAAATCCGAATCCTTGGCATACGGCCCGTTCCAGTTGCCGGCACTGCCCGGTCGCGTCAGCAGGTCGCCGAGCTGCGCAGGCGGGTTGCCATTGTCGAGAATATAGGCATTGATTTTCATTTCCAACGCATGCAGCTGCGCCTTGCCCGCTCCGTATTTGCCCTTGTTGAAATTGTCCATGATTTTGCCGCCGACAATTCCCATAACCAAGCCGATCAAGACCAGCACAGCGATCATTTCGATCAAGGTAAAACCTTTCGTCCGCGACAGATTCGCGCGCGAGCCGAAACGCGCTATGCGTAACGCGCCATTCGATTGCATGTTCATGTTTGTCATCCTACGGATCCAGTCAGATCAAGAATCGGCAGCAGGATCGCCATCATCACAAAGGCGACTACCACCGTCATTATCACGGTTATCACCGGCACCAGCAGTGCCAGCAAACGATCAATGGTATTTTTGGTATCGTTATCGAAAGTATCGGCGACCTTGAGCAGCATGCCGTCGAGCGCGCCGGACTCTTCACCGACACTGATCATCTGCAATGCGAGTTTCGGAAAGCGCTTGCTTTGTCCCAGCGAAAACCCGAGGCCCGAACCAGTTTTTACTTCTTCGGTCGCATTGGCGACCGCTTCAGCCATCGCGCTATTGCCGATTACATTGCGCACGATCGAAAGCGCGCTCAATAACGGAACACCATTCTTCAACAGAGTTCCCAACGTACGTGCAAAACGCGCAGTTTCGAGCTTGGTAAACAGCGGTCCGAGCAAACGCATGCTGAGCAAACGCTCATCGAATTTCAATCGCGATTCCGGCTGCGACAACTGGCGCCGCACATAAGTCACTGCAAAAAACACCAGGGCAATCAATATCCACCAATAACTCGCCAGCACATTACTCACTGCTAGCACCATCTTGGTGATAAATGGCAACTCGATATTCATGTCCTTGAACATCGGCATGAATTGCGGCACGACAAAAACTAGCAAGACGAACAACGCAAGAAATACCATCGCCACGAGGATAGCCGGATAGATCAGCGCGTTGACGACGCTTTCCTTGAGCGCTTTCGCGCGCTCCAGATAATTCGCCAAACGCTCCAGCGTAGTATCGAGCGAACCACCGATTTCACCTGCGCGCACCATGTTCACGTAGAGCCGCGAGAAAATGCCGTGTTCGACTTCGAGCGCGTCCGACAACGCCCCACCGCCACGCACTTGATCGCGTACACGCTCGATCACGCGACGCGCCTTTTCGTTCTCGGGCATGTCGAGCAAAATCTGCAGACCGCGATCCAGCGGCTGGCCCGCGCCCATCAACGTCGCGAGCTGCTGGGTGAACTGCAGCACTTCGGTCGGCCCCATCGCCGCACGCTTGAACATGCCACCGAGACCACTACCGTCGGCGCTGTCGGCCATGCGCACATCCAGCGCAATGCTGCCGGCGTCCTGCAATTTTGAGACGACATCGTCGTTTGACGCGACTTCCATCTGGCCTTCGATGGTATCGCCGGCGGACGTGATCGCCTTGTAATAATACATAGCCATCAGTGGCTCACGATTCCGAGGTCACGCGCAGCACTTCTTCGATCGTGGTCACGCCTTCGATGGCCTTGACCAGTCCATCTTCGTACATCGTGCGCATGCCTTCTTCGCGAGCCTGAGTTTCGATCTTGCCCATGTCGCCGTGCTGCATCACGAGGCGCCGAATCGGATCGCTCATGACGAGGAATTCCATGATCGTGGTACGACCGTGATAGCCGGTCGGCATCTGCGGTGTCGGCACCGGTTTGTACAGGTTCACCGGGCCTTCGGGCGCGAAACGGCGCAATCCGAATTCTTCGACGACCTCAGGCAAGGCTGGATACGCTTCGCGATGCGCAGGGTCGAGGCGGCGTACCAGACGCTGCGCCAGAATGCCGTTCACGGTCGAGGTAAGCAGGTAATCTTCCACGCCCATATCGAGCAGACGCGTGATGCCACCCGCCGCGTTGTTGGTATGCAAGGTCGACAATACCAAGTGGCCGGTGAGCGCGGACTGGATCGCGATCTTCGCGGTTTCCAGATCACGCATTTCGCCGATCATGATGATGTCCGGATCCTGTCGCACGATCGAGCGCAACGCGTGCGAAAAGTCCAGCCCGATTTGCGGCTTGGCCTGGATCTGGTTGACGCCTTCGATCTGGTACTCGACCGGATCTTCAACCGTGATGATCTTGACATCAGCAGTGTTGAGTTTCGACAACGCCGTATACAGCGTTGTGGTTTTACCCGAACCGGTCGGACCGGTCACGAGCAAAATACCGTGCGGCATTTCCAGCACGCGCATGAAGCCGGCGAGAAACTGATCGGTGAAACCAAGCTTGTGGAAATCCAGCACGATCGATTCGCGATCAAGAATACGCATCACCACCGATTCGCCCCACGACGTGGGCACGGTGGACACGCGCAGATCGAGCTCTTTGCCCTGCACGCGCAACATGATGCGGCCGTCCTGCGGCAGGCGGCGCTCGGCGATGTTGAGTTTGGCCATGATCTTGAGGCGTGAGATCACCGCGGCAGTCGATGCGGCCGGCGGTGACTCGACTTCGTGCAATACACCATCGACGCGATAGCGAACTTTCAGACGATTTTCAAACGGTTCGATATGAATATCCGAGGCGCGACCTTCAACGGCGCGTTGAATAATCAGGTTGACCAGGCGGATCACCGGCGCTTCGGAAGCGAGATCGCGCAGGTGCTCGATATCGTCTTCGCTGCGATTGTTTTCGTCGGTCAGATTCTCGACGATCGTGCCCATCGCCGAGCGACCGGAGCCGTAATAACGCTCGATCAGATCGTCGATCTCGGAGCGAAAACCAACCTTGACCTCGGCGGTTTTTCCGGTCGCGAGTTCGATCGCTTCGATCGGATAACGCTCGGCTGGATCGGCCACGAGCAAGACGATGCCGTCGTCGCTCTCGCCGATTGGCACCATGTGATTCTGTTTCAAAAAGCGAATCGACACCTGCACGTTCGGCGGGGGCGATTCGGGAAATTCCTTCGCTGTGAGCAGCGGCAAGCTCAATACTTCGGCCAGCGCATCGCCCATGTCGCGCTCGGAAACCAGTCCGAGTCGGGTCAGCAGCGGAACCAGATTGCCTTCACCGCCCTCCTCGTGCAGGCGCCGCGCGCGCACGAGATCGGTTTCTTTCAGACGGCCGCGCGACACCAGAAACTGGCAGATGCGTTCATCCAGCGCATCGGCTGCCAGAATGGTCTGGGCCGAAGGCGATGGCAGGTGGGCTGGTACTGCTGACATGGGTTATCGTCTGACCTTGGATGACTTTCGACCTATTCGCTACGAATAGGTTCCTGAGGTGGTTCCTGAGGTGGTCGCGTAAGTTCTTCGACCAAGCCGCGATTAAACACGATCCACATTGCCGCAGGCACAATCGCCGGCAGCATGAGATAGCCCAACTGGTAACAAAGGGCAATCACTTCCGCGGAAATACCATGTCGCGCAACGATGGCGGCGCCGGACGGCCCGGCCTCCATGCCGAGATATTTCAGCAGCTCCCAATACACACCCCAAGCCTGACTGACACTGATCACGCACAATCCGGCGACAAGCTGCCAGGTGCGTTGGCGACCGCTCAACGGCGCGGCCAACACCAGCCCGGCGAACAGCGGCAGCGCATAACCGTACACCATCGGATTGATCGGAATTGCATCGATCACGAATGTGCGTCCGCTGGCCGGATCGATCTGCGGCCCGAGCAATGGCACGAAGTTGATCACCACGGTGTGCAGCTTGCTGTCGAACACGAGGCTCGCGGCACTGATCGCATCCGCCAGAAAATGCGCAACGGCCCAACGCACGATGCAGAACGCCGGAAACACCAGCGGCCCGGCAAAATAAAACCACGCAAAAAAGCACAGCGGCAGCCACAGGAAACCCGATAGCACAAAGCGGCGCAGCGGGCTCATCTCAACCTACCCAGACACGCGCGTTCTGGAACATGCGCAGCCACGGCGAATCCTCGCCCCACTCTTGCGGGTGCCACGACATCTGCACGCTGCGGAATACGCGTTCGGGATGCGGCATCAGGATCGTCACGCGCCCGTCGGCCGCGGTCAGGCCGGTAATACCGCCGCTCGAGCCATTGATGTTGAGCGGATAATTCTCAGTCGCGCGACCGCGGTTGTCGACAAAGCGCAAGCATGGCGAGACTTTTTTCGTGTCACTACTTTCAGCGTATTCGATGCGGCCTTCGCCATGAGCGACCACGACTGGAATGCGCGAGCCTTGCATGTCGGTGAAGAAAATCGACGGCGACTCCAGCACCTCGACAGTGACCAGCCGTGCTTCATATTGCTCCGACGTATTGCGCTCGAAACTCGGCCAGTTCTGCGCGCCAGGAATAATTTCCTTGAGCGCCGCCAACATCTGGCAACCGTTGCATACCCCGAGCGCGAATTTTTTCGGATCGGCAAAAAACCGCGTGAATTGTTCGCGCAACATTGGATTGAACAGGATCGATGTCGCCCAGCCGCGACCGGCGCCGAGTACGTCGCCGTAGGAAAATCCGCCGCACGCAGCAAGGCCGACAAATTCATCCAGCGTGTAGCGGCCCGATTGCAGATCGGTCATATGCACATCGAACGTATCGAAGCCGGCGCGATTGAACGCCGCCGCCATTTCGATTTGTCCGTTCACGCCCTGATCGCGCAGGATCGCGATACGTGGCCGCGTGCCTGCACCGATGAATTTCGCGGCGATATTCTGCGCCGGCTCGAAGCTCAGCTTCGGACTGATGCCGAGATCTTCCTCGCTGCAGCGCCAGATGTTTTCTGCATCCGCGCAGACCGGATTGTCGCGCCGCTGTTGCATCGCGTGACTGGTTTCCGACCACATCGTGATCAGATCCTGCCACATCCAACGCGCGACGATTTCCGTGCCGGAACGCAGCACGATGCTGAGTTTCGGTTTCGGTCGGCCGATCAGATGCGCCAGTTTTTCCAGCGCATGATGTTGCAGCAGCGCGATGAACTTTTCGCGATCGCCGGCGCGAATCTGCACCACCGCGCCGAGCTCTTCGGTGAATAGTGCACGTAACGCGTTATCGGCCCAGCCGGACAGATCGATGCCGAGTCCGCAATGTCCGGCGAACGCCATTTCGAACGCGGTGATCAGTGCGCCGCCGTCGGAGCGATCGTGATACGCGAGCAGCAAACCGAGCTGATTCGCTTCCTGGATCGCGGCGAAAAAATTCTTCAGCAACACGGGATCATCAAGATCGGCCGGCGCGCCACCGCTGCGATTGAATACCTGCGTGAGTGCCGAACCGCCGAGGCGATTCTGCCCGGCGCCGAGATCGATCAGCCACAGTTCGCTCTCACCCTGATCGAGTCGCAATTGCGGCGTCAGCGATGAGCGAACATCGCCGACACGCGCAAACGCAGTGACGATCAGCGATACCGGCGCGACCGTCTTGCGCTGGCGCTCGCCGTCGTTCCACACGGTGTGCAGCGAGAGCGAATCCTTGCCGACCGGAATCGAAATGCCGAGCGCGGGACACAACTCCATACCGACCGCTTTCACCGCATCAAACAAAGCCGCGTCTTCGGTCGCATACGAGACCGCCGCCATCCAGTTGGCCGAGAGTTTGATTTCCTGCAACGCCGCGATCGGCGCCGCCGCCATGTTGGTTATCGCCTCGCCTACCGCGAGGCGCGCCGATGCGGCGGCGGAAATGAGCGCGACCGGACTACGCTCGCCCATCGCCATTGCTTCGCCAGCGTAGCCATCGAAATCATTCAAGGTGACGGCGCAATCGGCGACTGGCACTTGCCACGGCCCGACCATCGGATCGCGCGAACACAAACCGCCGACGCTGCGATCGCCGATCGTGATCAGGAACGATTTGCTGCCCACCGCCGGCAGGCGCAACACGCGTTTCACCGCTTCATCGATCGTGATGCCATCGAGATCGGCGACCAGATCGACGCGAGGCGTGGGGCGTTTGGTATTGCGCTGCATCTTCGGCGCCTTGCCGAACAAAACATCCATCGGCAGGTCGATTACGGTCTCGCCGAGCAGTGAATCGGTGAGCAATAATTTTTCTTCGGTACCGACTTCGCCGACGATCGCATACGGGCAACGCTCGCGTGCACACAGCGCTTCGAACGCGGCCAGACTTTCTGGCGCGATGCCGAGCACGTAGCGTTCCTGCGACTCGTTACACCATATCTGCATCGGCGTTAGCTGCGGATCGGCGCACGGAATCTTGCGCAATTCGATACGCCCGCCGACGTCACTGTCGTGCAGGATTTCCGGGATCGCATTCGACAATCCGCCAGCGCCGACATCGTGAATCGTGATGATCGGATTGTGCGCTCCGAGCGCCCAGCAACGATCGATCACTTCCTGACAACGACGTTCCATTTCCGGGTTGTCGCGTTGCACTGAGGCGAAATCCAGCGCTTCGGAACTCGCGCCACCGGCAACGGATGATGCCGCGCTGCCGCCGAGCCCGATCAGCATGGCCGGACCGCCGAGCACGACTACCGCAGCACCTTGCGTGAGACGACGTTTTTCGACGTGTTCGTGTTTCAGATTGGCGATGCCGCCGGCGATCATGATCGGTTTGTCGTACCCGCGGCGCAGCCCGACTTCGGCGGTTTCCTGCTCGAACGTGCGGAAATATCCGCCGAGTGCGGGCCGACCGAATTCGTTGTTGAATGCCGCGGCGCCGAGCGGGCCGTCGCGCATGATCTCGAATGCGGTGGCCATGCGCGGCGGCAACGGACGATCCTGTTCCCACACGCGCGGCAGGCCAGGAATGCGTAGATGCGATACGGTGAATCCGGTCAGACCGGCTTTTGGTTTGCCGCCGCGGCCGGTCGCGCCTTCGTCGCGAATCTCGCCGCCCGCGCCGGTCGATGCGCCGGGAAACGGCGAAATCGCGGTTGGGTGATTATGCGTCTCGACCTTGATCGCGTAATCGATTTGTTCCGCATGCGCGGTGTATTTGCCACTCGCTGGATCGGCGTACCAGCGCTGTCCGTGACTGCCTTCGATCACCGCGGCGTTGTCGGAATATGCCGACAAGGTGAACTGCGGTGCGAGCGCATGGGTGTTCTTGATCATCGCAAACAACGAATCGGTTTGTGCCTCGCCGTCGATCTTCCAACTCGCGTTAAAAACCTTGTGCCTGCAATGTTCGGAATTGGCCTGCGCGAACATCATGAGTTCGGCATCGCTCGGATCGCGGCCTAGCTCCTGATAACGATCCGCAAGATAGCCAATTTCATCCGCCGACAAGGCCAGACCGAGATTCTGATTAGCATGTTTCAGCGCATTCAGCGGCGAACTGCCGAGCGCGACATGTTCGAGCGCACCGGGTTTTCCGGCCAGAAAAAGATTCTGCGCCGCAGCCAGATCGGTGATCACCGATTGCGTCATCGGATCGTGCACAGCGCGCAGCAAAATATCCCAGGCGGCGCTATTCGGCGCGATCACGGCGCTTAGTTCACACGCCATGCCGCGCTCGACGCGCTGCACTGGAAAACCGCAACCTTGCAGGATATCGGTCGCCTTGCTCGACCACGGCGACAGCGTACCGAGCCGCGGCACGACCCACAGACTCGCCGTTTGCGGTGCGCCCGGCGTCGCCTTCAGCACGCGGCAAAGTTGCGCAGGATCGGGTTGTGCGTCGTCGCTGACGGCGATGAAATAAATCCAGCGCGCGGACTTCAGCATGCAGCCGACTTCGGCGGCGGCGAGTTCACGGTTGATGCGTTCCAGACGGAACGGCGAGAGGGCGGCACTGCCGTCAAAAACAATCATGAGGCACTCTGAAGCAACCGCCAGAATCAATCGGCGCCCAAGCACTTGCAGCGCAAGAACTTGAGAAGTGTGGAGGTATTGTTGGCAAGGACGACATCCAACGACCGAACTCGCGCAGACTCCCCATGGAGTCGTCAATCAAGGCGCGAGGCGCGCAATGATAACGAAAACGGCAGGTATCCGCGAGAATACCTGCCGTCGATGGTGTTGCTGGCGACGCTGTTATTGCGTGCCGCCGCTCGTTGCGACTTTCTTCTGCGCGGCGATGCGATCGAGCTCGGCGGCGAGTTGCGGCGGCGAATACGCCACTTGCGCCTGGATCTGCGTGCCGTCTTCGGCGTAGAAACTCGGCGTGCCGTTGACGCCGATATCGTTACCGATCTTCATCGTTTCGGCGATCGGGTTATCGCAGGTCTTGCTGCCGGGATCCTTGCCGAGCATCGCCGCGTTCCACGCCGCGTTGCGATCGGTCGAGCACCATACCGACACGGTTTTCTTGTCCGAACCCGGATGGATGCTGAGCGGGAACAGCATGTACTGCACTTCGATGCCGGCCTTGTTGTAGTCGGCCATCTGCTCGTGGAACTTGCGGCAATACGGGCAATCGACATCGGTGAACACCGTGACCACATGCTTGGTGGTCTTCGGCGCGAACACGATGCGCTTGCTGACGGGCACGCCATCCAGCACGCTCTTGCGCGACTTCGCCAGGCGAGCCTCGGTCAGATCGAGCTTGTTGGCCATGTCGTACAGATTGCCCTGCAGCAAATATTTGCCGTCGGCGCTGGCGTAAACCACGGCGTGACCGATGCCGACTTCGTAAAAGCCAGGCAGCACCGATTTGTCGACCGAATCGATCTGCGCCGTCGGCACCAGCGCATGAATGGCATCACGGATCGCCTTGTCGGCATTGTCAGCCGCGTGCGCCGTCAGTGTCGCTCCACCCAAGGCAGCAGCTATCAGAATTTTGTTCAACATTGCAGTTTT
Organism: Pseudolysobacter antarcticus; assembly: GCF_004168365.1. Lineage (GTDB taxonomy): Bacteria > Pseudomonadota > Gammaproteobacteria > Xanthomonadales > Rhodanobacteraceae > Pseudolysobacter > Pseudolysobacter antarcticus. The sequence continues at coordinate 3,821,193 of NZ_CP035704.1, forward strand.
CCTCGAAGGGGGACGCCGAGATCTCGGTTGCCGAAGATTCGACAGACCGGAGTAGATCGCTTTGCCTTTCATTGTCGCACGCAGACGCGTACTCACCAAACGCCCCGCTTCGACAACCTTTCGCAGAATTGGTTCGCCAACCACGAATATCGTAGCAATCAGCCGCGCGGATGATGTTCGGCATGCAGCCGTTTCAGACCTTCCTTGGCGATCAGGGTGTAGATCTGCGTGGTCGACAGCGAGCTGTGTCCTAGCAACATCTGCAGCGCGCGCAGATCGGCGCCGTGATTCAGCAGATGCGTCGCAAACGAATGCCGCAGCACGTGCGGCGAGATGCGCCGGATGTCGATGCCGGCCACCAGCGCATGTTTTTTCACCATGAACCAGAACATCTGCCGGGTCATGCCGGCGCCGCGCGCGGTGACAAACAGCGCATCGACCACACGACCGCGCAACAATGCAACGCGCGAATCCCGCATGTAGCGATCAAGCCATTCGATCGCTTCATCGCCGATCGGCACGAGTCGATCCTTGCCGCCTTTGCCGCGCACGCGCAGCACGCCTTGGCGCAGATTCACTTGGTCCAGCGTCAACCCGACCAGTTCGCTGACGCGCAAGCCGGTGGCGTAGATCAGCTCGAACATCGCGCGATCGCGCAGGCCGAGCGTGCCGCCGACATCCGGTGCGTGGATCAGCGCCTCGACCTGGTTTTCGGTCAGCGCCTTCGGCAAGGATCGCGGCAATTTCGGCGGATCGAGTAACAGCGTCGGATCGTCGCTGATCGTGCCGAGACGCAACTGCACTCTGAAATACTGACGCAGGCTCGAAACCAGACGCGCGTTGCTGCGCACCTTGTGCGTGGTATCGGTGCGCTCGCGAATGTAATCCTGCAGATGCACGCGTGTGCATGCATTCAGATCTGTGCCGAGCGCTTCGAGCCAGCGCGCGAGCCCTTCCATGTCACGCCGATACGCCGCCAGCGTATTTTTCGACAATCCGTTTTCGGCCCAGATGCGATCGAGAAAAATATCGATGCGCTGGCGTTCGATCGGTTGAATTGCAGCGAGTTTGCTGGCTTTCGGCATGGAATGGTCGCACTTGATCGGATGTCGTAGATGACGCTCGCGCGCGCAACCACGAAAGATTTGCACTGTAATGCATTGCGCCGGCTTGCCGCAGCGCAGGCACCAACAGACTTGAACTTGGATCGGCAAAGCGCCAACCTGCGCGCCTAAACCCTGCCATGCGTAACCATGAATAACCCAACGCCGCCGCCACTGTTGCATCTGCGCCTCGCTGCGGGCATCTACGATTTTTTCCCGCTGCTGCCGATCTGGTTCTTCAGCGCGGCGGCGTGCCTGCTCGCGACCAACGGCACGCTGGACTATCACGCGTGGTGGTATCGCACGGTGATGTTGCTTGTGACCGCAGCGTATTTCGTGATCTCGTGGAACCGCGGCGGCCAGACGATCGGCCTCAAGGCGTGGCGTTTGCGCGTGAGCCGCGCCGATGGTTCACGCCTGAATCTGCCGCGCGCCACGCTGCGTTTTTTTGTCGCGCTGGTTTCGCTATTCGCCTGCGGCCTCGGATTTTTCTGGGCCCTGCTCGATCCACAACGTCGCACCTGGCACGATATCGCGGCGGGCACGGTAGTGCAGCGCCTGCCGAAATAATCGTCAGGCACCGCGGCGGCTAGGCGCTTCGTCGGAAATATACACCTGCGAGCAAAATCAGCACGACCGACGGCAAGATGTTGGTCAAGGCCATGTCGAATCCGTACACCGAACCGACGCTGACGATCGACTGCTGCAAAAACGCGTAACTCACGGCCAGCACCATGCCGAGAAACAGGCGTTTGCCGAGGCCGCCGGTGCGCAGTGCACCGAACGCAAATGGCACCGCGCAAAACGCAAGCACGAGCACATTCAGCGGATAGAAAATTCGCGCCCAGTACGCACGTTTGTAGCTCGACGCATCCTGCTGGTTACGCTCGAGATATTCGATATTGCGCGCGAGATTGCGCGTCGCCATGTTTTCCGGATGCGCGATCGACAGCGGCAGCACGCGCGGATCGAGGCCGGAGGCCCAATGCATGTTCGGCACGATCGTGGTCGAAACCTCGGTGCCCTTGAACTCGGTGCGGCGCACGTCCTGCATGGTCCAGTCGCTGTGCGCAAAGATCGCGGTTTTCGCCAGCGACAACGTACTCAGTTGACCTTCCGGCGTGAACTCGAACACACGCACATCGCTAAGCTCGACCTCATCTTCGCCCTTCACACGCCGCGTGCGAGCACGCTTGGCATTGATCACCGCCGCGCCATCGCGCGCCCACAGGCCACCGCCTTTGGCGATTGCGATGTCCTTGGCTTTGGCGACGAGCGCCAGCGACTGCGCTTTTTGTTCACCGAGCGGCCCGATGGTTTCGCCGACCAGCGCGACCAACGCAGTGAGCAGCGACAACGCCAATACCGCGGATGCGCAGATGCGCAATTTGGACAATCCTGCAGCACGCAAGGCGATCAATTCGCTGGTCGCGGCAAGGCTGCCGAGCCCCATCAACGTGCCGATCATCGCGGCGTAGCAAAACCACTCGTACGTGCGGCGCGGCAAGGTCAGCAACACATATGTGGCCGCTTTGCCCAGGGTGTACTGGCCCTGCCCCACGCTGTTGGCTTCGCTGACGAAAATTCGCAATGCATCGAAACCCACCAATACCGACCAAGTGATGAGCACTGCAGTGAGCACGGCGATGCCGACCAGTTTGTCGACGCGCTTGAAACGCAGTCGATCGCGCAATCCGGAAATGACCGTCATGGCGTGGCCACGGCGACGCGCGTCGGCGCGCGCGGCTTCGGCATTTGCTGGCTGCGCCAGAGCAACCACAACGCCAGCGCGAGCGTGGGAATATGCACCCACCAGCAACCGAATGCGGCCGGCAATTTGCCTTGGGCAATCCACGAACGACTCAAGGTCAGGCCGGTGTAATAAATGAAATACGTCAGCAAGCCGACCAGCAATTTGGCGAAACGCGGTTCGCGTGGCGAGGTACGCGACAGCGGCAAGGCGAGCAGCATCAATACCAGCGCTTCGATCGGTGCGGCCAGGCGCCAGTGAAGCTCTGCGCGCTGCACCGGATCGCTGCTCGCGAGCAGCACGCTGGTCGGCGCGCTGCGCTTCATAGAATCCTGATCGCCATCGGCATCGCTATCGGGCAATTTCGGATCGTTGCGCTCGTAACGCAGCAGCCGAAAATTATCCTGGCCGAGTACGCCTTCGACACGGAATCCGTTGTTCAAACGCAGATAACGGCCGATGCCATCGGCCTCGTGATACATCTCGCCGTTCGCCGCGGTGGTGATGCTGATCTCGGCATTGCCATCCTTGTTTTTCTGCTCACTCACGACGAAAAAATGATCGAAGTGGGTACCGTCGGGACTCATGTTCGAAACATAAATCACGCCGTTGCGATTTGGCATGTCGACAAAATGTCCGGGTTCCAGACCCGCGACAATCAGCGATCGGCTCGCCTCCTGCTGCAAGGTTTGCGACATGCGTACCGACGCCGGTGCGAGCCAGAAAGAAATGGCCGCGAGCACGATCATCGTCGGCAACGCCAGCAGCAGCAGCGGACGCAGCAGGCCTGTGATATTCAGCCCCGACGCGGCAAACACCGCCATCTCGCTATCGCGATACAAACGCCCGTAGGCCAGCAACACGGCGAGGAATACCGCCAGCGGCAGCAGGATCGTCAGCGCATCGACAATGCGCAGGCCGATCAGCGCAAGCATCAGATCCGCCGGCACGCGACCGCGCGCGATCTTGCCGACCAGATCGGCGACTACGCCGCCCAGAGTCACCAGCAACAACAGCAACGCGCTCGCGAAAAAACTCATCGCAAGTTCGCTCAGCAGATAACGATCAATGATTCGCAGCATCAGTGGTACTTATGCATTAAACTGGCGGTTGGCGACGTGTCCGTATGATCCGGCTGAGTGTTTCGAACCCAGCTTTCGCGCATGTCGAACGGACGGCAAAGTAACCCAGTTTAATCCAACCGTCGCTGACTAATCGTTATCCCTTCGTTGACGCACCGCCTGCGCGGTTCGCGCAACGACCCCGAATTTGTGCATGGAAAGACCGATGAGCCTTGAATTCAGCACCACCAACGAAGCCCCTGAAACTGCGGCCAGCCCATGTGTCGTGGTCGGCGTTTACGACGATCGCATGCTCAGCAGCGCGGCTGCGCGCATCGATGAAAAATCCGACGGCGCGATCAAACGCCTGATCGATAGTGGCGATATCAGCGGCAAGCTCGGCAGCAGCACCTTGTTGTTTGCGCAGCCAGGCATCAATGCCGCGCGCGTGCTGATGATCGGTCTGGGTGAGCAGAAAAAATTCGATGCGGCGCGGTTTCAGCGCGTCAATGCGGAAGCCGCGAAACAGCTGAAATCCCTTCCGCTGGCATCGGCGACATCGTATCTCGTCGACATCGAAGTGCCTGGTCGTGATGCGCACTGGAAATTGCGCCAGGCCGCGATTGTCAGCGATGCCGCTACCTACAAATACACCGCCACGTTCAAGCCGCGCGAAAAATCCAAGGCCGAACAACTCGGCGCAATCGTATTTCACAGCCAAGCCGATTCCGGCACCGCGCTCGCGCAAGCCGAGGCGATGGCGCAAGGAATTTTGCTTGCGCGCGAACTCGGCAACCTGCCGCCGAACATCTGCAACCCGGCCTATCTCGCCGAGCAGGCGAAAAAGATCGCCGATGCGCACGACGGCGTGAGTCTCGACGTGCTCGAACGCGCCGACATGGAAAAGCTCGGCATGGGTTCTTTGCTCGCCGTGGCACAAGGTTCGGCGAACGCCCCCAAGCTGATCGTGCTGCAATGGCGTGGTGCCGCCGACAGCGAAAAACCGTACGCATTTGTCGGCAAGGGCATCACCTTCGATACCGGCGGCATTTCGCTGAAGCCCGGCGCGGGCATGGAAGAAATGAAGTTCGACATGTGCGGTGCGGCGGGTGTGCTCGGCGCATTTTATGCTGCGGTATTGTTGAAGCTGCCGCTCAATCTCGTGACCGTCGTGCCGGCGGTCGAGAACATGCCGGACGGCGCGTCGTATCGCCCGAGCGATGTCGTTACCTCGATGTCCGGCATCACCATCGAAGTGCTCAACACCGACGCTGAAGGCCGCTTGATCTTGTGCGATGCGCTCACCTACGTGCAGAAATTCGATCCGCAGATCACCATCGATGCCGCGACGCTGACCGGCGCCTGTGTGGTCGCGCTCGGCAAACATGCTTCCGGCTTGATGAGTCAGGACGACGAACTCGTCGAGCAGCTGCTGAGCGCCGGCAATACCACGCTTGATCGCGCGTGGCGCCTGCCGCTGTGGGACGACTACCAGAATCAGCTCGACACCGGTTACGCCGACGTCGCCAACATCGGCGGCAAATATGCCGGCGCGATCACGGCGGGATGTTTCCTCGCACGTTTCACCGAGGGATATCGTTGGGCGCATCTGGACATCGCCGGATCGGCGTGGGACGAAGGTCGCAAGGGTTCGGCGACCGGCCGACCAGTCGCGCTGCTCGTACAATATTTGCTGGATCGCGTCGCCGCAAACAAGGCTTGAAGTGACCCATCACGAGTGATTCGCGCATAATCGGCGCGCGCATGCGAATCGACATGCACGCCCTCGGCAAGCTTAAGGAACGATCATGAAACCTTATCTGTGGCTGGCTTCACTCGTGCTCACGTTGCTGGCATGCGACAGCGCTTTTTCGTTCACTTCGCAGCACTTCACCGAGCCGCGCCTGAGCGGCGCGTTTCCGGTTTACAGCGTGCCGCAATTGATCGCGCTGACCGAAGACGAATGGTCGCACCGGCACCTTGCGATCAAGGGCGAGTTCTCATTCCCGATCAAGCGCGCCGCGGTCGGCGAAGGCCGTGAAGCCGACTACATCTATTTCGATTCGGAGGCGGATTTCCGCAGCCCGACCAGCCTCAACGTGATCCTGCTGCCGAAGGCCGCCGCGCAATTCAGGGAGAAATTCGGCGCCGACGGATTGAGCAAACTCGAAGGCACGACGTTGACCGTGCATGGTCTCGCGCGGCACAGGCAAATCAAATGCAACAACGGCTGTCCGCAGGATCCAGCGGCAACCCATTATTTCCAGACCCAGGTGTGGGTCGGCGATCTCAACCAGATCGTGTCGACCAACATCACCGGCAAATAGCCGTCCAAATCACTCACAGCAACCGCCTGATGCCACGCGCCGATTTTTACCTGATCGCCAAACCGCGTTTTCTCGACGAGCCGCTGCTGCTCGTCTGCGAGCTGGTCAAGCGCGCGTATGCGAGCGGTCAGCCGACGCTGGTTCTGACACGTTCGCTGGAACAGGCCGAACAGCTCGACGAAAAACTCTGGGAGTTCGACGAGGACGCATTCATCCCGCACCAGCTTGCCGGCGACGATGACGACGACATGACCGCGGTGTTGATCGTGCCGCCGACCTTGGCCAGCGCCGACCGCAATCTGGTGATCAATCTGCGCGACGAATGTGCGCCCGGGTTGTTCGAGCGTGTACTTGAAGTCGTCGCCGCCGATCCGGCCGAACGCGAAGGTTCGCGCAAGCGCTGGCGCACCTATCAGCAGGCCGGATTCGAGCTGAAGAAATTCGATATGTAGTTTCGCGTTTCCCGGCTTTGCTCGTTGATTTTTTGCTCGTCATCCCAGCGCAGGCTGGGATCCAGTTCTTGATTTTGCACTCGCCGCTTCCGCAGAAAAAATGAAAAATCCCTGCGTCTACGTTCTGGCGAGCGCGCGATACGGAACGCTCTATATCGGCGTGACCTCGGATCTGATCAAGCGAATCTGTAAACACCGAAACGATGCAGCAGAAGGTTTCACAAAGAAGTATTGCGTGCACGCTCTTGTCTGGTTCGAACAACACGAAACGATGGAGTCCGCCATATCGCGGGAAAAAGCGCTGAAATCCTGGCGGCGCGATTGGAAACTGAATTTGATAGAGTCGCAAAATCCCGAATGGCGCGATTTGTACCTCGACATCATTTTATAGTTGATTGCAGGTCAAGAACTGGATCCCAGCCTGCGCTGGGATGACGGGCAAAAGCGCCGAGCGATGAGCGAAAAACAAAATCTCCATATTGAGAAAAGTATATAAATGGAAAAGACCTTCGAGCCCAAAGATATCGAATCCAAGTGGTACGCCGCGTGGGAAGCCAGCGGTGCGTTTCACGCCTCCGGTCACGGCGATCCGTATTGCATACTGCTGCCGCCACCGAACGTCACCGGCACGTTGCACATGGGTCACGCGTTTCAGCAGACCATCATGGATGCGCTGATCCGTTATCACCGCATGCGCGGCTTCAATACGTTGTGGCAGGGTGGCACCGATCACGCCGGTATCGCGACGCAGAAAATCGTCGAAAACCAGCTCGCTGCTCAGGGGAAAACGCGTCACGATTTCTCGCGCGCTGAGTTCATCGAACGCGTGTGGGAATGGAAGGAAGAATCCGGCTCGACCATAACCAATCAGATGCGCCGTATCGGCGCGTCGGTGGATTGGTCGCGCGAACGTTTCACGATGGACGAAGGTTTGTCCACCGCCGTGCGCCGTGTGTTTGTGCAGTGGTATCGCGATGGTCTTTTGTATCGCGGCAAACGTCTCGTGCACTGGGATCCGGTGCTGATGACGGCGGTGTCCGACCTCGAAGTGAACAACGAGGAAAAAGATGGCTCGATGTGGTCGATTCGTTATCCGGCCAGCGACGGCGGTGAAGGTCTGGTGGTCGCCACCACGCGTCCGGAAACGATGCTTGGCGACGTCGCCGTGGCGGTGCATCCTGAAGATGACCGCTATGCGCATCTGGTCGGAAAGACGCTAAAACTGCCGTTGTGCGATCGCGAAATTCCGGTGATCGCGGACGATTATGTCGACAAAGATTTCGGCACCGGCGCGGTCAAGATTACGCCGGCGCACGATTTTAATGACTGGCAGATGGGCGTACGCCACCATCTCGAACCGCGCGTGATCCTGACGCTCGACGCAAAGATCAGCGATGAAGCGCCGGAGAAATATCGCGGCATGGATCGCTTTGTCGCACGCAAAGCCATCCTCGCCGATCTCGACGCACTCGGCCTGCTGGTCGAAACCAAAAAACACAAGCTGCAGGTTCCGATCAGCCAGCGCAGCGACGCTGTGATCGAACCGATGCTGACCGATCAATGGTTCCTCGATCTCACCACCGAGACGCTGCCGGAAGGTCGTGCCAAACCTGCGGGAAGTCCCGGCGGTCGCAAGCTCATTACCGAACCGGCACTCAACGCGGTCAAGAATGGCGATATCAAGTTCGTGCCGGAAAACTGGAGTACGACCTACAACCAGTGGCTCGAAAATATTCAAGACTGGTGCGTGAGCCGCCAGCTCTGGTGGGGCCATCGCATTCCGGCGTGGTTCGATGAAGCCGGCAATATTTTTGTCGGCGAAAACGAAGCCGATGCGCGCGCGCATGCAAGCACACCGCCGGTCGGTGTGATGCGTCAGGACGACGATGTGCTGGACACTTGGTTCAGCTCGGCGTTGTGGCCGTTCTCGACCATGGGCTGGCCATCCGAGCAGGCGGTCAACGAGGCCGGCAAGCCGGTTGCGAACTGGGCGCAGGATCAGGCTTTTCTGCCGAGCGCGGTACTTGTCACGGGTTTCGACATCATCTTTTTCTGGGTCGCGCGCATGGTCATGGCGACGCAGTATTTCACCAGCAAGGTGCCGTTTCGCGAGGTCTACATCAACGCCATCGTGCGTGATGCGGAAGGCCAGAAGATGTCGAAGTCGAAGGGCAATACGCTCGATCCGCTCGACCTGATCGATGGCATCGATCTCGAATCGCTCGTGAAAAAATCCACCGCATCACTGCTGATTCCGCAGGTGCGTGAGAAAGTTGAAAAACGCATCCGCAAGGAATACCCGGACGGCATTACCGCAGTCGGCGCCGACGCGCTGCGTTTTACTTTCGCTGCGCTCGGCACCTACGGGCGCACGATCAATTTCGACCTGAGCCGCGCTGAAGGCTACAAGAATTTCTGCAACAAGCTGTGGAATGCGGCGCGTTTTGTGCTGATGAATTGCGAGAATTATGTCCCGCCCGCAGCCACAAACGCGGTGGTCGCCGCGGAAGTTTCGCCATCGGGCATTCCGATGATTGCACTGGTCGGCACGCCGCAAATCACGCCGGCCGCGGTGACCGAAGCGGAGCGCTGGATCATCGCGCGCCTGCATCACACCCTCGTCGAAGTGCACAAGCAATTCGCCGCGTATCGATTCGACCTGCTCGCGCAAGCTGTATACGAATTTACGTGGAACGAGTTCTGCGACTGGTTTCTGGAATTCGCCAAACCGGCGCTGCAAGGCACTGCCGAAACCGGCGATGCAACGATCAATGCGAGCCAGCAGCGCGCCGCCGATTCGACGCGGCACACGCTGTTGTACGTGCTCGAAACCGTGTTGCGCACCCTGCATCCGTTGATCCCGTTCGTCACCGAGGAAATCTGGCACGAGATCGCACCGCGGCTAGGCATCAAGGGCGACACGATCTCGTTGCAACCGTATCCGCGCGCTGAAGAATTTGCCGTCGATATCGATGCGGAAAACGATATTCAGTGGCTCAAGAGTGTGCTGCTTGGCATCCGCAGCATTCGCGGCGAGATGAATATTTCTCCAGCGAAAAAAATCACGCTGCTGCTGGCCAATGGTGATGCCTCGGATCGTGTTCGCTGCGAAAAATTCGCTGCGCAGATTGCATTCCTCGCACGCGCCGAAACGCCGCGCTGGCTCAGTGCCGACGAAGCGGAACCTGCCGCGGCAGCAGCGCTGGTTGGCGAGTTGCGCGTGCTGATTCCGTTGGCCGGGCTGATCGACAAGGAAGCGGAAAAAATTCGCATCCTGCGCGAGATCGCGCGTGTCGAAAGCGAGATTGGAAAGTGCGAGGCGAAGCTCGGCAAACCGAGTTTCGTCGACAACGCACCAGCCGCGGTGGTCGAGCAGGAAAAACAGCGGCTCGCCGACTTCAGTGCATTGCTCGCCAATCTGAAAGAGCAACTACGACGGCTCGGCGAGTTGTAATCGCTGGTATCAGCGCCGCTGTAAAAACAGCGGCGCTTACTCGGCGTCGTGGAATAATTCCAGCGCCATGACGATCGCGTCTTCGCGGCCTTGCTTGGCCGGATAATAATTCGGACGGTTGCCGATCTCGTTGAAACCGAGGTTGAAATACAGCGCGATCGCACGCGTATTCGACGGTCGCACTTCGAGAAAAATCCGCGAGGCATGATGCCAGCGCGCGAGGTCGATCAGGCGTCGCATCAGATGTTTGCCGTGGCCTTCGCCCTGCGCATCGCGCGCCACACAAACGTTCAGCACATGCGCTTCGCCCGCCGCCGCGGCAAGGATGCCGTAGCCGACGATTTCGCCGGATTGCACCAGCACCCAGCAGTCGTAAGCGGCGCGCAGGCAGTCCCGAAAAATCGCACTGGTCCACGGGTAATCGTAGGATTTCTGCTCGATCGCGCTGACGGCATCTACGTCTTCCGCGCGCATGGGACGCATGTTCGCGGCAGCGTGAGTGGATGTGAGTTGGGCAACCATCGTCGTTCCGAACTCAGTGTTGTGCGGGCGATGCCGGGGCGCTCGCGGCAAGCTTGCGCAGCGCCCGCGCGATCGGTTTCAAGGCCTGCCAGAAAGCGCTTTTGTTAGCAGCGCCACGCAACGCATTCGGCAACGACAATGCGACTGCAATCACCGAAGCATTTTGCTGCTGCGTCGATAATTGTTGACCAAGCACACGCGCGAGATGCTCGCCAAGCACGAGCCAGATATTGAGCGCGGGCGGCGTTTGTTCAAGCTGCTTCGCATCCGCAAACAGCCATTCGATCTGCGTTGCATCCACACCGAGCGCGCGCAAAATCAGCGCAGCCTGACGCTCGAATACTTCGTGCGAATTTCCATCGGCACGTTCGCACACAATCGCGAGACGGGGCTGCTGCATCGCGACCGATGCCGGCGTTTTTTCCGCGTCGATAATGGCATCGATAGACGTGATCGGCGACTCGATACGCGAGCGCAACACATAGACATCAACGCCCATTGCTTCCAGGAATTGCTGGCGTTGCGTTTCAACCAGCATGGCTATCGACCTTGATCGCGGCGAGGTCGGCCTGGAAACGTTTGAAGATCGCATCGACTGCCGCACCGAACGCCTGCACACTGGCATCGAGCGTGGTCAACGGCACGGCAATTTCCTCGACATAATTCTGTTCGAGCAATGGTTGACCGGCCGCATCAAGACGCATCTGCAGATTCACCACGACGCGAAAACCCTGGGCTTGTTTGACTCTTTCAAAGCGCCGGATCAAGCCGCTGACACGCAACGCCTTGGCGCCCGAAGGCAGGCGATCGGTAACCAGCGGCGCCACTTTCGCATCACGCAATTGATCGACCAACCGACGCTGCAACATGCGCGATGGCGGATCGGCCCAGAGCTGATAATGATAAGCGCGCAAGGTGCCGGCCTCGGCATCGGTGGTGTAGATCAGCGCCTGTTCCGCATACAAACCGTCGGCGCTGAAGACGTCCACCACCAACGGTTGCGCGAACAGCGGTCGCGCATTCGGCGCAGCGTTATTGGTCGATGCCGGCAGGCGAAAATAGGTTTCGTCCGGCACGCTCGGCGCCGAGCACGCGCCGAGCAATAACAGCAGCGCGACGATCAAAATTTTCATTGTTTGTCTTCCTCGACCTTGTCCGCTTTTGGCGCCAGCAACAGGCGATTCGGACTCTTGCGGATTTCGTGACTGAATTCGTCGAAGTTGCGGCTCGCCGCATCCAGATGCTGGGTCATGCTGCCGATGCGGCTGGACAAGGTCGACAAAATCGTCTGCAAGTCATCAACGGATTGTTTCACGCCCGGACGATTTTCCTGCGCGATCGCGCCGATCTGCAGCAGCGCCTGATTCAGCAAATCCTGGGTCGTGTGTAGCTCTTTGCTGACGCCACGAATGTCGCCGAGAATGCCGGCAACCGCGGCGCGATTCTGCGGCTTGAGTAGATCGTTGACCGAATCCGATGCCGTGTTGAGTCGGGTTAATAGCGCTTGGGTTTGGTCGAGAATTTCCGGCGTCTTTTTATCGATGCTGCCCGTGATCGAATCGACGCGTTGCGACAAGGTCTGGATCAGTGGCGTGATCTGGCTGCGCGTGAGATCGCTGAGCTGCGCGGCGAGCGCATTCATCGCGGTGAAAATGTCCGCGCTTTCCGCGCCGAGCAGTTCACCACCCACCGGCGCTTTTTCCGCACTCGGGCCTTCGTCGATCGCAACGGCGACATCCGAAAGCAAACCGGTCGCGGCAAGTCGCGCCACGCTGTCTTTCGGAATCGCCCAGTCGCGCTGCACCGCGAGCGTGACTTTGTAACGCGTGCCTTTGGCCGTGCGTTCGGGCGTGAGATCGCTGACCTGGCCGATGCGATAACCCTGATAGAACACCGGCGCGCCGTAATGCAAGCCGGTGACGTTGCGGTAATAGGTGTGGTAATCCGCGCTCGCACCGCCGCGGCCGGTGATCATCGTCAGCGCGGTCAGCAGCACGACAAACGCGAGCACGACAAACGCGCCGACGAGGATGTAATTGACGTTATCGCGCTTCACGCTCTTTCCTCGGTCAGGCGTCGCAGGTAGGCATCGGCATCCACCACGATTTCGCGCGGGCGCCGATTCAGCAAGTCTTGAATCCGCTCGTTCGGCGCGGCGCGCACTTCGGCCACCGTGCCGGTCATGAGGATCGATCCCTCATCGAGCACCGTTATCGTATCCGCAATCTTGAACGCGCTGTCGAGTTCGTGCGTCACCACCACGATAGTCATGCGCAGCGCATCGCGCAATCGCAAAATCAATTCGTCGAGTTCAGCCGATACCACCGGATCGAGCCCGGCCGACGGCTCATCGAAAAACAGCAGCTTCGGATCCATCACAATCGCGCGAGCGAGTGCCGCGCGTTTGATCATGCCGCCGGAAAGCTGGCTCGGCATGAGTTCCTGAAATCCGCCGAGGTTGACCACTTCGAGTTTGAGGCGCGACATGATGCGTATGGTGTGTTCGTCGAGCGTGGTGTGCTCGCGTAACGGCAGCGCGACGTTTTCGCCAACCGTCATCGAAGTGAGCAACGCGCCGCCCTGGAACGACACGCCGATCTTGCGCCGCACGTCGAGCAACTCGCGCGGCGACGCTTTGGCGATATCCACGCCAAGCAAACGGATATTGCCGCCGCGTGGTTTGTGCAGCCCGAGCAGATGCCGCAACAAGGTACTTTTACCCGAGCCCGAACCGCCCATGATGACGCGAATCTCGCCCGCGTTAACGCTGAAATCGACGTCGTGCAGAATGCGTCGACGGCCGTACCAGGCTTCGAGGTTTTCTACTTCGATGAGTGGTGGCGACATCTGATAGGCGGCCGGTCAGTGCGATACTTTCGGCTGTTGTATCGAAGGGTTCTCGGCGGGTTTCCATTCTAGGGTCGTAGAAATTGCATCGATAGCTCGCCCCATTGCCCACACTTGAGCTGGCCCCACATCACCATAATCCGAGACGCGTTTTTTAGTTTTTCCTGCTACGACGATCAAGATCATGGTGGTATCGTCAGTCCACCCCGCGCTGTAGCTATCCCTCAGATTGAAAAAATTTGCCACGTAGACGAGCTGGCATAGCCGGATGAAATCATGCAGATTAATCTCAGCATGGAATTTTCCGTTATGTGCTGTATTTCCGCGTCCTTCCATAAACGCATAACCGTCCTTGTTGAACGTGATCGAATAATCTGGGCACAGGCCATAGCATGGGGTTCGCTCCAGCGAAATACTGTCTATAGGTATGGCAGTGCGCGCAACAGACTCGTCTGTGGGAACCGGGCCTTCTTCCAGTACTTTCTGCAATCGCGAAGTAATCTGTGCATCGGTCGCAGCCGATGTTTGCGAAACGCCCACTAACATGAGGATGGCAAGCACCTTGGCGAAGTCGAAGAGAGGTATTTTCACGTCGCCTCCATTATCGATTCAAGAAAAACGAAAAAATCATGTCGGCGACAATGATATAGCTGATCGACAACACCACCGCGCGCGTGGTGGCGCGGCCCACGCCTTCGGCGCCGCCGCTGACGGAAAATCCGGTGCTGACACCGATCAAGGTGATGAGTATGGCGAACACCGCGCTCTTGGCCAGGCCTTGCCACAGATCGCCGGGATCGGTCAGCGCGACGGTCTGCAATAGATACGCGGTCGGTGTGATGTTCAGCGCGGGCGAGCTGTACATGGCCGCGCCGCAGATCGCGACGACATCGGCGAACAAGGTCAGCGCCGGCAGCATGATCAACAATGCGATCAATGCGGGCGCGACCAGATAACGCACCGGCTCGATGCCGATCACGGCGAGCGCGTCGACTTCCTGCGACACCATCATCGAGCCGATGCGCGCGGCGAGCGACGAGCCCGAACGTCCGGCCACAAGAATGCTCGTGATCAGCGCACCGAATTCGCGCGTGACCGATTTCGCCACGGCCACGACCACCTGCGATTGCGCGCCGAATGCCGACAGCGCGGCGATGAACTGGATGCCGAGCATGATGCCGATCACGAGTGCGAGCAGGGTCACGATCGGCAGTGCATCGACGCCGACTTGGCGCATCTGTTCGGCGATCGCGCGCCAGCGTACGGGCTGGCCCTGGCGCCAGCCGACCGCGGTGAAATAAATACTTTCGAGCAACAACATGCCGGCGTAACCGATGCCCGCAAGCGCACCAACCGTGCTGCGTCCTAGACGCTCCAGCGGGCCGGCGATGGTTTCAGCGGGTTCAGCCACGGCGTGCGGTTTCCAAATCGGGGAACAGCAAAAATACACGATCGAGCCGCGCCAGTTCGAGCACGGCGCGTACCGCAGTGCTGACTGCTATCAAGACAAATTGCTGGCTCTTGCCGCGCGCGTTCTGGAAACCTTCGACCAACGCGGCAATACCGGATGAATCGATATAACTCACCTCCGATAATTCCACCGCAACGGCATTGCTTTGTTCGAGTGCGGCGAGCACTTCCTGGCGCACTTGCTGCGACCACGACAGGTCAACTTCGCCGCTCAAACGCACCAGCACATATTCGTCGTGGGTTTCGCGACTGACTGCATTATTCATTCTTTGTCTCCGGGATTAAGCGTCAGTTTCTTGCGCATGGTCAGGCGATTGCCGCAGCGCCGCGGCAGGGTTTCGATGAACCATTCGTCCATCAATGCGTCGATGAAATTCACACCGAGCCCACCGGGTCGGCACTCACCGAGATCGCGCGGCTTGATGCAGGCCACGTCGACCGGCGGTGCCTGATCGCTGAGTTCAAAACGCAAACCGTCGGCTTCACGCGTCAGCTTGAAAATGATCTCGCCCTGCCCCGTGCCGCGATAGGCATGCCGCAGAATATTGGCCGCGGCTTCGTCCACCGCGAGCACAAGCTTGTCGCGCAGGTTGCGTTCGATGCCATTTTCATCGAGCGCGGCGCGCAATGCCACGCGCAATTGATAAAGGTTTTCTGCGCGCGCTGGCAGCGAGAAAGATAACAGCGAACGCTGTTCAGGTGCGGGCTCTTCGAGCAGCAATACCGTCGTGTCGTCGACCAGGCGCAGTTGCTGCAGCTCCGCGACGACGGCGCGCAATCGTGCGGCAGGCGGCAAGCTCGTATAACGCTTGATCAAGGTGCGCAGGCCAGCTTCGCCGATCGTGTTGCGATCCGCGTCACGCACGTCGGTGGCACCGTCGGAAAAAAAGTACAGGCTGTCTTGACCGAGCGCGACTTCGCGTTGTTCGTAAGAAGAGTCATCGAGGATGCCGAGCGGCGGCCCATCGGCACCGAACTCCTCGAAAACACCATTGCGATACAGCAAGGCGGGCGGAAATCCGGCGCTCGCAAAAACCGCGTGGCGCGTGACCGGATCGTATTGCCCGACCAGCGCGCAGACGAACATGCCTTCATTGACGGCGCTGCACACCTCGACATTCACGCGCGCGAGCCACTCCGCCGGCGCGAGCCCATCCTTGCCAGCCCAGCGCAGCAGGCTGGCGGTGCGCACCATCAAAAACGCGGCGTTCAAACCCTTGCCGGAAACATCGCCGATGACAAACGCGATACGGCCATCCGGCAGATCGAAATAATCGTAGAAATCGCCGGAGATTTCGTTCGCCGGCAGATTGATGCCGAGCAATGGAAATTTTCCACGGCGACGTTTGGGCAACAGCGATTTTTGCAAGCGACGCGCCATTTCGAGCTCGCGCTTGATGCGCTGTTGCTCAACCAGCGCAAGCGCCATATGCGCGTTGCGCACGGCCAGCGCAGTCGGCGCAGCGAGCAGTCGCAGAATATCCAGATCGTGCGTATCAAACTCGCCGCCATCGCGTTTGTTGATGACTTCGACCACACCGATCGGGCCGCGCGCGGTGGCCAGCGGCGCACTGAGAATCGAACGCGTGCGGAACCCAGTTTTTTTGTCGATGCTGTGCAGCACATCAGGATCGTGTTGGGTGTCGTTGACGATTTGCCCGGTGTTTTCAGTGAGCGTGCGCCCCACCACGCCGCTGCCAACAGCCAAGCGCAGACCAAGCACATCGACCGGGCCGGCACAGGCGCGACATTCGAGATGCAACTTGTCCTTGTCGAGCAGAAACACCGCCGCCGCTTCGGCATGCATGTGCAAGGCGATACGTCGCGCCGACTCGGCTAGGGTTTGTTCGAGATCGATAGATTCGGCCAGTGCCTGACTCAAATCGGCGAGCAAGGCGAGCGTGCGGCTATCGTTGTCGCCGCCCGGCGCCGGAATGATCGCGGCGGGCGCGACGCTCATTTTTCGACACGCTCTTCGGCGCGTGTGCTATCGCGCTTTTCGCGCCGCAAGCGCAAACCCCACAAGGTCAGCGCGGGGCCGGACAACACATACGACGCGGCAATCGCGAGCAGTACGCCGGAAGGCTCCATCGCCAGCGCGATCAGGATCAAAACGACCAGCGGAATCCAGAAAAACGGCACGCGATCGGACAACGGCCACGCCTTGAAACTGTAATAACGCACGCGGCTGACCATGAGCAATCCGGCAACAATGGAAATCACCGGTGCAAGGATCTGGATCAGGCGCTGGTCGAAGGCATGCTCGGTCGCAGCCCAGACAAATGACATCGCCAACCCGGCGGCGGCGGGACTCGCCAGACCCTGAAAATAACGTTTGTCGGCCATGCCGACCTGGGTATTAAAACGCGCCAGCCGCAACGCCGCGCATGCGGTATACAAAAACGCCGCGCACCAGCCGAACTTGCCCCAGAACGGACCGAAATCCTGCAGGCTTTTCAGCGTCCACGTATACATCACCAAAGCTGGCGCAACGCCAAAACTGACCATGTCGGACAACGAATCGTATTGCACGCCGAATTCGCTCTGGGTATTGGTCAGGCGCGCGATGCGGCCGTCCAGACCGTCCAGGATTCCGGCGACGAAAACCGCAATCGCGGCATCCGAAAAATGACCGCCGATCGCGGCGATGATCGCGTAAAAACCCGCAAACATGGCGCCGGTGGTAAACAGATTGGGCAGCAGATAAATGCCACGGTGAGGCTTGTTGGCGGGTACCGGCGGAGTGCTCATGGTGTGTATCGTGCTTGAATTCCCGTGCCGAGTGTACCGCAAGCCGCCGTTGCGAGAATGGCGTAGTCGGTGCCTGCGCATCACTGCAGACTGCGGCGGTGCACGTGTGGCGCAGGCCTGCCCTCGCCATTCTTGCTGCGCTCGGTATAGACTGCGCGCCATGGCATCGGCGCCACGGCACGCAGAATGCCGCTAGCGACGGGTGCTGCGAACAGGGGCGCAGCGAGCTTGATTGTTGAACGGTCACGGGAAACCCCCGTGCAAAATCAGGAGCAGCATAATGATTCGCACACTCGCACTCGTGACATTACTGGCAAGCTCGACGCTGGCATTGGCCGCGGCGCAAAACTCGGTATACAAGTGGAAAGATGCCGGCGGCGCCGTGCATTATTCCGACGCGCCACCGCCGCAGGGAATCAGCTTTACCAAGGTCAAGGCTGGCATTACCAGCGCGGGCGCGGCGCCCACCGATGCTGCCGCACCGCCACCGGCTGCCAATCCGGCAGATAGCGATAAATCCGCCAGCGCCGATACCGCAGCCACACTGAAACAGACGCAGGCGCAGGCCAACGTCAAGCTCTGCGAACAGGCACGCGCCAACGTAAAACTGCTGCAGGGCGCGGGCACATTGAACATTTCGCGCGATGGCAAAGTAGAGCCGCTACCCGATGCAAATCGCGCTGGCGAACTGAAGCGCGCGCAGGCCGCTGCCACACTTTATTGTGGCTAAAATCCTGCGCGGAATTGAAACGGATCGATTTCAATCGATCCCTCGCTTGCTTCGATGATGGAAAATCCATCGCGGTTTTGATGCGTTTGCGGCGCAACGGCTACAATGGCGTTCTTTCCATTGAATTGTCCGAATCATGCGCCTGTCTCAATTTCATCTCTCCACCGTCAAGGAAATCCCCGCCGACGCCGACATCGAAAGCCAACGGCTGATGTTGCGCTCGGGCATGCTGCGCAAACTCGCCGCCGGCATCTACACCTGGACGCCGCTGGGGCTGCGTGTTCTGCGCAAGGTCGAAACCGTGGTGCGCGAGGAAATGAATCGCGCCGGCGCGCTGGAAATGCTGATGCCGTCAATTCAGCCGAAAGAGCTGTGGGACGAAACCGGGCGCTGGGAAAAATTTGGCGGCCAGTTGCTGAAGATCAAGGACCGCGCCGAGCGCGAATTCTGCTACGGCCCGACGCATGAAGAAGTCATTACCGATTTTGCACGCGCGGAACTGCGTTCGTACAAACAATTGCCGCTGAATTTTTATCAGATCCAGACCAAGTTCCGCGATGAAATTCGTCCGCGTTTCGGCGTGATGCGTGCACGCGAATTCCTCATGAAAGATGCGTACTCGTTTCACCTGACACCGGAATGCATGGCGCAAACCTATCAGGTGATGTTTGACGCCTATACGCGCATCTTCACGCGGCTCGGTTTGCAATTCCGCGCGGTGCAGGCGGATTCGGGCGCTATCGGCGGCAATTCTTCGCACGAATTCCAGGTGCTGGCCGAATCCGGCGAAGATGCAATCGCGTTTTCCGACACCTCGGATTTTGCCGCGAATATCGAACTCGCCGAAGCCGTCGCGCCGAGCACAATCGCACCAGCGGCAACTGCAGCGCTGACCCTGGTCGATACCCCGAAGCAAAAAACCATCGAGGAAATTTCCGGATTCCTCAAGGTCGATCCGACGCAGTGTCTGAAAACGTTGATCGTGCAAGGTCGCGATGGTCTGGTCGCGTTGTGTCTGCGCGGCGATCACGAAATCAACGAGGTCAAAGCCGCCAAGCTCGCCGAATTGCCGGGTGAATCGGTGCTCGCCGAAGAAGCGCAAATCGTCAAGATTATCGGCTGCAAACCCGGATTCATCGGCCCGATCGGCCTCACTATTCCCGTGATTGTGGATCGCGCCGCAGCCGTGCTCGCGGATTTTGTCTGTGGCGCGAACAAGGACGGCCAACATTACACCGGCGCCAACTGGCAGCGTGACGCACAGGTCACACGCGTTGCCGATATCCGCAAAGTGGTCGCAGGCGATGCCTCGCCGGATGGCCACGGCACGCTGAAAATCGCGCGCGGCATTGAGGTCGGACACGTCTTTCAGCTCGGCCAGAACTACGCGCAAGCAATGAATGCGACCGTGCTCGACGAAGCTGGCAAGGCGCGCGTGATGTACATGGGCTGTTACGGCATCGGCGTATCGCGCATCGTCGCGGCGGCGATTGAGCAGAATTTCGACACCGCTGGAATCCGCTGGCCCGAAGCGATGGCGCCGTGGCAAGTGGCGATTTGTGTGATCAATCCGAAAAACAATGCCGAGGTCAACGACGCGGCGACCGCGCTATTGCAGGAACTGCAGCAAATGCAGATTGATGCGGTGATCGATGATCGCGGCCTGCGTCCGGGGGTGATGTTTGCCGATATCGAATTGATCGGAATTCCGCATCGCCTGGTAATCAGCGAGCGCGGCCTTTTGGCCGGCACCCTGGAATATCGTGCGCGCGCTGAAACGGAAAATCAGGTTCTACCACGCGCGGAAGCCATCGCATTATTGCAGCGGCATTGAACCCATCGCGGTTTTAATCGGTTACGCACAATGCCGGCGAATTCATCATCGCCGGCATTGGCTTATCGAACGCCGGGTGCGTTCGGACCCGATCATTTCACACCTTTTTGACCGCCGCGCGCGTATCAGGCATCGCTTACTCTGCGATATATGCCTGAAGTCACGACGAATTTCCTATTGCGCGAAATCAATTCGTGACTAATAATGTGACCGTTTTTGGAATTCTCACATTGTTTAATGTAAAGAAAACGTTCTGTAATTGAGTATTTTACAAACGGTTCGCACCGATCTTTTCTATCAATGACTTCATGGAAGGGTAGAGCCCATGACACGCATCTCTAGATTGGCCGCAGAAAAACCACCCAAAGGAAAATCAATGGCAATTGACATCAAGACCTTGAATCACAATCAGCTCGACGATCTGATCCAGAAAGCCGAAACGCGCAAGCACGAATTGGCCAAGGAAAAATCCGTCAAGCTGCGTGAAAAGCTGACCGCGCTGGCAAAGGCGGAAGGTTTCACCATCGAAGACTTGTTCAGTCTGAAAGGTGCCAAGCGCGGCGCCAAGCGCGCACCGGCAAAACCGAAATATCGCAACCCGGCCGATCACACCCAGACCTGGTCCGGTCGTGGCAAACGTCCACGCTGGTTCCATGCTGCGTTGACGGCTGGCAAGAAAGAAAAAGATTTGCTGATCTGAATTCAGAGTCAGTGAGTCGTGGTTACCTGAAGCGGAGATCGCAACTGATCTCCGCTTTATTTTTGTCTGCAGATTTGCGCCGCGACAAATAGCATACGCGCCCGTTCAGACGAACCTCATTAGCGCGAATTCCGCGCGATAATTATCGCGGCGGTATTTTCCAGATGATTTCAGCGTTCGCCACGCAGCGGATTACAGACTGCGGCGCGGCGCTACCAGCAAGTCGCCGAACAACAATCCCGCGACCAGCGAAACCAGCAGAGTCATCAGCGCAAATGCGGTGTCGATGCCTAGAAAAATGTCGCGCTCGAACATGAAAGAAAGACTGCGGAATCCGACACTACCCGGCACCAGCAGGATGATTCCCGGAACACGAACGAGCGCGCCGGGACGACGCGCGATCACCGCATACAGATTGCTCAATGCGCCCATCGACAATCCGGCGATGAACACGCCGAACTCGGCGCCGAACGCAACGCTGCCGCTATAACTGATGCCGTAGCCCAGTGCAGCGGAAAACATCACCAACAGATAATCGCTGCGCGCGCTTTTGAACAACACCGCGAACGCATAACAACCGGCGATCAACGCGGTCCATTCGACCAGACTCGATACCGGCGGCAACGGTTGTCCGGTCGGAATCAATCCGAGCAGCAAGCACAATTTGTTCGCCGCGAGCGTGCCGAACGCGAACTTCAGCAACATCGCCAACGCGCCGGCCAAACGCGCCACGCCCGATACCAGATGCTGGGTCGATAATTCGCGCACGGCGGTGGTCAAGGTCAGGCCCGGCAGCAGTACGATCACGCTCGCCAGCACCACCGCTTTCACCGACAGCGGAACGAGATAAAAACTGATGACCGTGGCGATCAGCGTCGCTAACAACGCCGACAAGGCTTCGAGACTCGCGGCCAGCCGTGGCCGGCGCTGCGCGAGTTGCGCGAGCGCGCCGATCAGCATGCCGGTGGCCGCCGATACCGCAATATCCGCAACACTGGTGTGCAGAATCGCGGCCACCGCGGCGGAGGCGATGCCGTAGCACAGCACGGTGTGCAGATCCGACAAACGACTTTGCCCGTGCCGGATCGCGCGCAACTGTTGATGTCCCTGTTGGATATCCAGACTGCCATCGATCACGCGATCGGCGATCTCATCGACGCGGCACAACAAATCCAGGTCGATATCGCCCGGCGACAGACGAATCACTTGGGTGAGCTGCGACAGCGCATCTTCGCCGAGTGCGCAATCGGCGAACGACATGATGATCGAGGTCGGGCTGGACATGATGTCGCAGCGCAAATTCAGGCGTCGGCTGACGCGGTTGATCGCATCTTCCAGACGTGGCGCCGCGGTGCCGTACTGATGCAGGCGGCGCGCGAGTTCCATCACGAAAGCGATGCGGGTAGTTAGCGCGGATTCGACATTCATCACAACCTCTGGTGGCACGCTTCAACCCCGCGCGCTGTGCAATGCCAAGCATACTGCGCCGATGGCAAACTGCGCATTCTGCGGCAGCATCGATTTACGCGCGCTGTCTGTGTTGGCCGAACTTTGCCGCGCGCAGGTTCGCAGCTTCGGCGATTGCTGCTAGCCTTGCTACATGTCCGCAGCCACCGCCGGTTACGCCGAAATTCAGCACCACGGCGCAGAGTCTTCTCTGCGCATCGGTGGCGACTGGACATTGGCCTACGCCGCAGCGCTCGATGGCAAGGTGAATCGCCTGAAACGCGATGCATCGCTCCGTGCTGCGCACATCGATGCCAGCGCGCTCGGCAAACTCGACAGCATCGGCGCGGAATTGCTGATCGCACTGCTCGGTCGCGAACCGCTGCAAATACTCGCGCAAGATCCGCAGGCGCTGACCGCACCGCAACGCGCCTTGCTCATCGCCGTCAGCGCCGCACAGGGCGAAAGTCGAATTTCGGCATCACCAAAACCGCGTTGGAGCGACGCACTCGCACGCATCGGCGCCGCGGTCGAAACCATCACCGGCAATTTCATCGCCCTGCTCGGTTTCATCGGCCTGAGCTTGAGCACACTCGTGCGCGTGTTGCCGCAACCGCGACGCTGGCGTGTGACTTCGCTGGTATTCCATATCGAGCAGACCGGATTGAACGCGGTGCCGATCGTCGCGCTGCTGAGTTTTCTGGTCGGCGCGGTAATCGCATTTCTCGGCGCGACCGTGCTGCGTGATTTCGGCGCGTCGGTATTCACGGTCGAACTGGTTGGTTATTCGT
This sequence comes from Pseudolysobacter antarcticus, assembly GCF_004168365.1. Classification (GTDB taxonomy): domain Bacteria; phylum Pseudomonadota; class Gammaproteobacteria; order Xanthomonadales; family Rhodanobacteraceae; genus Pseudolysobacter; species Pseudolysobacter antarcticus. Next base: position 3,844,431 of record NZ_CP035704.1, read on the forward strand.
TCCTTCGCGAATTTGGCGTGCTGCTCACCGCGATTCTTGTCGCAGGTCGATCCGGCAGCGCGTTCACCGCGCAAATCGGCTCGATGAAAAGTCGCGAGGAAATCGACGCCTTGCGCACGCTCGGTCTCGATCCGATGGAAGTGCTGGTGATGCCGCGCCTGCTCGCATTGCTCATCGCGATGCCGATGCTGACTTTTATTGCGATGATCGCCGGCATCATCGGCGGCGGCGCGGTCTGTGCACTCGCGCTGGATATTTCGCCGGGCATGTTCATTTCGCGTTTTCTCGAAGGCACCGAAGCACGGCATTTCTGGGTCGGCATGGGCAAGGCGCCGATCTTCGCGTTCCTCATCGCGATCATCGGCTGCCTCGAAGGTTTCAAGGTGTCGGGTAGCGCCGAGTCGGTCGGCGAACACACCACCGCGAGCGTGGTGCAATCGATTTTCATGGTGATTCTGGTCGATGCGATCGCCGCGATCTTTTTCATGGAGATCAACGTTTGAATTCCGTGCAGACAATTGCCGCACCCGATCCCGAGGCCGCGCAAAACGTGATCGAAGTACGCGGCATGCGCAACCAATTCGGCACGCAAGTGGTGCACGATAATCTCGATCTCGAAGTTCGCCGTGGCGAAATCCTCGCTGTGGTCGGTGGCTCCGGCGCAGGCAAATCCGTGTTGCTGCGCGCGATCATCGGCCTGCGCACAGCGGATGCGGGTGAGGTGTATTTGCTCGGGGAAAACATCAAGCAACTTTCGCCCGCGCGACGCGCCACGCTTGAACAACGCATCGGTGTCCTGTTTCAGGACGGCGCATTGTTCTCGTCGCTGACCGTCGCGGAGAATGTCGCGGTGCCGCTGATCGAGCATCATCGCCTCAGCAAGACGCTGGTCGAACGCATCGTCGCGCTGAAGATTTCGCTCGCAGGCCTGCCCGCCGATGCCGGCGCAAAATATCCCGATCAACTTTCCGGCGGCATGCGCAAGCGCGCCGCCCTCGCACGTGCGCTCGCGCTCGATCCGGACATTCTGTTTCTCGATGAGCCGACCGCGGGCCTCGATCCAATCGGCGCCGCCGCATTCGATCAACTGATTTTGACCTTGCGCGAAAGTCTCGGCCTCACGGTTTTCATGATCACCCACGATCTCGATACGCTGTACACCATTTGCGACCGGGTTGCAGTGATCTCGCAGAAAAAAGTGCTTGTGCTCGGTGATCTCGCCACCGTGGCGAGCAATCCGGATGAGTGGATTCAGTCCTATTTTCACGGCCCGCGCGCACGTGCCGCAGCAGCCGCGCAAGCACGCCAGCTGCCACCGCAATCCTCGATATCGGCGCCCAGGAGTTAATGATGGAAACACGTGCGCACCATGTTCTGATCGGTGTATTCACCCTCGTGGTGGTCGCCGCCGCGATGCTGTTCGTATTGTGGCTGTCGAAGGCCAGCGCGGATCGCGAATTCGCCTATTACGACGTCGTTTTTACCGAGGCAGTAACGGGTTTGTCGAAAGGCGGCCTCGTGCAATACAACGGCATCAAGGTGGGCGAAGTCACGCAGTTGCGACTGTCGCCGAAGGACGCGCGCAACGTCGAGGCACGCATTCGTGTCGATGGCGGCACGCCGATCAAGGTCGATACCAAAGCCAAACTCGCATCGCTCGGCTTGACCGGCATCGCGTTCATCCAGCTTTCCGGTGGCGCCCCCGGCAGTGCGCCCCTGCTGGACACGCCCGAGCAACCGGTGCCGCGCATTATTGCCGATGAATCGGCACTGCAAAAACTGCTGGCGTCGAGCGAAGACATCGTCACGACGGTCAACGATGTTTTGTTCCGTGTCGGCAATCTGCTGAGCCAGGAAAACGTCGATCGCGTGTCGCGCACGCTGCAGCATGTCGATCAATTGTCCGGTGCGATCGCCGACCAGCGCGACGACCTGAAACACGTCATCAGCGATCTCGCCGGCGCCACCACGCAGTTGCGCAGCACCTTGGCCCAGGTCGACAAGATGGCACGAACTACCAACGATCTGGTCGATCACCAGGGCCGCGCCACGCTCGATGCCGCCAGCGCCACGCTCGCGGCCTTGCAACGCACGGCCGAGGGCGCGGACAAACTGGTCAGCCAGAATCGCGAAGCGATCAACAATTTCAGCAATCAGGGTCTGTCGCAAATCGGCCCGACCGTGGTCGAGTTGCGCGATCTGTTGCGCTCGCTGAAATCCATCACCGATCAGTTGCAGGATAATCCGGCCGGTTATCTGTTCGGCCACGGCCAGCCCAAGGAGTTCGAACCGAAATGAAAGCGACCTGGCGAATCCTGTCGAGTGCTGCCGCGCTATTGATGTTGTGCGGCTGTCTCGGCATCACCAAAAAACACGAACCGTCGACCGTGTACGCGCCGACGCTTGCGCACAGCACGGCGGCGAGCGGTGCGCCGTTGGCGTGGCAACTGCTGGTCGATGTGCCGAGCGCGGTCGATCCGCTCGACGGCACGCGCATCGTGGTCATGCCGCAACCGGGCATCGTGCAGTTCTACAAGGATGTCCGCTGGCGTGAGCGCATGCCGGTATTGCTGCAATCAATGCTGTTGCAGGGATTTCAGGAATCCGGCCGCCTGCTCGGTGCGAGCAGCCTGTCTACCGGCCTGCGTGGCGACTACGCGTTGCATCTGGATCTCGGCGATTTCCAAGCCGAATATCGCGGCGCGACCAACCCCACTGTCGTCATACGGCTCAATGCGCAACTCACGCAAAACGCCAGCAATCGCGTGATTGCGGCGCGCAGTTTCAGCTGGGAACAACCGAGCGGCGAAATCGCCATCGGCACGGTGGTCGCCACGTTCGAGCAGGGTTTGAATAACGTATTGCCGCAAGTTGTGGAGTGGACACTCAAGAGCGGCGAAGCGGATTGGCAGAGCATCAACGCCAAGACGCGCTGAGAAGATTTTTCTTGCTCGTCATCCCAGCGCAGGCTGGGATGACGGCTCCTGACGATGACGAATTTTTTCGCCGACGTTTTTAAATTACCAGTTTTAACGCGTTTCGCCGGCAACAATGATCCGCCGAAACGTCAGATTGATACGTGCCGCAACTTCACGCGCCGTCTTCGGCAAATCGTGGCGATAATTCTTCTGCGTTGCACCGCGCATCAACAGCAGACTACCCAACGGCAAATCCAGCGTGAGTCCGAGCGATTTATCGTGCTTGTGGCGCAAGCGAAATCGCCTTACGCCGCCCAGGCTCAATGATGCGATGACCGGCGCTGGCCCGAGTTCAGGCTCGTCATCGCTGTGCAGCCCCATGCTGTCGCGGCCATTGCGATACAGGTTGCACAGCACGCTATTGAATTTCGAAGCGCAAACCAACGCGATCCGATCGCGTAGATTCGCAAGCTCGGGCAACCACGGTCGTGGCTCGAACTGCATGCGCGAATAGGTGTAATACGCGTCGTCATCGCCGATCCAGCACGACAGTCGTGGTGAATCGAGTTCGCGCCCAAACAGGCGCACGCGATGTTGCTCCCAGCAGATTTGCGCGTGCAGGTCTGCGAAAGTTTTCGCCGCAGTCGCGACATCGAGAAAATTCGGCAGCAGTTGCACATCGGCATCCGGCAGCGAAAAGATCTGCCAATTGTTCGGATCGTTCACGTTGTCGGCGCCATCGTTCATCGCAAACATCATAGCAACTGCATCGTCACGTCAATGATTGCCCGCACGCGGAAAAATCAGGACACTGTGAGCTTTCCAGCACCGAGCCAGATCATGAGCGAACGCGAATTCATGGAATACGACGTCATCACCGTGGGCGCCGGCCCGGCGGGCTTGGCGTTCGCGATACGCCTGAAACAGCTCAAGCCGGATATCCGCGTCTGTGTGATCGAGAAAGCCTCGGTCGTCGGCGCGCAGATTCTTTCCGGCGCCGTGATCGAACCCGAACCGCTCAACGAATTGTTGCCGGAGTGGGGCAAGAACCCGCCGCCGATTTGTGTGCCGGTGGCGAAGGACGAGTTCTATTGGCTCGGCAAGGAAAAGGCGACCAAATTGCCGGCACCGCCGCAGATGCACAACCACGGCAATTTCATCGTCTCGCTCGGCGCATTGTGTGCTTGGCTGGCACCGCAAGCCGAAGCGCTCGGCGTGGAAATCTATCCGGGTTTCGCTGCCGCCGGATTGTTGTTCGACGACAACGGCGCCGTTGCCGGCGTAAGCATCGGCGACATGGGCGTGGCGAAGGATGGCTCGCACCACGCCGGATACACACAGGGTATCGACATCAAGGCGCCGCTCACGGTACTGGCCGAAGGGTGTCGTGGTCATCTGAGCAAACAGCTCATCGCGAAATACGAACTCGACAAGGACAGCGATCCGCAAACCTACGGCATCGGCATCAAGGAACTCTGGCAGCTCGCGCCGGGCAAAGGCGAACCGGGCAAGGTCGTGCATACACTCGGCTGGCCGCTCGACAATATGACCTACGGCGGCAGTTTTATTTATCACCTCGATAAGGATCGGCTGGCCATCGGTTTTGTCTGCGGACTGGATTATCCCGATCCGATGTTCTCGCCGTTCGAAGCGTTCCAGCAGCTCAAGCATCATCCGCTAGTGAAGCCGCTGCTCGAAGGCGGCAGCATCTTGTCGGGCGGCGCGCGCGCGATTGTCGAAGGCGGATACCAATCGTTGCCGAAAGTCGAAATGCCCGGTGCACTGCTGATCGGTGATGCCGCCGGCACCTTGAACGTGCCGAAGATCAAGGGCACGCACCAGGCGATGCGCGGCGGCATGCTCGCGGCCGAACATATCGCCGCGACCAATCAAAGTGCGGGCTGGGATGCAAAACTGCGTGGCTCGAAAGTGATGAGCGAACTGAAGAAAGTGCGCAATATTCGCCCCGGATTTAACAAGGGTTTATTGCCAGGATTGCTCAATGCGGGTTGGGAAACGATTACCGCCGGATTGTCACCGTGGACTCTAAAAAATCACGCCGACTGGAGCTCGCTGCACAAGCTGCAAGGCTACGAATCGCCGAAACGTGATTATGTGGCGCGTGACCTGCCGCCGCGCGATCGCCTGGCCTCGGTGTATTACGCTGCGACCGCGCACGATGAGGATCAGCCCGTTCATCTGCATGTGTCCGATACCAATATCTGCATCACGCGTTGCGCCGAGGAATACGATAATCCGTGCACGCGTTTTTGTCCGGCTGGTGTCTACGAAATCGTGCAGGACGCGGTGAACGGCAAACGCCTGCAGATCAACGCGGCGAACTGCGTGCATTGCAAGACCTGCGACATCAAGGATCCGTACCAGATCATCAACTGGGTCACGCCGGAAGGCGGCTCGGGGCCGAACTATCAGAACCTGTGATTCGACACTGCGCAAGACCGCTTCGTACATCGATTCAAACTACTCACTCCTCGGAAATATCAGCCATGTCCAAACATCTTTTCCCGCCGATCGTGGCGTTACTCGCGCTTTCAGTCTTGGCCGGCTGCAACAGCTCGCCGAGCGATAATGCTGCAGCAAAATCCGATGTCGGCAAAACGATTACCGCCAGCGAACTCGCCAGTGCAAAAAATGCCGACGGGGTGTGCGCGCTGGATACGGTCGATGATATTGAAAACGCCAAGTCATGGACGGTGAAAAAAAGTGCGATCTCGATGGTGCGCGGCTGGGCGTCCACCAGCGGCAAAAAAATGCCGACACAATTCACCATCGTCCTGACGGCACAACAAGCCTACGGTTTTGCTGGCAAAACCGGCGAGCCTCGGCCGGATGTGGCGCAAGCACTGGGCAGCGCGGACTTGGCTAATTCTGGCTACAACTTCGCCGTGGATTTTTCGAATATTCCAACCGGCACGTATCACGCATTCGCATTGACCAGCTCGGCCACGGGCAACGAAATCTGCAATTTCCAGCGCGAGATCGTCGTCACGCCCTGAAATAAAATAGCCATTATCTTTCCACGGAAACAGACATGAGCAAATCCTTGATCGCGCTGGTCAGCGCTCGCAGCGCGCGGGCACTTGACGACGATCTGCTGCCGCTGCTGCACTCTTTGATAACCGCCGGCATGTCTGCAGAGCTGGTCGATTGGGACGATACAACGATCAATTGGTCGCGTTATTCCGTCGCACTTTTGCGCTCGACATGGGATTACACACAACGCCTGCCGGATTTCCTGGCCTGGGCCGCGCGAACCGCCGAAACCACGCGCCTGCTGAATCCGCTAGATATCGTGCGCTGGAACACCGACAAACATTATCTGCACGATCTTGCCGCGGCAGGCGTGCCGGTGGTGTCGAGTTTTTTCATCGAACCCGGCCAATCGGCCGATGCCCTGCCCGATCACGACGAGTTCGTGGTCAAGCCCGCGGTCGGCGCAGGCTCACGCGATGCGCAGCGCTATGTACGCAGCGAGCGTGCGGTCGCGATCACGCACGCACAGCGTCTGCTCGATGCCCATCGCAGCGTGCTGGTACAGCCGTATCTGCATGCGGTGGATCAGCAGGGTGAATCCGCGTTGCTGTATTTCAACGGCAGCTATAGTCACAGCATTCGCAAGGGCGCGTTGCTCAAACGCGGTGAGGACGCGACGCGAGCGTTGTTTGCAGCGGAACATATCAGTGCACGCAACGCCGACGCGGATGAGCGCGCGCTGGCCGAACAGACTTTGGCCGCGATCCCGTTCACGCAACCGCTGTTGTACGCGCGTATCGACATGATCCGCGATGCGAACAATCGTCCGTGCATTCTCGAGCTCGAACTGACCGAACCCTCACTATACTTTGCGTTCGCTGAGGGTTCGGTGCAACGATTTGCCGCAGCGATTATCGCCAGATTGAACACATTGGACGGTGCAGCTTTTCCGCAAGAAAAGCGCTAAGCGGCAGCCGCAATTACGCGCGAGACGTCATGACAAAAGCGGCGCGCTTCAAACTTCGCGTGACTGCAATGCGCGCTCGACTTCCTTGCGTTCGTGATCCGACAAACGCGCCGCTGCGGCATGGCAACGCGTGATCAAATCCGCGTCGCCAGGCATGCGTTCGATCAACTCCTTCAGCAAGCGGCTAGCCTCGTAATCTGAGCCGATCGAATTCGCATCATCGAGAATTCCCGATGCCGACACCTTGCCAAAACCTGGGGCATTGATCAGCGCCGTCAAGGCCTCGCGATGCTCGTAATCCGAGCTGATATTGCGCGCCGCCTGCAGATAGGCCGGTGCAATCGTGTCGGCGTTATCGACGTGCTGCAACACGCTTTGCACCAGGCTACGGCGCTCGTAATCGGAGGAGATGCTCTCGGCGCCGGCGAGGATCTGTCGCAATAAAACGTCATCGTTCCTGACGTTTTTCAGCAGCGCTTCGAGCGTGCGTCGATGCTCGTAATCCGAGCTGATACCGGCCACCGCAGTCATCCATGCCGCACGCGAGAGATGCCCGGCCAGCGACTGCGGCGCGACCGCCACGAGCAGTTCGGCACGCTCGTAATCCGAGCTCACATCGCCCACCAAGGTGAGCATGTGCGCGAGCAAGGCATCATCGAATTTCTGTTGCGTGAACAGCGTCTGCAAGGCTTGGCGTTTTTCATAATCCGAACCGATTGCCGCCGTCAGGTCGAGCACTTGATCGAGATCCTTGCCGCGCAAGCTGGTTTGTTTCGACAGTTCGATGATGTAACGCGAGCGGCCCGAATCGGAATCGATCAGGGCGATTTCAGCGAGCACCGCCGCGACGCCGCCACGCTTGAGAAAACGCTGTACGCGCGCTTCGGCATCGAAGCCACCGCTACGCAATACCGCGGGAATCACCTGCGCCAGCCAAGCGCGCGCATCGGCGTCGAGCGCTTGTTCGTGATCGTGCAGCCAATAGCGCCGTTCGATCGCACCATCGACCAGACGGTACTCGATGCGGCGTGCATTACCATCATGGTCCTGCTCGATGCTGGCGGTGCCGGTCAGGCTTTCGATGTCGTTTTCGCTCTCATTGAACGACACCTTGCCGTTGATCCTGACATCCAGCGTGCCTTGCCTGTCGCGCGTACGGATCAGTGTGTGATCGTCATCGATCGAGATGTGATATTCGGCGCCTGATACATGCGCCTTCGGCGCGGTGGGTGGTTTCGGCGCAACCGGTACGGCCGGCGGCGTCGGCACATCGGCGTGCGCAAACTGCAGCCCCGGCAGGATCATGGAAAAACCCATCAGCAAGGTGGTGACCAGGCACGCGCCCAGCCAGCCGGTTCGTAAAGTATTCATAGGTGCTCCTTCAAGCAGTTGATCGACACGTTGCATAAGTGGTGAACGGCGCTGCGCCATCGCGGCCGCAGGTGACCATCCAGCGTGGCCATTGCTGCGCTGCTGCAGGCAAGCCACCAGACATTCGGCGAGCGCATGCGCGCCATTCGGTGCTCTAGCCGCGGCAGCATCGCAGGCCAGCTCGGCGCATTCCTCGATACGTCGCCGCGCGAGATGCGTGAGCGGCACGAACCACAATAACGATTGCCAGATCGCGATGATTCGCCGCCAGCGCGGATCACGCCGTTGCAGATGAGCGAACTCATGCGCGAGCGCCGCCTGCAGTTGCGCGCGAGACCACTGCAAACGCGCCCAACGCGGCAGCACGATGTAGTGGCCGATCGCGAATGGCGAATCGATGTGATCCAGCTCGAACAGTCGTGGCGCGGATCGCCCGGCTGCGTCCGCAAGCGTGTCCAACATGTCCGTTGCGGACAGATCGTGGACAGCGTGTGCATCACATAATAATTGCCGAAGTTGCCACTCGGCGCGCAGCAAACGCGCGAGCTGCATGAGTGCGCCGGCCAGCCACAGCGAGAGCAACGGCAGGATCAAAACGTGTGGAATCTGCCATGACGAAACGCTGGCGCTGATTTGTGCATCGATCGGCGCGCTGCCGATTTTTGTGGCGCGCTGCGGTGCTTGTTCTAGCATTGCGACATGTTGCAAATCGCTAGCGGCTTTCGGTTTGTGCTGGATATCGGATGACGCTCTCACGCGCGTCGCAACCGTTGTGCTGACTGGGGTAACGCCGTGTACGGCGAATCTCAGCGCAGTCGGCAGCGGGATCGGCAAAAATGCGATCGATGCCGTCAACGCGCCACCGAACAGCGCGCTGCGCCAGAGCAGTTCGCGCCAGGCCAAACGCAATTTCAAGGTCGTATCAAGCAGCCAGGCGCAGGCCAGCAGCAGCATGGCGTGCATGGCGACGGTGAGCAGCCACGCCACAAAATGGGTCACATCAATCATGGGATTTTCCCTTGCCGAGTTTGCGCCGCAACTGATCCAGATCACCCGGCGCCGTGTCGCCTTCTTGCACCAGATGTGCCATCAGCGCTTTATGGTCGCCAGCGAACAAACTCGCGATCAGATCGCTGACCATCGAGCGCCGCACTTCGGACTCACTCACGAGCGCGCGATAAATCAATTGGCGACCATCACGACGCAAAGCGACCGCGCCGCGTTTTTCCAGTCGCGTCAGCAAGGTCGCAACCGTGGTGTGCTTTATGCCGCGCTCGCCGGCCAGCACATCGGCCACCTCCGCGGTGCTGACTTCGCCGCGCTGCCACAGCACGCGCATCACCGCGGCCTGCAGTTCGCTCAGAGCTATATCGCGTTTCTTGCTTGTCATCGGAATTCTTCTACAGCTGTCGTACTACAGTTGTAGAACATCACTCCGAAAAACACAAGCAGGCCGAAAGTCATGGTCATTTTTCGCGAATGTTTTTTGCTCGCCTTTTGGGGCGAAACATCTTTTAGCGTCCGCCATTCGGGCTACCCACAAACATGCGCAATCACCGCGGGATTACCGCAAAGACAATCCACGCTACAATTGCGCATTGTCTTGCTCACTCTGCCGCGTTCCGCGTCGGCGCAAACCTTGGGAATACCCGTACATGAAAATCCTGGTGGGTTACAAACGCGTGGTGGACTACAACGTCCGCATTCAGGTCAAACCCGATGGTTCCGGCGTGGTTACCGACGGCGTGAAACTCTCGGTCAATCCGTTCGACGAGATCGCGCTCGAAGAAGCGCTGCGGCTGCGCGAGAAAGGCATCGCCACCGAAGTCATCGTCGCCACGATCGGCCCGCCGGATGCGCAAGCGCACCTGCGCAACGGCTTGGCGATGGGCGCGAATCGCGCGATCCATATCACCACCACCGAGGCGATTCAGCCGCTCACCGCGGCGCGCGCCTTGCTCAAGCTAATCGAGAAAGAACAGCCGCAGATCGTGATCCTCGGCAAACAGGCGATCGATGACGACGCCAATCAGACCGGCCAGATGCTCGCCGCGTTGTGGGGCCGACCGCAGGCGACGTTCGCCTCGAAAGTCGAAGTGACCGGCGCCGTGGCGCGAGTCACGCGCGAGATCGATGCGGGTCTCGAAACCATCGAAGTCGATCTGCCCGCGGTGATCACCACCGACCTGCGTTTGAACGAGCCGCGTTTCATCAAGCTGCCCGACATCATGAAAGCGAAGGCCAAGCCGCTCGAAACAATCACGCTGGAATCGCTCGGCGTGGAATCCGGCGATCATCTCAAGACCACAAGTTACGCTCCGCCGGCCAAACGCACGCGTGGCGTGATGGTCAAGGATGTGCCCGAACTGATCGCCGCATTGAAGGCCAAAGGCCTGCTCTGATTTCGGCTGCATCGTTTTTATCGTGAACCGCCGCGGATCGCTTCCGCGCCACCACCAAGAGATTTCGCATGAGCAAGATTCTGATCGTCGCCGAACATGACCACGGCAAACTCAATCCGAGCACGGCCAAGTGCGTGACCTGCGCACTGCAGATGGGCGCGGACTCGGTCGATATTCTGGTGCTGGCCGCCGACCCAACCGCGATCGCCGCCGAAGCCGCGCGCATCGACGGCGTGACTCGTATCGTGACCATCGCCAACGCGGCCAATGAACACGCGCTCGCTGCGGTGCTCGCGCCGCAAGTTGCCGCAGCGGCGGCCGGTTATACGCATGTGCTCGGACCATCGACCACGTTCGGCAAAGATCTTCTGCCGCGTGTCGCCGGCTTGCTCGGCGTGGCGCAGGTTTCCGACATCATGAAAGTGCAGGACGCCTACACCTTCCAGCGCCCGATCTACGCCGGCAACGCGATCATCACGGTCGAAGCGGCGAAAGATCATGTCGTGGTCGCGACGGTGCGCAATGCCTCGTATGCCGCGGCGAATTCCGGCAGCAATACGGCACCGATCGAAGTGTCGAATATCACCGCGGAAATTCCGACGCATACGCGTTTCGTCGACCTGCAAGCCGGCGCCACCGATCGCCCCGACTTGCAGACCGCGAGCCGCGTAGTTTCGGGCGGTCGCGCCCTCGGCTCGAAGGAAAATTTCGAGATCATTTTCAAACTCGCCGACAAGCTCGGCGCCGGTGTCGGGGCGTCACGCGCCGCGGTCGATGCGGGTTACGTGCCGAGCGACATGCAGGTCGGCCAGACCGGCAAGATCATCGCACCCGAACTCTATGTCGCAGTCGGCATCTCGGGCGCGATCCAGCATCTGACCGGCATCAAGGACGCCGGCACGATCGTCGCGATCAACAAGGACGGCGAAGCACCGATCTTCGAAATCGCCGATTTCGGCCTCGTGGGTGACCTGTTCAAACTCGTGCCGGAACTCGAACAGGCGCTGTAAAAACGCCTGGCCATCGGGCTCGCGCAAACGTGCTGGCGCTCGGTTTAATCTGCACAGACTTTGCGCTGTGAGCGAACGGAGAGTTGCGTTGCACGAAGCTGATGAGCACCCACCGAGCCCGAGCGCGGATCTTGATATCCCGCTCTGCGTCGATCTCGACGGCACGTTGCTGCGCTCGGATTTGCTGCTCGAATCGGCGCTCAGCCTGCTGCGTCGCAATCCATTTTATCTGCTGAGTTTTGTCGTGTGGCTGATCCATGGCAAAGCGCGATTGAAGCGCGAGATTGCGTTGCGCGCGAATGTCGACGTGAGCCTGCTGCCGTACGACACGCGCGTGCTGACATGGCTGCGCGACGAAAATATCGCGCGCAAAAAAGTGCTGTGCAGCGCCAGCGATCGGTTGCTGGTGGATGCGGTCGCCAACTATCTTGGCGGCTTCGACACGGTGCTCGCGAGCGATGGTCTCGTGAATCTTTCCGGCTCACGCAAGGCGCAGGCGCTGGTCGAAAATTATTCCGAGCGCGGTTTCGATTACGCCGGCAATGCCGCGCCGGATATGCAGGTGTGGTCGCACGCGCGGCAAGCCATCGTCGTCAATGCCAGTCCGGCGTTATTGCGGCGTGCGCGAAAAGCATTTTCGGTGACGCAGGTTTTCGCGCGCGAAAAATCCGGCGTGCGGATCTGGGTGCGCGCGTTGCGCCTGCATCAGTGGCTGAAAAATCTGCTGATCTTTTTGCCGCTGCTCGCCGCCCACATGCTGTTTGCACCGCAGGCAATTCAGCGCTCGATAGTCGCATTTTTCTGCTTCGGCCTGTGTGCCTCGGGCGTGTATCTGCTGAACGATCTGCTCGATCTCGAATCGGATCGTCGCCATCCGCGCAAACGTTTGCGCCCGTTTGCCGCGGGCACATTATCGCTGGTTGCCGGGCTGGTCGCCGCACCACTGCTCGCGCTGATTTCGTTCGCTCTCGCATTGTTTCTTTCGCCGATATTCGCCGCGGTTTTGCTCAGTTATTACGCGCTGACCCTGGCGTATTCGTTCGCCCTCAAACGTATCGCGATGCTCGATGCGATCGTGCTCGGCGCGCTCTACACAGTGCGCATCGTTGCCGGCACGGTGGCTATTCGCACCGCGTTGTCGTTCTGGTTGCTCGCGTTCTCGATGTTCCTGTTCCTGAGCTTGGCGATGCTCAAGCGCTACACCGAATTGCGCGGTCTGCGCGACGCCGGCCAGACCGAAGCGAGCGGTCGCGGTTACGCGGTCGATGACTTGCCGCTGATCGAATCCCTTGGCGGTTCCAGCGGATTTCTCAGCGTGCTGGTGCTCGCGCTATACATCAACAGCACCGCGAGCGAGGTGCTGTATCGCCATCCACAAATGCTGTGGATGCTGTGTCCGTTGTTGTTGTACTGGGTCAGCCGCGCGTGGTTGATCGCACATCGCGGCGCGATGCATGACGATCCCGTCGTATTCGCGCTGCTCGATCGTATCAGCCGCATCATCTTGGTGTTGTGCGGCGCTGCCATCGTCGGAGCGATCTGATGCCGACCGTCGGCAGCAGTTGGGGGCGCTATCCGCACGTCACCCAGAACATCGTGCCGCTGCATTGGCGTGGCGCCGAGTTGCCCACGCCTGACGGCACCCTGCTCGCCTATGGCAACGGCCGCAGTTATGGCGACAGTTGTCTGAACGATGCCGGCAATCTGCTGGTTACGCGTGGACTGGATCGGTTGATCGCGTTCGATCCAGGCAGCGGAATTCTGCGCTGCGAGGCCGGCGTTTTGTTCAGCGAAATTCTCGATCTGGTGATACCGCAAGGCTGGTTTCTGCCAGTGCTGCCGGGTACGAAATTCATCACGGTCGGTGGCGCGATCGCCAACGATGTGCACGGCAAGAATCATCATCGCGCGGGCACGTTCGGCGAGCATGTGCGGCAGTTCGAATTGCTGCGTTCGGACGGGTCGCGTCTGCTATGCGACCGTACGCAAAATTCAGAACTTTTCCACGCCAGCATCGGTGGACTCGGCCTGACCGGTTTGATTGTGTGGGCAGAATTTTCGCTGCAGCGCATCGCCGGGCCGTGGCTCGCGACCGAAACTCTGCGCTTTGAAAATCTCGCGGAATTTTTCGCGCTGTCGAGTGCTTCCGAAAAAGATTACGAATACAGCGTCGCCTGGATCGACTGCTGCGCGCCAGAAGCCAAGCTCGGCCGTGGCTTGTTCATGCGCGCCAATCATGCACAGGTGAGCAATGCAAAACGTCCACCGCGGCAACGCCATCTGCGCATGCCGTTCACGCCGCCGCTGTCGCTGGTCAATCGCGCCAGCCTGCGTCTGTTCAACACGCTGTATTATCACCGCCCAATCGCGGCGCATGGACTGAGTCATTACGAACCGTTTTTCTTTCCGCTGGATTCGATCGCCGAGTGGAATCGCATGTACGGCCCGCGCGGATTTCTGCAGTATCAATGTCTGGTGCCGCCGCAAAATTCTGCAGAAGTCGTCGCCGAGTTGTTGCGCATCATCGCGCGCAGCGGCACGGGATCTTTCCTCGCCGTGCTCAAGACATTCGGCGAGCGCGAGGCGGCGGGGCTGATGTCGTTTGCGCGCACCGGCACCACGCTGGCGCTGGATTTTGCGAACGCCGGACCGAGCACATTTGCGCTGCTCGATCGGCTCGATGCGGTGGTCGCTGCGGCCAGCGGTTCGGTGTATCCGGCCAAGGACGCACGCATGAGCAGCGCACATTTTCGTCAGTATTTTCCGCAATGGGAAAAATTGCAAACCCATATCGATCCGAAATTCTCATCGAGTTTCTGGCGGCGAGTCACGGAGTAAATATTACATGCGCAGAGTCCTCATCATCGGTGCGACATCGGCCATCGCGGAAGCCACCGCGCGTCTTTTGGCCGCGCGCGGCGACAGCTTGTTTCTGGTCGCACGCGATGCCGATCGACTGCAAACCATCGCCACCGATCTCGGCGTGCGCGGCGCAGTGCGCGTGGCGACCGCAACTTTGGAAGTCACCGATTTCGACGCACATGCCGCGGTCATCAACGCGGCCAGCCTCGCGCTCGGCGGCATCGATACCGTGCTGATCGCGCACGGTACGTTGTCGGATCAAATCGAATGCCAAGGATCGGTCGATGCGTTGCGTCGCGAGTTCGTGATCAATGCACTTAGCACGATGGCACTGCTCACGCCGCTGGCGAACCTGCTCGAAGCGCAAGGTTTCGGTACGCTCGCAGTGATTTCCTCGGTCGCCGGTGATCGCGGTCGGCAGAGCAATTATGTCTACGGCTCGGCCAAGGCTGCGCTGTCGGTTTTCCTCGGTGGATTGCGCCAGCGTCTAGCGAAATCGAAGGTCAACGTGCTGACGATCAAACCGGGATTTGTCGATACGCCGATGACTGCAGCGTTCAAGAAAAGCGCGCTGTGGGCGCAGCCGGCACAAATCGCCACGGGCATCGTCAACGCGATCGATCGTGGTCGCAGCGTCGTTTATCTGCCATGGTTCTGGAGCATCATCATGCTGATCATCCGCAGCATTCCCGAACCGATTTTCAAACGCCTCAAGCTCTGAATGGATAGCGCAAAAAGCATGTTGGCGAAAGACGCAAAAATCGTATTGACCGGTGCCGCTGGGCTGGTCGGACAGAATCTGATCGTCGAACTCAAGGCGCAGGGTTTCACGCATATCGTCGGCATCGACAAGCACGAATACAACCTCGGTATCCTGCGCGAGCTGAATCCCGATGTCGAAATTGTCTGCGCAGATCTGGCCGAACGCGGCGCGTGGGAAAACAGTTTCGACGGTGCCGCGTGCATCGTGCAATTGCATGCGCAGATCACCGGCAAACATGCTGACTTATTCGTGCGCAACAATATCGCGGCGACCAAAAATGTATTGGCTGCGGCGCAGAAAAATACCGTGCCGTATCTCGTGCATATCAGCTCGTCCGTGGTGAATTCGGTGGCCGACGACGACTACACGCACACCAAAC
Organism: Pseudolysobacter antarcticus; assembly: GCF_004168365.1. Classification (GTDB taxonomy): domain Bacteria; phylum Pseudomonadota; class Gammaproteobacteria; order Xanthomonadales; family Rhodanobacteraceae; genus Pseudolysobacter; species Pseudolysobacter antarcticus. The sequence goes on from NZ_CP035704.1 coordinate 3,860,097, forward strand.
GCGCGCAGGAAAAACTCGTGGTCGAAAGCGGTCTGCCGCATTGCATCCTGCGCCCGACGCTGATGTTCGGCTGGTTCGATCCGAAACATCTCGGCTGGCTGTCGCGCTTCATGGCGAAGACGCCTGTGTTCCCGATTCCCGGCGATGGCCGCTACATGCGCCAGCCGTTGTACGAACGCGATTTCTGCCGCTGCATCGTGCGCTGCATGCAGGATCAGCCAGTCGGCGGCGTCTACGATATCTGTGGCGATACACGCATCGATTACATCGACATCATCCGCACGATCAAGCGCGTGAAACGTTTGCGCACATTGATCGTGCCGATTCCATACGCGCTTTTTCGCCTGCTGCTGCGCACCTATTCGATCTTCAGCGCGAAACCGCCGTTCACCGCCGATCAACTCAAGGCACTGACCGCCGGTGATGAATTCCACGGTATTGATACCGCGCAAATCTTCGGCGTCGAACAGACCCCGTTCGAGGCCGCGATCCGCGAAAGTTATACTGATCCGCGCTACAGCAAGGTTGTACTGAAACGATGACACTCACGGCACAACCGCAATCCATATCGCCGGAGAAATCAGCTGGCCGCAAACATTTCGCGATCATTGGCGCCGGGCCGATGGGCTTGATCTGTGCGATGGAATTGCTCAAGCACGGTCACCAAGTCGATATCTACGAACGCGATGACCGGATCGGTGGCATGTCGGCGAGTTTCGATTTCGACGGTCTCGCCATCGAACGTTTTTATCACTTCATCTGCAAGACCGATGCGCCGTTATTCGAGTTGCTGCAAGAACTCGGCCTCAGCGACAAGCTGCGCTGGACCGATACCGAGATGGGATTTTTCCACGCTGGCAAATTGCATCGCTGGGGCACGCCGTTTGCGCTGCTGAAGTTCGATGGCCTCGGCTGGATCGACAAATTCCGCTACGCGTTGCACGTGATGTATACCAAGGGCATTCGCGACTGGTCGAAACTCGATCGTGTGGGTGCAACGCCGTGGCTGAAAAAATGGCTCGGTCAACGCGCCTACACCGTGTTGTGGCAACGTTTATTCGAACTCAAATTTTTTGAATACAGCGAGTCGCTATCGGCCGCCTGGCTCGGCACGCGGATCAAGCGCATTGCGCTATCGCGCCGCAGCCTGCTGCAGGAATCACTCGGTTATCTGCAAGGTGGATCGGAAATTCTGCTGGAAAAAATGCAGCAAGCCATCCTCCAGCGTGGTGGTGCAATCCATCTGAAATCCGGCATCCAGCGTGTGACCACCGACGGTTTCGGAAAAGTGCGCGGCATCGTTGTGAACGATGCAGAGCGCAGCATCGATGTCGTGATCAGCACCGCGCCGATCCAGTTCGTACCCGACCTCGTGCCCGACCTTCCGCCGGCATTTGCCGCGCAGGTTCGCGCCATCGTCAACATTCCCGTGGTGTGCGTGATCTTCAAACTCAAGCAGCCGCTGACGGATAATTTCTGGATGAATATCTGCGATAGCAGCATCGATGTTCCGGGCGTGATCGAATACACCAATCTGTGCCGGTTCGATGCGGCGAATGGGGATCCGTCGATCGTCTACGCGCCGTTCTACATGCCAAAAACGCATCCGAAATATGCGCGATCAAACAGCGAATTCATAGCCGAGACACTCGCTTATCTGGCGCGCCTGAATCCGCAATTCAACGCCGACTGGGTGCTCGCGAGCCATTGCCATCGCTACGACTTTTCGCAGACCGTGTGTCCGCCCGGATTTGCGCAGATGCTGCCGCCGATGCAGACTCCGGTCGCCGGGTTTTACATGGCCGACACATCGTATTATTACCCCGAAGATCGCTCGATCTCGGAAAGTCTCAAGGTCGGAAAAACCCTGGCGCAACTCGCTGGCGAGTATGCTGGCTAGTTTCGATAACGAATAATTCCGCTGGCGCCGGTTCACGAGAATCACGGCCCACAAAATTTCTACTGGAGAAAAAAATGGAGCTCGAACAACTCTATCGCCATCGTTTTCCCGAGAGCGAGCTCGCCGCCAAACACGCGATCTGGCAGGTGCTGTGCAAGGATTTTTTCAGTCGGTATGTCAAACCGGATGCGACGGTGGTGGATATCGGCGCGGGTTATTGCGAGTTCATCAACAACATCCAGGCCGGCACCAAGATCGCGGTCGATCTGAATCCCGAAGTGAAGCAGCGCGCCGCCGCCGATGTGCGCGTGATCAACGAATCCTGCACTGCAATTCGCGAGCTTCCGGGCGACAGCGTCGATGTCGTGTTCATGAGCAATTTCCTCGAACATCTGCCGAGCAAACAGCTTGTGCTCGAAACCTTTCAGGAAGCGCTGCGCATCCTGCGACCCGGCGGTCAGGTCATCATCCTGCAGCCGAATATCCGTTTTCTCTATGCGGAATATTGGGATTTTTTCGATCATCACACCGCGCTGAGTGATCGCAGCCTCGTCGAAGGCCTCGAACTCGCCGGGTTCAAACCGACCCTCGTCATTCCACGGTTTTTGCCTTACACCACCAAAAGTCGCCTGCCGAAAGCGGCGTTTCTGGTACGCCTGTATCTGCGTGTTCCGCTGGCTTGGCGCATCCTCGGCAAACAGGCGCTGGTGATCGCCGAAAAACCGTGAGCGCAGCATGAACCGCGCGCGTGAACCAGAATCGCCGCCAAACTCTGCGGCGAATAATGCCCAAGGCAGCGACTCGAACGAATCGAAACGGTTTTTGCGCTTTCTGTTTGTGAGCGCTATCGCCGCGGCGGCAAACTTTGGCAGCCGCATCGTGTTCAGCCGGTTTTGCGATTATTCGCTGGCGATATTTTTTGCATTCGTCGTCGGCATCACCACGGCGTTCGTGCTCAATCGCGCGCTAGTGTTCACGGCATCGAAAAACCAGTTGCACCAACAGATGCTGTGGTTTCTCTTGATCAATCTCGGCGCATTGGTGCTGACGCTGGCAGTGAGCCTGCTGTTCGCGCGGATCGTGCTGCCCGCGCTAGGCATTCATTCCTATACCGAGGAAATCGCCCATGCGCTGGGCATATTGGCACCGGTGATTACGAGCTACCTCGGCCACAAACATCTGACCTTCAGATAATCGCGATACTTTTTTCAAGGGTTTGAATATTTATGCGTGCACCACGAGAATTATTTTCGAACACGACTTTTCGATTATTATTTCTCGTCTGGCTTTGGGCGTTTCTCTGCCACACGATTCAGATCCTGCGCTATTCGTCCTCATTACCTCTGGCCGATCAGTGGGATAGCGAAGCGTTTTTTCTGCTGAAGCCGTGGGTCGAGAGCAATCTCAAATTCTCGCAACTGCTCGCACTGCACAACGAACATCACATTTTCTTCAAACGCATTTTCGATCTCCTGGTATTTTCGTTGAATTCGAACTACTGGGATAATCGTGTATTCGCAATTGCCAATGCCGGAATTTATGCCGCGATGATTGCGAGCCTCGCATTCATCGCAAGCAGGATCGAAAATAAATTCAGTCGCAATGCACTGCTCATATTGATCGTCATTTTGCCAATGACCTTGATCGATAGCGAGAACACGCTTTGGGGTTTCCAGAGTCCGTTTTATTTTTCATTGCTGTTCTCGTTGCTGATCCTCATGATTTGCAGCAAGCACGCGCTTTCGCTGCGAGATTGCATGATTGCCGGCGTTCTTGCTGTGTGTTGCCTCGGCACGCTGGCGTCCGGATTTCTGGTCGCGCCGGTCGCCATTTTTCTGGTGCTGGCGGGAATGACGAATGATCGCGAAAACAGGAGGTCGCGAATCCTGCTCATCGCAATACTTTTCCTGGTCACGCTATTCGGTTATTCGCTGATACCCAAACTCGGCGATGGCGATGAATTGAGAGCGCAATCCGTACTCGAATTCATTACCGGCACCGCACGCGTCCTGGCGTGGCCGATACAACTGTTTCCACTGGCGTGGCTATCGGTCGCTGCCTGGAGTATTCATGCACTGCTCAAACGAAAAGCCTTATCGCGAGTCGACGCATTTTTTATTGGCCTTGCGATGTGGGTTTTCCTACAGGCAATCGCCATAGCCTATGGACGCGGCCATTCGCTGATCGCAGTCCCTTCTCGCTATACGGATACATTATTGTTGGGGCTGATTGCCAACCTGTATTTCGGCTGTCGTTTGTTCCAGGCTTCGCAATATATCCCACGGCCATTTTTACGAGTGGCGGGTCGCACCTCAATGGTTGCGCTTGGCATTTGCATGGCGCTATTTTTCGGCGTTGCAACAATAGATGGCGTGCTTGAGGCGAACATTACGCAAGCATCACGCCAATCCACCCTATTCGTCACTCGGGCGTTGCTGCATGACCCGACCATTGATGTCGACAAGTTCGAATTGCCTTACCCGAGAAAGCCGCGGCTGGCGATGTTGCTTGCCGATTCGACGATGCAGCAACTGTTGCGAATTGATAAGAACGATTTGCCGCTGCCTTGCGATGCGAAGCGCGTCGGTTTGCTCTCGCGAATGGTCTGTGCCGCGGAAGCCATTGTTCCGCATAACCCGCTCGGTCTGTTCGCGCGGAGCGAACGAAAGTCGCCGGATCGCAGCCTGTCAAAATGTCATCTCGATGATTTCTCCGGCGGATCTTCGGCGACGAATCTGCCCGCGAATCTTCCCGTGCGATTTACCGGCTGGGTGATCTCCGACAACTTCCCCTACTTTTCCGTATTCAACCAGCCAAGGATTTTGCTGCTTGGCAAAGATGTCGAATATGCCGTGACGGGTGTTGCGCACGCGCGCCCGGACGTTGCCACTGCGCTGAAGTCTGCGCGTTATCATTGGACCGGCGTCGACATCACTACATCCGCGTCCGGCGTCGCTGCAGGGGACTATGAAATTGCGATACGGAATGCGAATTCGGTGCCATGCAAAACAGGAACATTCGTTCACAAACCCTGATCCACGGAGCGGCAATTCCACGCAGAATAATTGCTGCATCGTCGCTTGTACTGGTGATCGACCACCACCAGCGATGAATGCAAAAACGCACACCGTCCAAATGTAACAACCAAGGTAAGTCATGATTCTTGATGTGCGGTCGCAAAGCACGGCCGATCTGGAAATCCGCAAAAATAGCATCCGCATCGGGTTTCTGCTGGCGGTCTTGACGATCGCTGTGCTTGTTTTCCGTCGTCCCGATCAATTTTCGAATCCGTATATCTGGGTCGAAGACGGCACGACCATTCTCAACCAGTACATCGAACACGGTTGGCTCACGCTTTTTTATCCGGTCAACGGCTATTTCATCACTCCGACCAAAATCATCCACACGCTTTCATTGGCGCTATCGTTTCGCTGGTTTCCCGAGATCAGCTACTGGCTGACGATGCTGTTCACGATTTCCGTGATATGGGCCATCGCCCTGTGTCCGACCCAACTCAGGCATAAAACCTGGTGTGCGGTCAGCGTACTTTTTATCCCCACCGGCTCTGAAGTTTTTGCAGTGTCGGAATATGCATTGTGGTGGGGTGGGCTGTTGCTTTTTTTACCGCTGCTGTGGGAAAAAAATGACGAAAAACTTTCAGCGCGATTGTTTCTGATTGTGTTCGGTGGGCTGTCGTCACCCCTCGTGATTTTTCTTTCGCCGATTTATTTGTTGCGAACTTTTTTCACGCGCGCACGAGTAGACAATGTGATCGCGGGCGCCGTCATCCTGGTTGCGGGGATTCAAGCGGCGGCGATCCACTTCAGTCGGCAGTCACCGCAATGGGACAAACTCAGCTTCAGCCTTCCGTTGCTGGCAGGAAAATTTTTCGGCTGGTTCGAATACTGGTCGCTGGATCCGGCGATGACCCCGATGATCGCTGGCGCCGCGATCCTGCTCGGGCTCGTATTGCTGGTGTGCTGCTGGCCCAAGCTGCGCCGCTACGATTTCGTGATGGTCTTGCTTTGCATCGCGTTGCCGCTGTGCATCTTGTCAGCCATCCTGCGCGCACCATTGCCCGCCATCGATCCGTACATCACCGCACCACGGTACTTTTTTTATCCGTTCATCCTGATCAGCTGGATATTGATTCAGAGCCTGAATTCCAACCAGCCTTTGCGCTATTTTTTTGTGCTGGCTGCTTTGGCAAGCGCATGGATCAATTTTTTACTTTTCGCACCGTGGCATCATTCATTTATGGATTGGCGCAAACAGGTGATCGAATGCCTCGCGCAACCCGAATTCACTTTCCAGATTCACTTTCAGGGACGTGCCGATTCGCAATGGGGTGAACGCTTGACCAATGAACAATGCAAGACATTGGTCGAGTCGAGTTTGTTCAACGGCAAAAATTAGCAACCGCGGAATTCAATGCTAAAACGTGTTATCGCCGGGACACAGACGTGCTCCAGGTCACGATTGTGTTGCCTGAAAATGTATCCGTGAAACACTGATTTCAACTGAAAAACTCAGCTTACGATGACCTTGAGCCAACGCCCGCCATCCCGATCGAAATCAGTCATCGCAATCCTTCGCTGGCTCGTGATCGTTGCGTTCTGCGCGTTCATTTTTCTGCAAAACCTGCGCTTCGGTGCAGCGCCAGATATCGGCATGGATTCTTCCTGGACCGAAGTCCTCGCATGGGCCGCATTGCGACACCTGCACTGGGGGCGCGATATCGTTTTTACCTACGGACCACTGGGCTTTCTGCACGGCGGAACGAGTTATGTACCGGGTATTCTGTCCGCTTACATCACCGGACAGGTTTTACTCAGCACCGCATTTGTGGCGATCACCGCTTACCTGCTGCGTCGTGCGCACTTGGCTATGTTCGCTTTTTTTGCTGCGGCCTACACCGCATCATTTCTGTGGATCGCTGCCGATGTGGCATGGGCGTTGATATTTTTGTTTGGCACGACCATCGTGATTGATTCACGCACATCGATTGGGAATTTTCGCTCGCTGGTTTTACTCACGACTTTATCCGTTATCTTCGCTTCGATTGCGCTAATCAAGTTCAGCCTTTTTCCGCTGTGGATCCTGTGTGTGCTCGTATTGCTGGCCGACAGCCTGATTGTCGGATCAACGCGGCGCGCTCTTTTTATTGTCGTTGTTTTCCCGGCTGTGCTGCTGCTGACTTGGCTTGCCTGCGCGCAGGATATCGGTGATTTTCCACTCTATCTGCGAACGAGTTTCGAGGTTGCCGCCGGCTACGGAAATGCGATGGGCATGAGCGCACCGCCACTGGTCGGAATCACCGGCGCAACCTGTATGGTCATGCTTGGTGCGTTATGTGTTTTTGCTGCTTATCGTTGCCGCCGCGATGCGTCCACACTGGTCATTCTGGTGGTTTATCTTGCGGCGGCATTTCTCACTTGGCGCGCAAATTTCACGCGTGCTGATCACGCGCCATGGTTCTTCACCTATTTCTCGGTGATGCCGTTTGGTTTGTTGTGCTACCGCCCCACCGCGGCAATCAAACCGATGCGAATCGGTCTGATCCTGCTGATCTTGATCAGCACCGCACCCGCCCTGATCGACGGCAACGACGTGGTTTCACGCTGGCCGCAGGCGTGGACCGAAATCGGCTGGCACGCGAATACGCTGATGCATCTGCCGGAATTACAAACTCGGCGAGATATGGAATGGCAGGCGTTGCAAAAGCATACCGAACTGCCGCGAATCAAACAGCGCATCGGCGCGTCGAGTGTGGACATGTTCACGGTCTCGCAAGGCATATTGCTGAGCAACGATCTGAATTACACGCCACGTCCAGTATTCCAAAGTTATTCCGCATACACACCTTATCTGGCACGTCTTAACGAAACATGGTTGCTCGGCGCGCAAGCGCCAGCGTTCGTCGTGATGCAACTGCAAACCATCGATGGCCACCTGCCGCTGAGCGAGGATCCGCTCGCGTTTATCGCTCTCTTGCAGCACTACCGACCGGCATTTATGGAGCATGACATCTTGTTACTTGAACGCGATAAGACCGCGCGCGCATTGCCGGTTGTAGCGCCGGCATCGTGGCTGCATAAAAAACTCGGCGAACAGATTTCGCTCGACAACGTATCGAAGCAATTAGCGCTCGCCTTCATCAAAGTAGATCTCACGCCGCTCGGGCAAATCTTCACCGCACTATTGCGCGAACCTCCATTAAAGATCGTGGTAACGACCGCCGCAGGTGAATATGCGTATCGATTCCTGCGGCTAACTGGTGCATCGGGTTTTGTCCTCTCACCCCTGATCAGTTCCACTCAGGATTGGGTGTCGCTGCAATTGAGTATGCCGGTTGCACCGGTGCTCGGCTTTCGCATCGAACCGGAAACCCCATGGCAGAGACTGTTTTTTGAGGATGACTTGCAGGTTGGATTCGAGCAACGCGACTATCTGCACTTGACCGCCGACAACACCTCGGTCGATCTCGCGAGTTTTGTCTACCCTGGCTTCAACTTGATGCCGACCGAAAAACATGGCGAGGGCGATATCATCCTTGATGACGAGAAAAAGGCACTGTTCATCCACGCGCCAGGCCATCTTCGTTTCTCGCCGACCGCGGCAACATATCGCGTCTCCGGCGAATTCGGTGTGCAAGCCTCAGCGTTGACCAACCACGCCTGCGACACCGCCGATGGCGTCGGCATGAGCGTGATTCGCCTGCGAGAGAATGTCGAATCGCAGTTGCTGCACATCGAGCTTGATCCGTGGCACGTGGCGCAAGATCGCGGCGCGCATCGCTTTGAAGTCAAGGATGTGAGTCTGGAGCTCGGCGACAAGATCGAATACCGCATCGACCCCGGTCACGCTGGCAGCAATACGATCTGCGACTGGAGTTATGTGCGCGATCTCAAATTCGATGCGCAGAACGGCGATAGTTCGCCTTGATTCACTTGGTACAGCAGATCAAGCTTCGCCAAAGCGATGCTTAAGGTATGATTTGCTCGGGGGCAATATTCGAACGCTGAAAGCGCTGGCGCAAACTGCGCTTCGATACGGCAACCGTCCGTCTTATTTGATAGATCACTGACTCATCTCGATCGTTGCCACATGTCCTCATTTGAAGAACTCTACCTCGCTGCCAATCCCGATGTTGCCAACGCCGTGCGCGACGGGCAGTTCGAATCCGGCATGCAGCATTATCTGATGTTCGGTAAACGCGAGGAGCGTGCGCTGGTTCCGATCCAATCCCGCGCACGGGAGCTGACTGAAAAAGTGGCGCGGGAAAAAGCGCGCAAGCTGGAAACCATCGCGCCACTGTTGCGCACCGATATGCCATGCGTAACCTCGCCATTGTGCTTCGATTTCCTGAACGCCGAACTGCGCGCACAGTTCGATATCATCGATACGGATATCGTGAGCGGCAACGGTTATGACCAGCATGTGCTCGACCTGATCGCACGCCATCCGAACGGGCTCATTCTTGATTGCGGCTCGGGCAACCGTTCGACGTATTACGACAACGTGGTCAATTTCGAAATTGCCGCCTTCGACTCCACCGATGTGCGCGGCGTCGGCGAAGTATTGCCGTTCGTTGACGGCGCCTTCGATGCGGTCATCTCGCTGGCGGTACTCGAACATGTCACCGATCCGTTTCGCTGTGCCGCGGAAATAAAACGCGTCCTCAAACCGGGCGGCGAGCTGATCTGTTGCGCCGCGTTCCTGCAGCCGTATCATGGTTATCCACACCATTACTACAACATGACCCACCACGGCTTGCGCAACTTGTTCGCCAACGAAATCGATATTGATCGCATCGATGTTTACGACAGCGTGCGCCCGATCTGGTCGTTGAACTGGATTATCCAAAGCTGGGCTGAAGGGCTGAAGGGCCAAACGCGCGAAGATTTCCTGAATATGCGATTGGAAGAATTTCTTGTGCCGCCCGCGAAATTTCTCGGCGCACCGTTTGTCACCGAGTTGCCGGTCGCGAAGAATCTCGAACTCGCCTCAGCATGCGTATTGTTCGGCAAAAAACAGCTGTAATTCGGCGTTTTTGCTAAACGCGATCCTTCATCGAAACGCGTAACGATCGAGAAGATACTTTTGCGATTTCATCGATCGGCGTCTGCCTGCCGACATTCGCTTGGCTGACGCCGCGCGCGTCAGCTAAAACCAGACGCCCTCGCTATCGCATGATTTACGTCTGTGCACGGAATCGCAAAGATGGCCGAGGCGTATACTGGAATTCGTTTTTCGCGAAGGCGAATACTCATGAGCAATGATTCGACCTCACCCATCATGCGTTTACTGTTGTCGACGCAGGCGCCGCGATGTACGCCAGGCAGAATAACGCGTGCAGCCGCACCATGGCTCGTTTTCGCATTGAGCGTGATCGGTGTGTTGATCTCGGCAAATCCCGCCCTCGCGCTCAGCGTCACCCAGCCCAGCGCCGCCACCGTGATTGCCGCTGGCGACGACTATGCCACGCAGGTGCTCGGCAACGCGTGGGACATGAGCGATGCCGTCGATATCGACACCGAAGAATCCGGCCTGATGAGCTCGCAAGTTTTCAGCGCCGGCATTTTCTCCGGTGCCACGACCGGCAACGGTGCCAGTATCTATCCCTTGTTCATGGGCTACAGTGGCTCGATCAACCTGAGCCGCGGCGCGAATTTTCCGATCGCCACGTCGCACTATCGCTACGTCACGATCAAACTGCGCGTGCACTCCGCTTCGCAAAACGTCAACCTGTATTTTCTGCTTGAGCCGAACAGTTACAGCACCGGCACATATGGCGCCTCTCATTATTTCCCGCTGGTCGCAAACCAGTGGACCACTGTCACGATCGACATGATCAACGATGTCTATCCGGCGCCGACCTCCGGCATCCAGTGGACCGATCAAGCGAGCATCACCGGCCTGCGCATCGACCCGGCGAACGGCACAGGCGTGAGTTACGACATCGACTGGATTCGCCTCACCGCGCCTGCCACCACGGCGCAGAAAACCTCGGTGCAATGGACCGACTCGGGCTACACCGGCACCTACAAGATCGAAGCGCTCGATATTGGCAGCGCTCCCGTAAGTTATACCCTTGCCGCCGCCGCAAGCGGTACAAGCTATCTTGCAGACACGACTTTTCTCGCGCCGGGACAATACCAGATCAAGGTCACGCGCAATGGCGACAGCACGACCGCATCGAGCGCCACGTTTCGTATCAACAACCCCGCCCAGATAGCCTTGACCTCACCGAGCGTGCGCGGCGAGCAGGCGCAGAATTTTGCCTCGGTAGTGGTCGGAAATTCGTGGGGTCCGCCACCGAGCGGTGGCGTGTTCAGTGCGACGGATTTTCTCAGCATCGTCAATTTCAGCAACGTCAGTTATACCAATCCTGCCGGGACATTCTCCGCGCGTCCGACCAATAACGATCCGAATCTGCGCCTTAATCAAGGTGGACATACGATCGATCCGACACTGTATCGATCGTTGTGTTTCACGATGCAGGTGTCCGGCGCCCGCAATGTGGGTCTGGGTTCTGTCGCACGTTTTTTCTGGAGCAGCAACGGCACCAACCTGACGACATCGGGACCGATCGTTCTCGACACCGGCCTCAGCGAATATTGCATGGCCGATCTGGCCACGGTGCAATTGGACAATACCGCTGGTGGCACTTGGCTGGCCGGAAGCAAAATCCTGCTTCGTCTCGACCCGCATGAATTTCCTGTATCCAGCGCTTGTACCAGCACACCGACTCCGGCTAGTTGCTACGACGTGCAATTGAACTCGGTCGTGCTATCACCATTCGCGCAAGCCAATCCGGGTTATACATTCACGTGGAATCTGGCGGATGCGGACAACACCTCGGCGACGTTGAATCTCTATCTCGATCCCGACAACACTCCCGGCAATGGCAACGAGATTGCAATCGGCAGCGTCGCCGCAAATAACGGCAACGGCCAACTTGTCTGGCCCGGTTCGTCCGCCATTCAATACGGCACCTACCACGTTCTCGTGGTCGCGGACGACGGTGTAAATAGCGTCAGCCAATACGCAGGTGGTGTGATCGTGATCGGTGCGCGCGATGGAATTTTCCGCAACGGATTCGAGAACTGAGCGGTATCACGCGCGTCATTTTCTCGACGCGCCGTTTGCCTCATTCGCGGTCGATTCGAGATTTCATTCCAATCGCCGCAACCAGGTATCCGTTCGCCTACATTGGCAAGCCGCGCGCCGTTATACTGCAACGATAATCTGTCGATGTGTCATCGCGATACGCGGCAATCCCATCCGGAAATCGTCTGTCCATGAACGTCAATACAAACCAAATCCTGCTGCTCGGCATGCATCGCTCGGGAACCTCGGCCATCGCACGCGTGATCGGTTTGATGGGCGCGTGGATCGGTGAAGAGCACGCCCTGCTTGCGCAGCATCCGACCGACAATCCGACCGGATACTGGGAGCGCCAGGACGTCACCCTTGCACATCACGACTTTCTGCTGGCCACCGGCAATCACTGGGATACGCTGGCCAACTTCCGCGCCGAAGCCACGCCGATCGCGGCGCAGACGCAACTGCGGGATCGACTGCGCCCGATCGTCGCCGAACTCGATGCACACCCGCCGTGGCTGTTGAAGGATCCGCGCCTGTGCCTGCTGTTGCCGCTGTGGCAGTCGTTGCTGCAATCGCCGGTGCATGTGATCGCGGTGCGCAATCCGGGTGAAGTCGCCGCCTCACTTTTGCACGGACCACGCGGTGCGTATTCCACGCATTTCCTGCTCGCGCTGTGGGAAAAATATCTGCTTAGCACGCTGACAGCGTTGCGCGGAAAAACTGCGTTATTCGTTTCCTACGAGCGTCTGCTGACCGATCCGCTGAGCGAATGCACGCGTATCTTTGTCGCGCTGCGCGACCTTGGTGTGGCTGGCTTGCACGCCGCCGATCAGCAGCAGGTGCAGGCGTTCATCGACACAAATTTGCACCGTAGCCACGCGATATCGCACACGCCGTTGAGCACACAGCAGGCCGCGTTGCATGCGTGGCTCGAAGTACAAACTGCCGCCAACGGCGCGGTGCAGGTCGAGGATTTTCCGATCAATGACGGAATCGATGCCGTACTCGCCGAATATGAAATCGCGATTCGCCACGCGCGCGCGCAAGCGAACGCTGAGGCGCAACGTAACGCAATAGTCGAGACGACCAATCAGAAGAAACAACTTGCACAACTGCAGGCGGATATTTCTTCCGTACACGATTTGCAACTGACTCAGCTGCACGCGGAATTCGCGCGACAGCAGGAGCTCACAGCGCAATTGCTGATGGATGAAAAGCTGCGCCATGAAGAACGACAACACCGCATCGCGCAAGCCTTGGCGGGCGAACAACAGCAGCGCCGTCGCGCCGATCTGGGAGATGCGCACCACGCCAACCTGCAGTCGCAGATCGCACAACTCAGCAGCCACATCCAAACGCTGCAGGGGGGCATTCATGCGATGCAAAACTCGCTGGCGTGGCGTTTGTCGGCGCCACTACGAAAACTCGGCGAATTGCTGCCGCTACGGCTGTCGTATGCCACCGAGCAACAGCTGTATCGATCGTTCTATGCACTGTCCGGTGTGAGCCCGGCACGCAAGCGCGCGCTGGTGTTGTGGCTGCATCGCCGTGCGCCATGGCTGACGCGCAATACCTTGTCGTATCAGTTGTATCAGAAGACGCGAGAAATCCGTCAGCCGTCAGCGAACGTCAACGCTGTGCCGCGCATGGACAACACACGCGCGGAGACGATCATCAATGCGCTGCCATCACGACCGCTGATTTCGATCGTGATGCCGGTCTACAACGTCGAGCGACGCTGGCTGCTGCTTGCGGTGGAATCCGTGCAGCGACAATTTTACCCGCACTGGGAATTGTGTATCGCCGACGATGCATCGACCAATGCCGATACGCGCGCGGCCTTGCGTGAGATCGCCGCGCTCGGCGACAAGCGCATTCGCATGGTCAAGCTGAAGAAAAATCTCGGCATCGCCGGCTGCTCGAATGCAGCATTGAAATTGGCCAGCGGCGAATATATCGGCCTGCTCGACAACGACGACGAACTCACGCGCGATGCGCTGCTCGAAGTCGCGCAGCGCATCGTCGCCGAGCAGCCCGACGTGATTTATTCCGACGAGGACAAGCTCGAGGAAAACGGCGCGCACGTCGAAGTGCATTGCAAATCCGACTACAACCCCGACTATTTTTTCTCGATCAACTATATCTGCCATTTCGCCGTGATTCGGCGCGCGCATCTCGCCAGCATCGGCGATTTCCGCGATGGCTTCGATGGCGCGCAGGATTACGACCTGCTGCTGCGCGCGACCGAACGCAGTGACCGCATCGTGCACATTCCGAAAGTGCTATACCACTGGCGCAAAATCGAAGGCTCCACCGCCAGCACCAGCACGGCCAAACCGAAGACCACCGAAGCCGGCAAGAATGCGCTGATCGAATCGATGCAGCGACGTGGCATCGACTGCGCCGTGGAACTCGGCCCGTACCCGAATACGTTCCGCGTGCGCCGCACGATACTCGGCAATCCGCTGGTCAGTATTCTGATTCCGTTTCGCGAACAGCCCAAGCTGCTGGATGCCTGCGTCTCGTCGATCCTGGAAAAAACGCGCTACCAGAATTTTGAGATTCTCTGCATCGACAACGGCAGTGTCGAGCCGGCCACACTCGCGACGATCGGCAGCCTGCAACAGCGCGATCCAAGAGTGCGCGTGTTGCGCTACGACGCGCCGTTCAATTATTCGGCGATCAACAATTTCGGAGTAACCCACGCGCGCGGCGAACACATTCTGCTGCTCAACAACGACACCGAAGTCATCGGCGAAGAATGGCTGGATTCGATGCTCGAGCATTCGCAGCGGCCCGAAGTCGGCGTGGTCGGCGCGCGCCTGCTGTATGAAGACGGCACGATCCAGCATGCCGGGGTACTGGTCGGCCCGGGCGGCGTGGCCGGTCACGCGCATCTGTTCTTGCCGGGCGATCATCCGGGCTATTTCGCACGCGCGCAGCTTGTGCAGAATCTCAGCGCGGTCACGTTTGCGTGCGCAATGACACGACGCGATGTGTTCGAGCAGCTCGGTGGCCTCAACGAGAACGAACTCAAGATCGCCTTCAACGACGTCGACTATTGCCTGCGTGTGCGCGAGGCTGGTTATCTGATCGTCTACACGCCGTATGCGTTGCTGCATCATTACGAATCGAAATCGCGCGGTTACGAAGATACGCCGGAAAAACAGGCGCGTTTCAGCAACGAAGTGCGCTACATGCAGAAGCGTCACGCCGCGATCCTCGAACGCGGCGACCCCTATTACAACCCGCAATTGTCGCTGAGCAACACCTTCCATCCCGATGCGGGTTATGCCCAAGAGTTGCCGTGATCGCGGCAATTTACTACGCGCGAATTTGACCAGCCGCGCGTGCTCGCCGTACTGATCATCAACTATCGCACAGCGCAGGCATGCATCACCTGCCTGGATGCCTTGCTCGCGCAAATCGATGCCGGCACGCGCGTGTTGTTGTTGGAAAACGGCTCGGGCGATAGCGACAAAAATACGCTGATCGAATACGCCACGTTGCACGCGGATCAAATCGAAATTGAAATCAGCGCGAGCAATCTCGGTTTTGCCGGCGGCATGAATCTGCTGCTCGAACGTGCACTGCGCGATGCGCGCATCGACAGCGTGCTTTTGCTCAATAGCGATACACGACCGATCGCGGGATTTCTGCCAGCGATGCAGCGTTTGCTGAATCCGGCCACACGTTGCGAAATGATCGCGGCACGTTTGCTGCGCCCCGACGACGATGCGATCGACAGCCTCGGCATCACCTTGTATCGATCAACGCTTGCCTCGAACCGCAAGCGCGAGGATGAAATCCTGCTCGGCCCGACCGGCGGCTGTGCGTTACTGTCACGCCGCCTGCTGGAAGATCTGCACAGTACGCATGGCGAATATTTCGACACCGATTTTTTTTGCTACGCCGAAGATACCGACCTCGTGCTTCGCGCGCGCTGGCTCGGTTATCAGCCGGCCTACGCGACCGATGCGCTGGTGTATCACAGCGGCTCGTTATCGTCGGGCGGCGCCGGCAGCGATTTTGTGTTGTATCACGGCATCCGCAATTCTTTGTGGTGGCTGATCAAGAACGCACCGCCGGGATGGTTGCTGCGATCGCTGCCGTGGTTCGTCGTGCTGCACGCCGGTATCTGTCTGCGCCATCTGCGCCGCGGTCGCATGCGCGTGCTGTGGCGCCTGTATCGCGATGCATGCCGCGGCGTGCCGGCGATGCGCAAAAAACGCGCGCTGATACGCGCTGCACGAAGAGTACCAGCCAGCGATTTTTCGCGGTGGGTGGAACCGCGTTTTTACGAGCGCGATTATGTGCGACGCGCGTGGTTCGAGCTTTGGCGCAAACTGGGCTGACTGAGCGTGATCAGCTCAGCGCGGCATCCAGTTCGGCGCGCAGATCGGCGATATCCTCGACACCCACCGAAAGCCGGATCAGTCCATCGCTGATGCCCAGACGCTTGCGGTTTGCGGCCGGCACGGATGCGTGCGTCATGATTGCCGGATGCTCGATCAAGCTCTCGACGCCGCCGAGCGATTCGGCCAGCGCGAACAAGTGGCAACGCTCGAGCATGCGCCGTGATTTTTTCAACCCGCCCTTTACCTCGGCGCTGATGATGCCGCCAAAACCATCCATCTGGCGTTTTGCCAGCGCGTGTTGCGGATGCGATTTGAGGCCCGGATAAATCACTTTTTCGATCGCCGGATGTTTCTCCAGCCAGCTCGCGAGTTCGCCCGCGCCAGCACAATGTGCGCGCATGCGCAGGTGCAAGGTTTTGAGGCCGCGCATCGCGAGGAACGAATCAAACGGCCCGCCTACAGCGCCGACCGAGTTCTGCAAGAAGCCCATGCGCTCGGCCATTTCCTGATCGTTGGCAACCACGATGCCGCCGACCATGTCGGAATGTCCGTTGAGATATTTGGTCGCCGAATGCAGCACCAGATGCGCGCCGTGTTCGATCGGCCGCTGCAGCATCGGCGAGCAGAAGGTGTTGTCGACGACAAGAATCAGGCCGTGTTTTTTTGCGAACTCGCCAAGCATTTTCAGATCGACCAGCTTGAGCATCGGATTGGTCGGCGTCTCCGCCCAGATCATGCGCGTATTCGGTTTCAGCGCGGCTTTCAAGGCCGCACGATCGTTCAGATCGATGAAGCTGAAATCTAGCCCGGCGCTGCGTTTGCGTACACGCTCGAACAAGCGGTAAGTGCCGCCATACAGATCGTCCATCGCAATGATGTGATCACCAGCATCGAGCAGATCGAGCACGGTCGCCGCGCCCGCCAAACCCGAGGCAAAGGCAAAACCCGCGCTGCCGCCTTCGAGATCAGCGACGCAACGCTCATACGCCATGCGTGTTGGATTTTGCGTGCGCGAATATTCGTAACCCTGATGCACACCGGGACTCGATTGCACATACGTCGAGGTGGCGTAGATCGGGGTCATGATCGCGCCGGTCGACGGATCGGGACTTTGCCCGGCGTGGATCGCACGCGTACCGAGACCATGCGCAGAATTCTTGGATTGTTTTTTCATCGGACACGCCTTTTTTCGCGAAAACCAAATTCCAGATAATGGGTATAAGCATCAACGCCTGCCGCCGCGACATCGGGATTCAAACGCAGATAATCCGCTCCGTTGAATTGCGCGCGTTCCAGCAGCGGAAATTCGAGCAGATGATTCGGTGAGCCGGTGTAGTCGTGGTAACAGACGCAGCCTTCGGCAAAATAATGGCAGACCAGCGCACGCCGCGAACTGCGCATGTTCTTGATGCGCGAACCGCCGTGCAGCAAGTTGGCATGCCAGAAAAACACGTCGCCTTTGTTGGCATGAAAGTACGATGGCGCGAGTCCGTTTTCGGCGATATCGCGCTGCACGCGCGTTTCGTATTTCGTGTGATACGACATGTAACTCGCGCGGCCTTCATCAAGACCGATGCCGCACTCGCGCGTATACACGTACGGCAAGCGATGGCTGCCCGGATAAAATTCGAGCGGGCCGGAGTCCGGCGCGATGTCCTCGAACGCAATCCAGTTCGCCACGAGATAACCTTGCGGATACGTGGTCATGTGGATCGAATCGGAGTGCGCGAGCTGCTGGCTGCCCTTGTGTCCGGCAATAGTCTGGAACGGCAGACTGGTGACACCGAGCAGCAACGAAACCAGATCCGCAGCGGCAGTATCGCGCAGGATCGCATCGAACTCGGACACCTTGAAATGCGGATTCAGCACACGCCCAGGCAAGGTGTTTTCGCTGCTCGGATCGTAATCCTCGACCGGCACCAAAACCTGCTGCGCAATCAGGCTTTCGTAGCGGCGCCACGCCGTGTCCAGCATCGCATCCGAGAACATTTTCGGCACGATGACATAACCGTTCTCAGCCCAATGGCTGCACAACTCGGCCTGCTCGGTGCTGATTTCGCCGCGCTGCAAAAGCGACTCGACCTGCACACGCCAATCCGGTCGATCCAGCCACGGCAGCTGATTCGACGGCGGAAAATTCTCGGCACGGAATACCTGGATATCGCGGATATCGACAGCCGGGCTCGGAGTGACAGGACTGAATTTCATGCGACGCGATTCCCCCAATAATCGAACAACTATTGTACGCGCCGACGCAAATAGTTCAGCAGGTCGATGCGTGTGATCAAGCCAAGGAATCGTTCGCCGTCGCTAACGATCGCGACGTGGCCGGCGTCGAATACCGGCAGCAATGATTCGATCGCCGATTTCACATCGAGCTTTTTCAACGTGCTGACCATCGCGGTGGACACCGGATCGCGGAACCGCGATTCGTCGCCATAAACATGCAACAGCAAATCCGACTCGTCGATGATGCCGACAATCTGGTCGCCATCCATCACTGGCAGCTGCGAAACGTCATACAGTTTCATGCGCTGGTACGCCGTGGTGAGCGGCTCGCCCGGGCCGACCACAACGGTGTCGCGCTGTGAGTAGGGGCGCAAAATCAGGTCGCGCAGATCGCCATACGTTTCGCGCTCGATAAAGCCGTTGTCGAGCATCCAGTAATCGTTATACATCTTCGACAGATATTTGTTGCCGGTGTCGCAGACGAACATCAGCACGCGTTTTGCTGTGGTCTGTTCGCGGCAATATTTCAGCGCGGCGGCGAGCAAGGTGCCGGACGACGATCCACCGAGAATACCTTCCTTCGCCAGAAGCTCGCGGCCGGCGAGAAAACTTTCCTTGTCGGTAATCGCGTAGGCTTTTTTGACGCGCGTGAAGTCGCTGATCGGCGGCAGGAAATCTTCGCCGATGCCTTCCACCATCCAGCTCGCAGACTTGGTCGACAACGTGCCTTCGTTGATGTATTGCGTAAGGATCGAACCGACCGGATCGGCGAGGATCATCTCGACATTCGGCGCGTGTTCGGCGAAACAGCGCGACAGTCCGCTCATCGTGCCGCTCGATCCGCAACCGAACACGATCGCGTCGAGCTTGCCTTCCATCTGCGCCAGAATTTCCGGGCCGGTTACCTGCTCGTGCGCACGCGGATTATCGGGATTGCCGAACTGGTTGATGAAGTACGCGCCGGGCGTTTCGCGCGCAATGCGTTCGGCCAGATCCTGGTAATACTGCGGATGCCCCTTGGCAACATCCGAGCGCGTCAGCACAACTTCCGCGCCCATCGCCTTGAGGTTGAAAATTTTCTCGCGGCTCATCTTGTCCGGCACGACCAGAATCAGCTTGTAGCCCTTCTGCTGCGCGACCAGGGCGAGGCCGATGCCGGTATTGCCGGCGGTGCCTTCGACCAGCGTATCGCCCGGCTTGATCAAGCCTGCCGCTTCGGCGCCGCCGATCATCGACATGCCGATGCGATCCTTGATCGAGCCGCCCGGATTATTGTTTTCGAGCTTGAAGAACAGCTCGCACAATCCGGTGTCCAGCTGCTGGGCCTGCACGATCGGCGTGTTGCCGATCAGTTCGAGTACGCTTTGATGAATAGTCATGCGAATTCCGGCGCGTGCCACACACCAGCGCTGCTCGCGATTGCGGCGGCGTGGCGGGTCTGGCGTTGAATAGTGTGCGGCATGATACCTGAGCACGGCGGCGCGTTGGCGCGCGCACACAAAACCGCCGATTGACAGGCACGGCGATGAGCACGGGCGATGGCGTCATTCGTCTGCTTCGCAAAACGCTTCTTTGCGCGATGAATATCCGCGAGCGGGCGTCGGTCAGCGCTAACAGATCGCGCAAGTCACAGCGGTCGGTACAACGCCCACAGATTCAATAAGCGCTGCTTGGTGATGAGCTTTTCTTTCTTCATGTTGTGCAGCGTCGTAGCGTCAATCGGCAGCACGCCGAGATCGGCGTCACGCGCCTTGTTATCCAGATCCTTATGGCGGTGATAAAGCGTGCGAAATTCGGTATTGCTCTTCATCAACGGTTCGATTTCGGTCTGTTGATCTTCAAACATTGCTGAACCCTCTGTGATAAATATTGCCAAACGTCAGGCACGCGCAAACACTGCGCTAGTCGCACGCGCAGCACTTGGCATCTAGTTGTTTTCGAGCGACCGGAATCGCGGCGAATTATGCTTTCGATCCGCACCTTGCTCAGCCATTGCGGCGAGTGGTTTTCTTGCAGTTTCGCTGGTTCGGTCATGGACTCGTTTCGGATCGCGGGAAGCAGGATCAAGCCCGCGCCACGATGAACCTACTCCGTTGTCCGCGCGCTCGCAAGCGCTTACCGTCGAACAACAATATTTTTACAAAACAGTCGCTTGGACGCAGCTTTAGCGCCGAATAAAACCGTTATTGTCATCCAGCAGTGAATTGTTAGGCACCACGACGCGCATGGCGAAGTGCGTGGACGGAATGAATTGCGAAGCTCGTTGCCGCCAATAGTGCAATGCTAGCCGGAACACCCACTAGCCATAGTGACAAGCCTGGACGCGATCCCTCTAGGAACCGAGCCAAAACGGTGCCAAGTGCTGGGATGAAGAGAAGCCCTGGAAATAGAGCCACGCCCGAAGCTCGCCCACCCGAACGGTGCGCCTTTAGAACCTGTTCAAAGTCTTTTGAGCAGTAGCGTGAGGAAGGCAAGGTGAATGAACTGGAGGCTGGTATTGAGCTTGCGCTCGCAGTTCTTCCAGAGTCGTCGGCATTTCTCCAACCAGGCGAAGGAGCGCTCGACCACCCACCGCTTCGGGATAACGGCGAAGGTATGCAATTCATTGCGTTGGGCGATCTGCACGGTGGCACCGATGGCGCCTTGGACCGCTTCGGCAAAGGGCTGGCCGACGTAGCCGCCATCCGCTAGGACACTTTGTACCCGATGTAGGTTTGCCTGACATCGATCCATCGCCTGCAAGGCGCCCTTGCGATCGGTGACTTCCGCTGTAGTCACCGCAATAGCGTGAGGCAGTCCCTGCGTATCCACGGCAATATGCCGCTTGATCCCCGAGACCTTCTTGCCGGCATCGTAGCCCTTATGCGTCGCCGTGTCGGTGTTCTTTACGCTTTGTGCATCAACGATCAAGAAGCTCGTCATGGCGTTGCGCCCCTGCTTGATACGCACCGCGCCCACCTGATTTTTTTAACGCCCGCTCCAGCAGGCTGATGCCGTTCTCGTCAGGCTCGCTCCAGATCGAAAAGTACGAATGCACCGTTCGCCATTTCGGAAACTCCGTGGGCAGCATGCGCCACTGGCAGCCGCTTTTGAGGAGGTAGCGGACCGCGCAAAATACCTCGTACAGATCCACCCGACGCGGGCTGGTCTTCTTGCGTGCGCTTTCCAGCAAAGGATGAATTTGCTCAAACTGGGCGCGACTGATGTCACTCGGATAGGTTGATCTCATTCCGCCAGTATCAGCACGCCGGTCTCATAGATTGAGACTTTGAACAGGCTCTTAGGGCATTACTATGTGCTGCCGCGATGTCGACCATTAGCGAGGTCGTTGCAAGCAAGATGGCTAAATAGATGTAGAGCATTTCAAGACTAAATTGGGGCCTATCGCACTTTTCAGCCACCGTTATTTTCAGCAATGACCAATACGCGCCGATTCTGCGCGCGATGCTCATCGCTATCGTTTGCCACCAGCGGTTGTTCAGCACCCATGCCGGATACGCTCATGCGCGAGGCCGCGACACCCGCGCCGACTAGCGCATCGCGCACCGATTCGGCGCGTTTTTGCGCGACGGAAGCTGCGGTCTTGTTGTCGACATAGCCTTCAATGCGAATCGACTTGCCGGCATTCTGGTTAGCGAATTGCACCAGTTTCTGCAGATGCTTTTTCGCATCGGGTTTGAGTCCGCCGCCGCTGAACGCGAGATCGTCCAGCCGCACTTGCGGGCCACGCGGCCCTTGCGTGATCAACAGATTGTCCAGACGCGAGCGCATCAAAGCCAGCTCAAGCTCGGCTTCCTTGCGTCCTGCGCTGGATTCAGTGTCCTTGGCTTTGGCGACTCGTTTCGCCTGATCGACCTCAAGCCGCGATGCTTCAGCCTCTTGCGCACTTACTTCGGCTTCGGCACGCAAGCGGTCTGCTTCTTCAGCCTGAGCCAGCCCGATGATGCGTTGTTTTTCAGCATCCATTCGTGCCGTGGCAGCCTCGCGCTGGCTGGCCTGCAACATGATTTTGTCGTGCTCGCGTTCGAGCTGGGTGAGCTTGGTCTGCTCGGCTTCGGTCTGCGCGGCCACGCTCGCGATATCGATGCGTCGTTCGGCGATGTAGATCAGGTGAGTGCGAGTTTTTGCATCGCCGCCGAGCAGCAAGGCATCCACCGCTTGGCGTGCCAGAGTCTGCTCGGCCGTGGCAAATGAGCCGAGGCTTGGATCGTTATGCAATTCGTCCAGGCTGGCGCGCAGCCGCTGGTAATCCAAGTCGGTCTTGGCGGCAAACGCCATCGAGCCGAAGCCCAGATTAAGGCTCAGCAGACTCAAACAGGCAAGGTGACGTGCGTTGAATGTTTTCATTGTTGCGGCGCCTCCTCGGTGGTGGTCGGCGCCAGTAGATCCTCGCGCAAATGGGTGTTTTCGCGACTGCGCGCTTCGACCTGTTCGCGTACCTTCGCCAATCGCACCTTGGTTCGCGCGAGATCGCTGGTGACGCTGGATTCTTCCGCAACCCGTTGAGCGGCAATAAAATCATGCTTGTCCATCGCGATTCGCGCTTGATTCAGACGCTCCTCGGCGAAGCGTATTTCCAGCGGCGCATAGGTCCCGGCACCGGCGGCGCGCGCTGACTGCAACGAGCGCGCGGCGTTGTCCATATCGGTAATCGGCGGTTTGGTCTGCTCGCATGCGACCAAAGTCAGCAGCAGAAATGTGCAGCAAGGGTAGAGTATTTTTTTCACAGGTGGCATATGCTTCATGGCGTCGGCACAGGGGGTGCCAACATGACGGTATTGTCCGAACCTGCGGCGGCCTTGGCAATGGCGCATTGGCGTAAAGATATTTCCGGTCTCATGAGGTACTCCCGATCCTGCCGTCGTCTGCAACGGTGAGAATGATGGATATTGGTTATTTCCTCAAGTTAATGGCCGACAAGGGCGCATCCGATCTGTTTCTGACCACCGGCGCGCCGGTTGGCATGAAGGTCGAGGGCAAACATTTCCCGCTCGGCAATACCGGCCTGCCGAATGGCATGGTCAAGAAAATCGCCTACGCGTTGATGGATGAAGGCCAGGTACCGATCTTCGAGCGCGAGCTGGAATTGAACCTCGCGATTGCGCTGAAAGACATCGGCCGCTTCCGCGTCAACGTGTTCAAGCAGCGCGGTGAAGTCGGCATGGTGATCCGCGCGATCAAGAGCGACGTGCCAACCGTCGATGCGCTGCGTCTGCCGGCGCTGTTCAAGAAATTGATCCTCGAACCGCGCGGCCTGATCCTCGTCGTCGGCGCCACCGGCTCGGGTAAATCCACCACGCTCGCGGCGATGCTTGATCATCGCAACGAAAATGTCGCCGGTCACATCCTCACGATCGAGGATCCGATCGAGTACCTGCATCGCCACAAAAAATCCATCGTCAATCAGCGCGAAGTGGGTTTCGATACGCACAGCTATCACACCGCCCTGAAGAACGCGATGCGCGAGGCGCCGGACGTGATCATGATCGGCGAAATCCGCGATACCGAAACCATGGAAGCGGCGATTTCGTTTTCCGAAACCGGTCACTTGTGTCTGGCGACATTGCACTCGAACAACGCCGACCAAACGCTGGATCGCATTCTCAACTTCTTCCCGGAATCGGCCCATCGCAACGTGCTCATGAACCTGTCGCTGAACCTGCGCGCTGTGTTGTCGCAACGTCTGGTAACGGGTCTGGATGGACGTCGCATACCGGCGGCGGAAGTGCTGCTGAATTCGCCGCTGATCCGCGACATGATTCGCCGCGGCCAGGTGCATGAGATCAAGGATGCAATGGATCGCAGTTTGTCCGAAGGCATGCAGACCTTCGATCAGGCCTTGTACACGCTGTACAAGACCGGACGCATCAGCCACGACGAGGCGCTCAACCACGCCGACTCGCGCGACGGTCTGGCATTGAAAATCCGCCTCGCCGCCGACAGCGGTTCAACCGTGCAGGATCCGTACGACGTCACCAGCTACTGATCACAAACCGGCGCGCAGCTCGCACTGCTGCGCGCCGTCGTATTTCGCCGAATCAGGGTTTCGGCGCATCCGGCTGGTTTTCCGGCTTCGCGCGTTCGAACGCGGGCAGCACGAGACAATTCGCGTAAATCTTCTGCAACTGCGGGAACGGCGTCATATCGACCGAAAACCGTTGTGCGTTGTAGATTTGCGGGATCAGAAACGCATCGGCCAGGCCCGGCATATCGCCGTGACAATACGCGCCGACGACATCATCGTCGCTGAGCAAAGCCTCAATCGCCGAAAGACCTTTGCTCAGCCAGTGCTGCACCCAGCGATCACGTCCGGCCGGTTCAACACCGAGATCGCGATCCAGATATTGCAACACGCGCAGATTGTTGAGCGGATGGATATCGCAGGCAATCGCCAACGCGATGGCACGCACATGCGCACGGTCGCGCGGATCGACCGGCAGCAGGCGCGGTCCGGCAAAACTTTCTTCGAGATATTCGATGATCGCGAGCGACTGGCGGATCACACGCTGGCCGTCCTGCAATACCGGAATCAGCTCCTGCGGATTCAGCGCACGGAATTCTGGTTTGTGCTGTTCGCCGCCGTTCTCGATCAGATGCACCGGCAAGTTGCGGTATTCGAGACCTTTGAGATTCAACGCGATGCGCACACGATAAACCGCGCTCGAACGCCAATAACCGAAAAGAGTGAGTCCGGATTTCATCGTTGTGCGCCTGAGTGTGGGTCGGGGCAGTGAAGGTTGTCTCGCACGCCGCCGCAGTTATTTCGCGGGATTATATTGCGTGACGCACTGTTCGATCGCACCGAAAATACTTGCACCATCACGGTCCAGCATTTCGATACGCACGCAGTCGCCGAATTTCAGAAACGGCGTGGTCGGCTTGCCGCCGTCGAGCACTTCGAGCGTGCGTTTTTCGGCGAGGCACGATGCGCCGAGACTCGTATCCTGATTCGCAATCGTGCCGGAACCGACGATCGTACCCGCACCGAGCGGACGCGTTTTCGCCACATGCGCGACCAGTTCGGCAAAACTGAATTGCATGTCATTGCCAGCTTCCGGCGCGCCGAACCAGACACCATTGATGTGACTCAGCAACGGCAAATGCACCTTGCTGTCGAGCCATGCCGCGCCGAGTTCATCGGGCGTCACAAACACCGGTGACAATGCCGAGCGCGGCTTGGACTGCACAAAACCGAAGCCTTTCGCGAGTTCGTTCGGAATCAAATTGCGCAGCGATACATCGTTGAGCAAACCGATCAGCTGAATGTGAGACGCGGCTTGCTCTGGCGTGACCGCCATCGGCACGTCGTCGGTGATAACCAGCACTTCGGCTTCGAGGTCGATACCGTAGTCTTCACTGGTCACCAGCACCGGATCGTGCGGTCCGAGAAACCCTGCACTGGTCGCCTGATACATCAGCGGATCGACGTAGAAACTCGCCGGCACTTCGGCGTTACGCGCACGCCGCACGCGTTCGACATGCGGCAGATACGCGCTGCCGTCGACGAACTCGTAAGCGCGCGGCAGCGGCGCGGCGAGTGCCGCGATATCCAGATCGAAAGGTTTTTCGCCGGCATTAAAATGTTGCGGCCAATCACCCTCGGCGTTCAGCACTTCGGACAATGCATTCAGTCGCGGCGCGGTGTCGTCCCAGTTTTCCAGCGCGGCCTGCAGCGTTGTCGCGATATCGCTCGCGCGCACGGCGCGTGTGAGATCGCGACTGACCACGATCAGCGTGCCGTCGCGGCCACCTTGTTTGAGTGAAGCGAGTTTCATTGTGTGTTTTCCTGAAAAATATCGCGCAAGCTCAAAACTCGGGCTTCACGCAAATGTGGGCCGGCAGTGCCGTGGGATCATCCGGTATCACATCAAGTTGCTCGCAACGACGACGACGCAGCACAAATGTGCACTTGCCATATCCGCCACATGGACTGCTGTCGTAGCGATAAAGATAAAACGTGCCGTCGACCGAACTGCTCGTTCCCCAGCCTATGTAGGAGTCGACATCCATGCTTGCCGCGGAACAAAACATGGGCCTACCGGCGGCGTGCTCGGTCAGCAAGAGACGTCGCGCCGACTGATGCTCGGGTAGTAACGGCCAGCAATTGCGCGCGCCCTCGCCTGCTGCATCGCGCGTGGCGTAAAACAGCGGCGAATGGTGCGGCTCGGAATCGAGTTCAGCCTGAGCCACTACGACATTTTCCCAATGCGCATCGTGATACCAGTTTTCGCCTTGTTCAGTCAGCATCGGAGCGCCCGCACAACCAGCGACCACTATCATCACGCCTGCCAGAAATGTGTTTCGCACGGTACGCATCATGGTGTCGCAGGCGCACTGAAATTCTTGCGCAAGCCATCCCAGCACGATGAATAATCTTTCTGCAGCTGCGCGGAGTCGAGCGCCTGGCGCGTCGGGCAGATCACATTGCGGGTCTCGAACATGAAGGCCATCGTATCCTGGATATGATCGGGCTTTTTCGTATCGGCGGCGGAGGCCTTTTCGAAACTCGCCGCATCCGGGCCATGCCCGCTCATGCAGTTATGCAACGATGCGCCGCCGGGCACGAAGCCACCGGCCTTAGCGTCGTAGGCGCCGTGGATCAGGCCCATGAACTCGCTGGCGATATTGCGATGGAACCACGGCGGGCGGAACGTGTGTTCGGCCACGAGCCAGCGCGGCGGGAAAATCGCGAAGTCGAGATTAGCCGTACCCACGGTATCCGATGGCGATGTGAGCACGGTGAAAATCGACGGATCGGGATGATCAAAACTGATGCTGCCGATCGCGTTGAAACGCGTCAGATCGTATTTGTACGGCGCATGGTTGCCATGCCAGCCGACGACATCAAGCGGCGAATGATCGATCGTCGCGGTCCACAGATTGCCGTGGAATTTCGCGATGAGTTCGAATTCGCCGTCGATATCTTCATAGGCCGCCACGGGTGTGAGGAAGTCGCGCGCGTTGGCCAAGCCGTTTGAACCGATCGCACCCAGCTCGGGCAAACGCAATGTTGCGCCGAAATTTTCTGCCACATATCCGCGTGCTTGCGGATCGCATAACTCGACGCGAAACCGAATCCCGCGCGGAATCACTGCAATCTCCAGCGGCGCGACATCCAGCACACCGAGTTCGGTGGCAACGCGCAGGCGACCCAGCTGCGGCACGATCAGCATTTCGGCGTCGGCGTTGTAGAAAAAACGCCCGATCATCGATGTGTTGGCGGTGTAGACATGAATGCCGACGCCGCTTTGCGTGGCCGCGCTACCGTTGCCGGCGATCGTGATCAGGCCATCGACAAAATCGGTTGGCATGAACGGAATCGGCCACGGATCCCAGCGCAACTGGTTTGGCGATGGCGGTACTTCGTCGAAACGATTATGGAATCCGGCGCCCGCCTCGCACTGGCGGAACGGATGGTGCATGGCCGCCGGCCGGATGCGATACAACCAGCTGCGCCGATTGCTGTGGCGCGGAGCGGTGAACGCGGTGCCGGAAATCTGCTCGGCATATAAACCGTGCGCCACTTTCTGCGGCGAATTCTGCCCGACCGGCAACACGCCGGGCAATGCCTCGGTCGCAAATTCGTTACCAAAACCGCTCAGATAACCGTTCGCAGAATTCATCGACACCCTCGTTCCCTTCGCCTGTCACTACGATCGCAAAAGTTCGCCCACCGCTATTACAGCACGCCGCGCGCTTGCTGATCGCGTTCGATCGCCTCGAACAACGCGGTGAAGTTGCCTTCGCCGAAACCTTCGTTGCCCTTGCGCTGGATCACTTCGAAAAAGATCGGACCGACATTGGTCTGGGTGAAAATCTGCAGCAACAATTGCTTATGCGTTTCCTTGTCGGCGTCGATCAGGATCTTGTTCTTGCGCATGCGCGGCACGTCTTCGCCATGGTTCGGAATGCGTTCGTCGATGACTGAGAAATAGCTATCTGGCGTATCGAGAAACGCCACACCGGCGACACGCATCGCTTCGACCGATTCGTAGATATTATCGGTGAACAACGCGATGTGCTGGATGCCCTCGCCCTTGTACAGGTCGAGGTATTCGTTGATCTGCGATTTCGGATCGGACGATTCATTCAACGGAATGCGCACCATGTTGTCCGGTGCAGTCATCGCTTTCGACACCAGCCCGGTCTTGGCGCCCTTGATATCGAAATAGCGGATTTCGCGGAAGTTGAAAATGCGCTCGTAATAATCCGACCATTTCGCCATGTTGCCGAAATACAAGTTGTGCGTGAGATGGTCGATGAAGGTCAGGCCGAAACCTTTCGGATGCTGGTCGGCACCGGTGATCGGCACAAATTCATCGGCATACACGCTGCCTTTGGCGCCATAAGAATCGACCAGGTACAACATGCAATCGCCGATGCCCTTGATGATCGGTACCGGCAACGCGCGGCTATCGGCCTTGTCGGTGAATTCTTCGCCGCCGTTGTCCAGCGCGCGCTGATACGCGCTCGCGGCATCGTTGACGCGAATCGCAAAACCGCACGCGCTCGGGCCATGCGATTTGGCGAAATCGGCGGCGAACGAATCGGCTTCTTCGTTGATCAAGAACACACATTCGCCCTGACGATACAGGGTGATGTTCTTGTGTTTGTGTTTGGCCGTGGCGGCGAAACCCATGCTGCGAAACAGCACATGCAGTTGCGTGGCATCGGGCGCGGCAAATTCGACAAATTCGAATCCGTCGATGCCCATCGGGTTAGGATAGGTGACAGCGGCATTCTGTGGTTTGACCTGAGCATTCATGGCGAACTCCGAAACAGGATTCGGCGCAACTTGCGCCCGTCGTGGAATGCTTTATAGTTTCATTTGAAACCATTTGCAAGGAACGATGCAACATGACCGAACATCACGTGCTTGAGCTCGAGCGTTTCCTGCCGTATCGGCTGTCGATCCTGTCCAACACGATTAGCCAAGCGATCGCGCGCGAGTACGAACAGCGTTTCGAACTCAGCGTGACCGAATGGCGCGTGATGGCCGTACTCGGGCGTTACGAGGGTTTATCCGCGGTTGATGTCGCGGTGCGCACGGCGATGGACAAGGTCGCGGTCAGCCGCGCGCTGACACGATTAGTGCAGGCCGGCCGCGTCAAGCGCACGCTGGCGGATCTCGACAAACGCCGCTCGGTGCTCGCACTGACAACCAAGGGCTGGAAAATCTACGACCAGGTGGCGCCCGCCGCGCTCGAACACGAACGCCAGTTACTCTCGACTCTGGATGCGGAAGAACGCGCGTGGCTCGAAAAAATATTGATCAAGCTCGGCACCGAAGGCGTCTTCGCGATGAACGCCGCGGTTACAACAAAATAAGACGGCGACCACCAGGGTCGCCGTTTTTCATCGCCGCATTCGATCAATCCGCAATGCCGATCAAATACGAGAATGATGCCGCCGTCATTTGATCCCGTGCATCAGCCGGTTGATCAAAGGCGCGATCAGGAACAACAACACACCCGCGGCCATCAGCGACCAGAATCCGAACGTGTAGCCGCTTAGCGCCGAGGTCGTGGTCATGCCGGTTTCGCCGCTCACTGCGCCGGCAAAAATGCCGGAAAAATTATTGCCGTTGGCGATCGACAAAAACCATCCGCCCATGGCAAACGCGACGTAACGCGGCGGCGCGAGCTTGGTCACCATCGATAAACCGATCGGCGACAAACAAAGCTCACCGACTGACTGGATCACATACACCATGAACAGCGTCCAGAACGGAATCTTGCTTTGTGCGTCCACCAGATGCGTCAGCGCATACATCAACAACAGAAACGCGAGCCCGTTACCGATCAGACCGAGTCCGAACTTGCGCGGAATCGAGGGTTCGGCGCCGCGTTGACCCAGACGTACCCAGATCCACGCAACGATCGGCGCGAGCACGATGATCGCCAACGGATTAACCGCCTGGAACCACGCGATTGAAAATTCCCAGTTGCCGAAATCGCGATGCACGATTTTCTCGGCAAGAAAATTGAACGAACTGCCGGCCTGCTCAAAGAACATCCAAAACAGCGCATTGAACGTGAAAATGATCAGCATCGCGATTACCTTGTCGCGCGCAACCTTGCCTTCGCGCATGCCTTCGATCAGCAACATCACCGCAAGGCCGATAAAAAGTGCGAGCAGTACCCACGCCAGCGCAGTGGCGCCGAGTTGGGCGATCAGGAAATACACCAGCGGCACGCCGAGAAGCAGATACCCAGCCACCAGACTGAGCGCGCGTTTGCCTCCCGCGCCCGCTGGTGGTCCACCGATGCCATGCAACTGGCGCCGACCAAACCAGAACCAGAAGAAGCTCAGTGCCATGCCGACGCCGGCGGCGGCAAACACCACCTTGTAGTTCTGCTCCAGCGGCGTATTGGTGACCACACTGGCGAGCCAGCCGGTGAGTATCGGCGAGAAAAAACTTCCGGCGTTGATGCCCATGTAGAAAATCGTGAAGCCTGCATCGCGGCGATAGTCGCCTTGTTTGTAAAGCTCACCGACCATCGTCGAGATATTCGGCTTGAACATGCCGTTACCGATAATGACCAGCGAAAGGCCGAGCACAAAAACCTGTTGGTTCGGCACCATCATCACAAACAAGCCGGCGCCCATGACGACGGCGCCGATCAGGATTGATCGCTGGTGACCGATCAATCGATCGGCGATGTAGCCGCCGAACAAACCTGCGGCATATACCAGCGCGAGATACGCGCCGTAAGTGCGATTGGCATAGGCCTCGCCGGTGGAATCGCCACTGAAAAATTGCGCGACGATGTACAGCGTCAGCGCCCAGCGCATGCCATAGAACGAAAAACGTTCCCAGAATTCGGTCATGAACAACATCCACAACGGCCGTGGATGTCCCATCATTTGCGGGAATTCGGGTAGGTTGTGGTGTGGCGTGGCGTCGTTCGCCGTGGCGCTGGTTGATGACATTGAATGCTCCCGTGATGCCGCGCGCCGGCGGCTGAACCCAGATGATTACCAGCGGCCAAATTCGCCGTGGCGTTAACTACAGCCGCAACGTTTAACCGCTGGCCGTGACCTAGTCAAACAAATTACATGTTGCGCCGCCGCGTGACAGACGCAGTTGCACAAGAATGCTGCACGATCGAGCGTGCCTCGTGATACGCCGCGAAACCACGTCGATCAGCGCGATTCCAGTACCGTACGCACCTCGAACAGTTCGGGGAAAAACGTCAGCTCCAGCGCCTTCTGCAAAAATCCCACGCCAGATGAACCGCCGGTACCGCGGCGATGGCCGATGATGCGCTCGACGGTTTTCATATGGCGAAAACGCCAGAGCTGGAAACTTTCCTCGACATCGACCAATTGTTCGCACAAGTGATAGTCGGCCCAGAACTCGTGGGTGTTTTCGTAGATGCGCTTGAACACGCCGATCAGCTCGGCATTACGCTGATGCGGCAGGGTGAAATCGCGTTCGATGCAGGATGATGGAATCGCATGTCCGTGCCGCGCGAGATACCGCAAAAACTCGTCGTACAAACTCGGTGCATGCAACACCGCACGCAGCTCGGCTTGGCGCACCGGGTCGTAATCGAACACCGCAGTCATCGCCGCGTTCTTGTTGCCGAGCAAAAACTCAACCATGCGATATTGCAGCGACTGGAATCCCGAAGCCGGCCCGAGCACATCGCGAAATTGCAAATACTCGCTCGGCGTCAGCGTTTCCAGCACCGCCCACTGCTCGAACAACTGGCGCTGGATCTGCTTCACGCGGGCGAGAATTTTCAGGCACGGATCGAGCCGGTCGGCCTGCAAGTTTGTCAGCGCGGCTTTCAGCTCGTGCACGATCAGTTTGAGCCACAGCTCCGAGGTCTGGTGCTGAATGATGAACAGCATTTCATCGTGGTGCGGCGGATCGCTCAGCGGCTTTTGCGCCGACAACAATTGATCGAGCTGCAGGTAACCCTGATAGCTGAGGCGATTGCGCAGGTCCAGTTCGATGCCGGATTCGAGCGCGCGTTGATTTTCCTGGGTCATGACCAACCATCACATTTGAATAACCCCATGCTAACCGATGCACCGGCATGCTTGCGCGTGCATCCATCGCCGACATCGCCAGCAAGTCGAGTCGAAGATGTATGCTGTCGCAAATTTTCATCCGCAACCGGTTGGCCCGCCGACACGATGACGGAATCCCCCCTTTTCACAGCTCGAATCCCGCCTGTTGTGCTGCGCCGTGGCTTGCCATGTTTCGCACAGGCTGGTATCTAGCCGCCACGTAGCCGGAGGCGAAATGTCTGTCGTAGCCAAGTTCGAAATCGAATATCTGCAATACCTAGATCAGGAAGGCAAACTGCTGCGCAATGACTTGCCGGCGTTTGCGCGCGATGCGCAGATTCTTGTCGAGATGTACAAGCGCATGGCGCTCACACGTGTGTTCGACACCAAGTCGATCGCACTGCAGCGCACCGGCAAGCTCGGCACGTACGCGTCGTGCCTCGGCCACGAAGCCGCGCATATCGGCGTGGCGGCGGCGATGCGCGAGGAAGACGTGTTCGCGCCGATGTATCGCGAATACGGCGCGCAATTCTGGCGCGGCGTGAAGATGCGCGAAGTGTTGTTGTACTGGGGCGGCGACGAACGCGGCAGCGATTTCAGCGGCCCCGCGCATGACTTCGCGTGGTGCGTGCCGATCGGTACGCAATGCCTGCATGCCGCCGGTGCCGCGCTCGCGTTCAAGACGCGCAAAGAGGCGCGCGTCGCGGTCAGTATTTGTGGTGATGGCGGTACTTCGAAGGCGGATTTTTATGCCGCGATCAATGCCGCTGGCGCGATGGATTTGCCGTACGTTTCGGTGATCGTCAACAATGGCTGGGCGATCTCGACACCACGCCGCGCCCAGAGCGGCGCGAAAACCCTCGCCCAAAAAGCGATCGCCGCGGGCTTGCCGAGCATCCAGGTCGACGGCAACGACGTGATCGCGGTACGCGCCGCGATGGAAAGCGCGTTGCAACGCGCGCGTGCCGGCAGCGGCGGCGCAGTGATCGAGGCAATCACCTATCGTTTGTCCGACCACACCACCGCCGACGACGCGCGCCGTTATCGCGACGACGCCGAAGTGCAAGCCGCGTGGCAGCGCGATCCGCTGAAGCGTTTGCGTTTGTATTTGACTGGCATCGGCGCATGGAACGACCAGCGCGAAACCGACTGGAAAGCCGAATGCGCGCATCAGGTCGACAGCGAGATCGAGGCCTATCTGGAAACCCGATCACAAGGCGTCGAAGTGATGTTCGACGATGTATTCGCGAGCTTGCCGCACGACCTGGCCGAGCAGCGCGCACACGCGATGTCGTGGGATCAGAAAAGCAGCTGAGGCGCATACGGCCCGCCAACGAGACGCGTTTGATCGCGTGAACGACGACCACATTCAGACGAAAATACCATGCCACAAATTACCTTGATCGAAGCCGTGACGATGGCGCTGGCTTACGAGATGACCGCCGATCCGTCGGTGTTCGTGCTCGGCGAAGACGTCGGCGTGAACGGCGGCGTGTTTCGCGCCACCGTCGGCCTACAGCAACGTTTCGGGCCGGAGCGCGTGATCGATACGCCGCTTGATGAAACCACCATCGCCGGCCTCACCGTCGGCGCGTCGGCGATGGGCATGCGCCCGATCGCGGAAGCGCAATTCGAAGGTTTCATCTATCCGATGATCGAGCAGATCG
Organism: Pseudolysobacter antarcticus; assembly: GCF_004168365.1. Classification (GTDB taxonomy): domain Bacteria; phylum Pseudomonadota; class Gammaproteobacteria; order Xanthomonadales; family Rhodanobacteraceae; genus Pseudolysobacter; species Pseudolysobacter antarcticus. Next base: position 3,894,383 of record NZ_CP035704.1, read on the forward strand.
CGTGCCACGCCGGACGCCTGCGCAACCGCACGCGCGGTCGCATGAGTTGTCCGATGGTGATCCGCGCGCCGTGGGGCGGTGGCATCCGCGCGCCGGAACATCATTCCGAAGCAAACGAAGCCTTGTTCGCGCACATGCCGGGCTTGCGCGTGGTGATTCCGTCTTCGCCGAGTCGTGCTTACGGCTTGTTGCTGGCGGCCATTCGCGATCCCGATCCGGTGATTTTTTTCGAGCCGAAACGCATCTATCGCCAGTACAAGGAAGAAGTCGCCGACGACGGCGAAGCGTTGCCGCTGGACGTGTGTTTTGTATTGCGTGACGGCAGCGACGTGACCCTTGTGACCTGGGGCGCACACGTCAAGGAAACGCTGGAAGTGGCCGACGCGCTCGCGCTCGAAGGCATCAGCGCCGAGGTGATCGACGTCGCCACGGTCAAGCCGCTGGACTTCGATACGATCCACGAATCGGTGCGCAAGACCGGCCGTTGCGTGATCATCCACGAAGCAACGCGCAGCGGTGGTATCGGCGCGGAGATCGCCGCACAGCTCGCCGAAAAGGCGATGTTCGATCTGCGCGCGCCGGTCGAGCGCGTCACCGGCTACGATATTCCGATGCCGCTGTTCCGCCAGGAAATGAAACAGCTGCCGAGCGTGCCGCGCATACTCGCTGCGGTGAAACGCGTGCTCGCTTTTTCCTGATGCGCAACTGTTGCGCCGCCGGATTTTGTCGAAATAATTTTTAGGACGATGCCATGAAAAATTTCAACCTACCCGATCTCGGTGAAGGTTTGCCGGACGCCGAAATCGTCGAGTGGCATGTGCGCGAAGGCGACACGGTCAAGCTCGATGATGCGCTGGTATCGATGGAAACAGCAAAGGCCGTGGTCGACGTGCCGTCGCCGTTTTCCGGCAAGGTGACCAAGCTGTTCGGCAAGGCTGGCGACGTGATCGCCACCGGCGCGCCGCTAGCAAGTTTCGAACTCGATGCGAGCATGCCGCAACGCGCGGATGCCGAAGATACCGGCCATCAACATGCCGCGCCAGCGAAATCGCAAGCCGCGGCGCCTGCGCCAGCAGCGCCATCGAGCGCCGCAAAATCTGCCGCACCTGCCGCGGGCGGCGACAGCGGCACCGTGGTTGGCGCGATGGAATCCAGCGATCGTATCGTCAGCGAACAGGCGACCTCGGTCGGCGGCATCAAGGCGATGCCGGTGGTGCGCGCACTCGCGAAAAAACTCGGCATCGATCTGGCGCGCGTGACACCAAGCGGCGCCGGTGGTGTGGTGACGCTGCAGGATCTGAAAGGTTTTTCGGCCTCACCCGCGGCGACACAAGCACCGCGCAATCCGGCGCCGCCTGCCGTTGCCAGCGCAGCGATCGCCGCCGCAACAACCAGTATCGCAGCGCCGGCGGCACGTATCGCCGCGCCGCTCTCGGCCGCGGGCAAACCAATGCGCACCGCGCCGCCCGGCAATGTCGCGTTCGGTCAACCCGAACCACTGCGCGGCGTGCGCCGCAATATGGCGCGCATCATGGCCGCGGCGCATGCTGCTGTCGTGCCGGCAACCTTGACCGACGATGCCGATATCCACGCGTGGCAGCCTGGCAACGACATCATGGCGCGACTGGTGCGTTCGCTGGTGGTGGCCGCGCGTATCGAACCTGCGCTCAATGCGTGGTTCGACTCGGAAAATTCCACACGCACGCTGCATCAACGTGTTGACGTTGGTATTGCCGTCGACAGCGAAGAAGGCTTGTTCGTGCCCGCGCTGCGCAACGCCGATATGCTGGACGCCGCGAGCATTCGCACGGGTTTGAATCGCCTGCGCGATCAGGTCCGCGACCGCTCGATTGCGCCCGAAGAACTCAAGGGCTACACGATCATGCTGTCGAACTTCGGCGTGTTCGCCGGACGTTACGCCACGCCCGTGGTCGTGCCGCCGTGTGTCGCGATCATCGCGGTCGGCAAGTTGCGTCATGAAGTGGTGGCGGTGATGGGCGGAATTGCGACGCATCGCATCGTGCCGCTGTCACTGACCTTTGATCACCGCGCATGTACCGGCGGCGAGGCGGCGCGCTTTCTCAAGGGCATACTCGACGATCTGGCGTTGCCGCAATAGTCGCGCCGAGAGTTTCGACCTCGTTGTTTCTTGCTCGTCATCCCAGCCTGCGCTGGGATGACGACTAGTTTTTATTTCTGCGCAACACCAAAAACCCGCCCGCGCGTGAACCACGCAATCGCCAGCACCAGCGGAAACGAATGAAACGCGGCGAGTACCGCGGCGACCTGTTTCCAGATCAAACCAACGTGGCCGATGTCGGCATCGTAGGCAAACAGCATCGCCAGAACGCTGGCCAGCAGCGCCAGCAGAATGGCGGCGATGTCGAACAGGCGACGCGCCGGAGTGCGTGCGAGATCACGCGGCACGGTCAAATAAATCCACACAAAAATCGCGAACAGCGGCAACTGCAACAGCAGGGCGAGGTAACGCATGACCTAGCCCTCGCTCAGCCGCAGGTTTTCGAGTTCGCTGCGCAAACGCTCAGGATCGACACTCGTGCCGAGTAACTTTCCATCGCTGGAATGCACCTGCCACTCCGCGCCACTTGATGGCGTAATCAGCTCATTCGCGTGAATAGATTTGAGCACGATGATCGCGCGCCCGCTTTCCTGCGGCGTGGCGAAAGGTACGCTTTGCAATAGCAGCGTGCCGTCGGCGGCGGCAACCTTGTAATAAAACTTGTGATCGCTTTTCTCGCGGTAGGAAATAAAGCGCGCGAGTTTTCGCGGCGCGCCTACTTCGCTCGGTGCGGCGATTGCTCCCGTCTCCGCACGCGCAGGATCATTCGCAACCACCACCGGCGCCTTGATCAACCGGCGCAATCCCACTGACGCACGCAATTTTGTCATCAACGGCGTAGCGATTTCGCGCGCCTTCGCAGCGCCGGCGAGCAGGATCGTTTCGATTTCTTCAGGCTGCGCTATGAAGGTTTCGTAACGTACGCGCGCCTCGCTCAATTCGCTGTCGATGCGCTCGAAAAGTTTCTGTTTGGCATCGCCCCAACCGATGCCTTCGGCAAAGGCGACACGCATCGCCGCGGTTTCTTCCGCGCTCGCAAACGCCTGGTACAACGTGAACACGTGTGACTCGTTCGGATCTTTCGCCTCGCCCGGCGTTTGCGAATTCGTGACGATGCCGAGTATCGCTTTTTTCAACTCCTTCTGCGGCAACCACAGCGGAATGGTGTTGTTGTAACTCTTCGACATCTTGCGGCCATCGAGGCCGGGCAAGGTCGCGACGTTTTCCTCGATCACCGCTTCCGGCAGCACAAAATGTTCGCCATACATGTGATTAAAACGCTGGCCGATATCGCGCGCCATTTCGATGTGCTGAATCTGGTCGCGCCCGACCGGCACACGTGCGGCGTTGAACATCAAAATGTCGGCGGCCATCAGCACCGGATACATGTACAGGCCGGCGTTGATGCCGGCGTCGATGTCCTCCTCGTTCGCGCGATTGGCATCGGTCGCCGCCTTGTAGGCATGCGCGCGATTCAACAAACCTTTTGCGGTGACGCAGGTCAGCAGCCAGGTCAGCTCGGGAATTTCCGGAATATCCGACTGCCGGTAAAAGTATACTTTTTCATGATCAAGGCCGAGCGCGAGCCACGTCGCAGCAATTTCCAGGGTCGAACGCTGGATGCGCTCCGGCTCGTCGCATTTGATCAGCGCATGGTAATCCGCGAGAAAATAAAACGAACTCGCGCCGGGTTGCTGACTCGCGATTATCGCCGGACGAATCGCGCCGACATAGTTGCCGAGGTGCGGTGTGCCCGACGTGGTAATGCCGGTAAGGTGACTTTTGCTGCTCATAAACCTATGTCGAAGCCGTGAATAACCCGCTTAGTGTAATGGATGCGGATTCACTTAACCCCGAGTGCGCCACCGCCACGTTTCACTTCGCACCTCAACCCGATGGAGTGCGTCATGAAAAGTCTGTTGCCGTTATTCGCCGCATCACTGCTGTCTTGCGGATCGTTGCATGCCGGATCGCTGCTCGATCTCAGTCTGGTCGATCGCGATACCGGCGCCACCCTGAGCCCGCTGACAAGCGACGGCAAACTGTATGTCGTGGGCATTCCCGGCCATCGTTATTCGGTGCACATGAGCAATCGCACCGGTGAACGCGTGATGGCAGTGTTGTCGGTGGATGGCGTGAACGCGGTCAGCGGCGAGACCGCCAATGCCGAGCAGACCGGCTACGTACTTGCGCCGTACCAAAGCACCGAAATCACTGGCTGGCGCAAAAGTGTGTCCGAAGTCGCGCAGTTCAATTTCACCGCACTCAGCAACAGTTACGCGGCGCGCACCGGCCGCGCGAACAATGTCGGCGTGATCGGCGTGGCGGTATTCCGCGAGAAACAAAAGCCGGTCTGGCACGAAGACAAGATCGCCGCCACTCAACCACGCTACGAAACCGAATCGGCGCGGGACGACGCCGACATGAGCAGTGCCAAAAGGCAACGCGCAGATGCACAAAATGCAACCGCCGATACCGCCGCTGCATCACCACCCGCCAGCAATGCGGCTGGCGCAGCGAAGGCTACGAGCTCGCCCGCGCCGATGCAGCAAGCGGCCGAGGGACGGCTCGCGCAACGCGCGGAAAAACGTGAAGAATCACTCGGCACCGGACACGGCGCGCGCGAATCGTCGTATGTGAGTTACACCAATTTCGAGCGTGCTGGAGCGCAGCCGAACGAAGTCGTTTCGATCTGGTACGACAGTTACCACAACCTCGTCGCGCGTGGTGTCATCCCGCTGCCGAAGCCGATCGCGAGTGAACCGCAACCGTTTCCGCAGGGATTTGTGCCGGATCCGGCATCCTGATATTTAGCAATACCGGACGACCTTGATGCGTTACTCGCGCATCAAGGTCGATTTGCCGAACAGGCTTTCGACCAGATCAACGGCCAGCGCGGCGGTCTGGTTGTGCACGTCGAACGCCGGATTCAGCTCGACGATATCCAGCGAGCCGAGCAAACCGGTATCGGCGATCATCTCCATCACCAGCTGTGCTTCGCGATAATTCGGCCCGCCCGGCACGGTCGTGCCGACGCCGGGCGCGATCGCCGGATCGAGAAAATCGACATCAAAACTCAAATGCAGATGGGTGTTTTTATCCAGCCCGGATAACACCTCTTCCATCGAGCGCTTGACGCCGATTTCGTCGATGTAGCGCATGTCATAAATATCCAATCCAACTTCCTTGACCAGACGCTTTTCGCCGGCGTCGACCGAACGGATACCAACTTGGCGCAATTGGTCCGTACTTAGCACCGGCGTGCTACCGCCGAGGCGCGTCAACGCATCAGGGCCATGGCCGAACAAGCACGCGACCGGCATGCCATGGATATTTCCCGAAGGCGTAATCGCACTGGTATTAAAATCCGCATGCGCATCCAGCCAAACCACCACCAGCCGTTTGCCGATATCGCGGCAGTGTTGCGCGACCGCAGTGATCGAGCCGATGGCGAGGCAATGATCGCCGCCGAGCATGATCGGCATGCGCTGCAGTTTCAGCTCCGCTGCGACCGCGAGCATCACCGCGCGATTCCACGCAATCACCTCGGGCAGATGGCGATAACCGTCGTACGGTGGCTGCCACGGATTGACCGGCCCGGACAGATTGCCGCGGTCGATGACATCCAGGCCGCGATCGATCAACGCGGCGGTCAAACCCGCCACACGCAAGGCTTCCGGCCCCATCGATGCACCACGATGACCGGCACCGATATCGGTGGGAACGCCTATCAGGGAAACGGGAAGGAAATTGCTCATGGCAAAAAATCGCTGGGAGTGGAATCGATCCGGCAATCGATTCCGCCGGCCTGCGCAACGCAGGCGACGGCGCGGCAGCATAGCTGCATCGTGCAGTTGGCAACAAGCACGCAACGCCGGCAAACCTTGTCTGCATCGTTGCGATTGGCTGCAATATCGCGTTTCGTGAGGTCTAGCGCAGGCGCAACTTCATCGCTTTATTCCACACTACCGAGTCACGTTTCCGGCGATTGCGGATGCATCAGTTCCTCGAGCAACAGCGCGATATCGATACGCAAACTCTCGACCAATTCGTGCGTCGAACCGCGCAACGCCGGCGCGGTTTCGAGCCAGTCGCGCATGCGCTCATCCAGCCGTCGCGCGACGTCGCCGAGGCGCCAATAACCGTAGGCGCCGGCCGATCCGCTCAGGTGATGCAGGCGGATATTGAGTTCTTCGCGCGGCGCAATATCATCGGGATGCGCTTGCAGCGCCGCCCATACGAGCGACAGTTCTGCGTGCTTCTGCGCCAGCGAGGCGGCGTAACGCATCTGCAGCTTTTCCGGGAGACGATGCATGGCAATGGCTGCTGGTCTAGCGGTTCGGATTTCGATTCTTCCGACAGGATTACAATGGCGGCGAAAGTGGGCGTAATATCGATCGAGGCAAAATTATCGTCAAATGGCGGCAAGCATACAATGACGAAAAATCGCAGCAATGTCGCGTTGAAAGGTTCACAAATTCTTGCAATCCTCAGCCGCGAGCGATGCTAGTCTGCGCGTCTGATTTATCCCAGCCCCAACGACAGGCCAACACCAATGAACAGTCTGATTGACAATGTAATGGGCCAGCTCGACCAGCAGCACATCGATGCGATTGCCAGCCAGCTCGGCACCGATCCCGATCAGGCGCGCAACGCTATCGAACACGCGCTGCCGCTGATCGTTGGCGGATTGAGCCAGAACGCCAGCACGCCGCAGGGCGCGCAGGATCTGCACGATGCTCTCGGCGCACACGCGGGCACCGATTTAGGCAGCCTGCTCGGTGGATTGCTCGGCGGCGGTGGCGGCGCGGGCAGCAACATGGGTGCAATGGGCGGCGCCATCCTCAGCCATATCTTCGGCAACAACCAGAGCAACGCGGCACAAGGATTGGGTCAGGCGACCGGCTTGGGAACGCAGAATTCCGGACAGCTCATGGCAATTCTCGCGCCGCTGGTGCTCAGCGCGCTCAGCAACATGAGCCAGCGTCATGGCCTCGATCCGAACGGAGTCGGCGGCGTGCTGAGTCAGGATGTACAGCGCACGCAGCAAAGCGGTGGCGGGATTTCAGACATGCTCACCTCCGTGCTGGGTAGCCAGAATGGCGGTCCCGGATTGGGCGGCCTCATGGCAGCCGCGGGCAGCTTGCTTAGCGCGTTCACGCGGCGCTGATTGCCGCCGAGTCACCTTCAACACATCCACAACCAGCAACTACAGGAGTTCATCATGGGCATATTCGATTTCGTCAAAGAAGCCGGCGCCAAGCTGATCGGCAGCGCCACCGATGCGGCCACCAGCATTCACGATCAGGTCGCCAAACAGAAGCTCGACGCGAGTGACGTCAACGTGGTTTTTGTGGACGGCACAGTCAAACTTTCGGGCAGCGCCGCGACTCAGGCCGACAAGGAAAAACTGATCCTCGCCGCCGGCAATATCGCGGGCGTGAGCAAGGTCGATGACAACATTACCGTCGCGCAGCCGGCTGCGCAATCTCGCATGTACACGGTGAAATCCGGCGATACGCTGTCGGCGATTGCCAAGGCGATGTATGGCAACGCCAACGATTATCCGAAAATTTTCGAAGCCAACAAGCCGATGCTGAGCAGCCCCGACAAGATTTATCCGGGCCAGCTGCTGCGCATTCCGTAGCGCGAAAACCGCATGCGCACGATGCACTCGCCGCGAGGCGAACCGGGCAAGGACGCCCGCATCTACGACGCCGATCACCCATTCACGCCAAACTTTCGTTAGAATACGCGCCCCGATACACGCCGGGTTAGCACAGTGGTAGTGCAGTGGTTTTGTAAACCAAAGGTCGGGGGTTCAAATCCCTCACTCGGCACCATCGTATCAATGGCTCCGCTGAATCAATGATTTGGCCGCGCTGCCCAGGGTGGCATTCCACGCGTCAACTGCCCTTCGCAGCGTTGGTGGCAACCAAGACTCGCGCCTTCTGCGCCAATTCCGTCTTTTGCCATCACCCCACTTCCTTCCGCAACGCAACGCAAACTCATTGCAACGCAAACTCACGCTTTCGCCAAGATTGCTGGTGGTGTCTGTCGATGCGGAGGCGCTATTCACTCCGAGCAGCCGACTCAAAAATGAATTTCAGACGCAATGACTTTGCGCGGAAAATCATTATCCAAACCAATCACATCTGAAAAAGCCATAATCCGCTCCCACATCGGCTTTGTTATATTCATGCCTGCGAACAGGGCGCAATTCATCAACCATCAAGGAGCCTGGCATGAAGCCGTACAAATTTCTGTTTTCTGCGATCGCGATATTCTCATTCGCCGCGCCTTCGGTATTCGCGCAAAAAGGTACGCCGACGCTTGAGCTCGAAGCTATCGGCGACGTGCGGATCGGCGCTGATGGGCAGGTGCTCGATTACACGCTGAAAAACAATCTGGCTCCCGCGATCAGTGCATTGGTCGACAAGAATGTGCGCAAGTGGACGTTTGATCCGATCGTGGTGGACGGCAAAGCGGTGATTGCAAAAACCTCGGTACATTTGTATCTGAAAGCCGTGCCGGCGCAGCAGGATAATTATTCGCTGCAAATTACCAACGTGATTTTCGGCGAGCCGAAGATGGCGGCGAAAAATCAGGCGCCAAAATATCCGCCGGCGGCGGTGCAGGCGCGTCTTGGCGCCAAGGTGATTCTCTGGTTGAAGCTGGATAAGAGCGGCGACGTGATCGATGTCCAACCCTATCAAACCAGCCTCGATGGCCGCGCGGCAACCGAAGTTGAAGCCGAGCGCTGGCGTGCGCTATTCGAAAAATCCGGCATCGCTGCGGCGAAAAACTGGCACTACGATCTCAACGAAACACTGAACGGCAAGACCGTAGGTACGACGGTTTTCGCACCGATAAATTATGTCGTCGAGTTGCCCGGAAAGCCGCGCCCCGCCGGTGAATGGAAAGCGTTTTTGCCGGGGCCGTTGCATACCGGCCCGTGGAGTACAACGAATCAACTCGCAGTCACTCGCGATTTGTCCACGCTGCAACAAGGCGAAACCCAGCCGCTGGATTCGCATTTCCGATTGAAAGAGGATGTCATCGGCAAGACCTTGTAACTCCTCAGACATACCAGCCACGTAATAAGTGATTGCAGATGCGCTATCTGCGGTCACTTGTTCGGCAACATCGCATCAAACGCTAACCATTAAAACGCCGTTCGCGAATTATGTGCGTTAGCGCACGGAAGTCGTTCCGCACTGCGCACAGAGTTCGCGTTGCGTGTGCGAGTTGGTTCGTTGCATCGTTTTTGTGTGGCATGGCGATGCAGATGCGTTTTTAGGTTGATCCGGGGCGTTCAAACTGTCTTCCCTTTTTGAAAATGTGCAAGCGCTCGGACTCCTCGTGCAAGCGTTGGGAGCGGCGCTGATTTGGCTATTGTGCTTCATGCTGAATCGCGTTGCGGTTCGCCCCGCGCTCACGGCGTGGAGTAACGGCTGGCTTTCGCTGGCTTGCGCCCTGCTCGCGCTGCTGATCGAACAAGGTGTGTCAAGCACTGCCGCGGTAACGTTGCCGATGTACATGTTCGGCGAATACATGTTCGGCTGGTGGATCATTCAAGGCTGCGCGCATTTCAGCGGGCGGCGCTGGCCGCGTCATTCCCTGCGTAAAATCATCCCCGCACTGGCACTGCTTTCGCTGGCGCTGCCGCAGGTGATCGGTTATCAATTTCGTTCGGTGTTCCTGATCCAATCACTGGTGCTGGCGTGTTGTTTCCTGATCGCGCTGATCGCATTGTCGCCCGCGTTCGGGCGCATGCAGTCCAGCCCCGGCCTGCTCGCCATGCGCGGCGCGCTAGTGCTGTTGAGCCTGCTATTTCTGAGTTATCTGCCGATCTTCGGCTCGAACATGTTGCTCAACACTCCATTGCCGATGACGTGGCTGCGATTGAGTTCGGCCACGCATCTGGTACTGGAGTTTCTGCTCGGCTTCGGCGGTGCAGTCTTGGTACTGGAACAAAGCAACCGCAATGTCGCTGCGCACAACAAGGCGCTAGTGAATGACAACGCGCGTTATCGTGCCGATGGCGAACGCGATGCGCTGACCAACGCCTACAATCGACAAGCATTTTCGCATCTGCTGAATGCTGCGATCGACGGCCGGTTGTCAGTCAAGGGCACGGTCGCGATGGTCGATATCGACGGCCTGAAACAACTCAACGACAGCCACGGCCATGCTGCCGGAGACGATGCCCTGATTCGCGTCGCCAAGGCTGTGCAAAACGTCGTACGTGCGGAAGACAAATTGTTCCGCTGGGGCGGCGACGAATTTCTCCTGATCGCGTTCGATCTCAAGCCGGCCGAACTCTGGTCGCGGCTCGGCAGCGTCAACACCGATCTGCTGGGCACCGGCAATGTGATGGTGCAAGCCTCGTTCGGCGTGACCGAGTTTGTCGATGTCGACGATCTTTTGAATGCGCTGCAACGCGCCGATCTGGCGATGTACGAGCGCCGCCGCGAATGTGCGGCGCTGCGTCGGCAGGATGCGTTCGGCAGCGGTAGCGAGATGCCGATCCGCGCCAAGCACAAGCACATCGCCGCAGTCTGAATCGCAACCGCGCTTTGACCGAAAGTCAGCCTACGGACGACTGCACGCGCAAGGTCGTGCCCGCCACGCCCAGCACTTCCACGGTACTACCAACCGGCAGATCGGGGCCTTCGACCAACCACAACGAATCACCGACACGCGCTTTGCCGCGACCGTTGACGATCGCACTGTCGAGCACATAACGCTGGCCGATCAATTGTTCGCCGCGCCGATTCAGCAACGGCTGGTCGCTGCGGCGATCCATGTGCGGACGCACGTAGCCCCAATATCCGTAGCAACTCGCCAGCGCCAGCACGACAAACAGCAGCGCTTGTCCGAGCAACCCGAGCGTCGGTAACAACAGCACAATCAGGCCCACCAGTGCTGCGGCAAGGCTGATCCAGATCATGAAAAATCCGGGCGCGAGCAACTCGGCGATCAGCAGTACCAGCGCGATGATCCACCACGGATAGTGGCTTACGAGATCGATCAACATGGGTTCTCCTCGAATGTTGTTCTCGCGCCGATCAGGCCTGCGGCGGCGTGTTGCCGGGACGACGAACTTGTGCCGTCTCGACCTTCACTTCCTGCTGCCGTTCGATGCTGCTCTTGGCGAGTTCGGCAATGCCGGCGAGCGAACCGAGAATTCCGGTGGCCTCCATCGGCAGCAGCATGATTTTCTGATTCGGCGCACCGACCATCGCTTTCAACGCATCGATATATTTGGTCGCGACGAAATAATTGATCGCGTTGATGTCGCCCTTGCGGATCGCCTCGGACACCATCGCCGTGGCTTTTGCTTCGGCTTCGGCCAGACGCTCGCGCGCCTCCGCATCGCGGAACGACGCTTCGCGTTTGCCTTCGGCCGAAAGAATCTGCGCCTGCTTGTCACCTTCGGCCTTGAGCACCGCGGCCTGGCGAAAACCTTCGGCTTCGAGAATATTCGCGCGTTTGACGCGCTCGGCTTTCATCTGTTGCGCCATCGCATCAACCAGATCGCGCGGCGGCGTGATGTCCTTGATCTCGATGCGATTGCACTTGAGTCCCCACGGATGGGTCGCCTCATCGACCACACGCAACAATTGCGCGTTGATCACATCGCGCTTGGACAGCGATTCGTCCAGATCCATCGAGCCGAGCACGGTACGGATATTGGTCATCACCAGCGCGAGGATCGCCTGTTCGAGATTGGAAACTTCGTACGCCGCCTTGGCTGCATCAAGCACTTGGTAGAACACCACACCATCGACCTTGACCACGGCATTGTCGCGTGTGATGACGTCTTGGCTCGGCACGGGCAGTACCTGCTCCATCATGTTGATCTTGCGCCCTATGCTTTGCATGATTGGCACCAGTATCGACAGGCCGGGCGACAAGGTATGCGTATAGCGACCAAACTGCTCCACCGTCCACTCATAACCCTGCGGCACGACGCGCAACGCCTTGAGCAGGAAGACGATGGCGAGAGCGATCAACAACAACGAAATAATCTGGGTCATCGCAAATCTCCGTGTTCTACAATGTATAAGCAAGCGGGTCGCGCCGAGTATACGTCGGAATTTTTTCAGGCATCGATTTTGTTCGGCAGCGTGATGCTGACTGTCAAACCGCCACCGTCGCGATTGCTCAGCGAAATCCGTCCGCCATGCGCTTCGGCGATTTCGCGCGCGAGCGCCAAGCCCAAGCCGGTGCCGCTGCGTTTGGTCGAATAAAACGGCACCAGTGCGTTCGCCAAAACCTGTTCGTTCATGCCGCTGCCGCGGTCGCGCATTTCGATGCGTACTTCGTGGCCGCGATCCAGCACTTCGAGTAACACGTCATCCGCGGGAGAGCCAGACTCGTGCGCATTTTTCAGCACGTTGATGAGCACCTGTTCGATCTGCGCGCGATCGAACCAACCATCGTTTGGCGGCAACCTGCCAACATGTTGAAAGCGATGTTGGCGCGCGAGTCCGTCGATGAAAGGCGACCAGACAACAACGCTCAGGCGTGGCTGCGGCAGCTTGGCAAACTCGGCATAACCGCGGATAAAACTGTCGAGATGACGCGTGCGTTCTTCGATCGTATCGAACACCAGCGTCAGGCGTGTGAGATCGCCTTTGCGTGCGAGTTCACGCCCGGAATGCGCGAGCGAGGAAATCGGTGCAAGCGAATTATTCAGCTCGTGACTGATCACGCGTATGACTTTTTTCCAGGTCTGTACTTCCTGCCGCGACAGCTCGCGCGTGAGGCGTTTGAGCAGGTACAGGGTGTGCTGCTGGCCTTGCAGACGAAACGCGCGTTGCGACAGATGGAAGGTTTCTTCCTCGCCGTTCAAGGTCACCGTGAACAGGTCATCTTGCCCGCTCGCGAGGCGTTCGCCGAGGATCGCCGGCGACTCGGCAATCACCTGCGCAAAACTCAAGCCGTTGAGCGCACGTCCGCTGTTCAACAATTGTCGCGCGGCGATGTTGGCGTAGACGATATGGTCGGCGTTGTCGGTCAGCAACATTGCCGTCGGTGAATTTTGCACGACCGTATCGAGCAGCAATTCGCGCTGGAAAAGATTCTGCCGCTGATCGCGCAATACGCGCCCGAGTTCGTTGTGCGCGTGCACCAGCTCGCCGAGTTCGTCGCGCCGTTCGGTGCCGATCGAGAAGCTGAAATCGCCATCGCGAAATGCGACCACGCTGCCGCTCAGCGCACGCAGCAAACGCGTCAGCGGCAACGCTACCAAACCGCCGAGCCACAATAAAAATGGCAGCATGACGATCAGCGCGAGTGGCACCGACAACAGCGCCATGTCGAACCAGCGCGCAAGCGCCGTCGCGATCAACGCCCCGAAGAGGGCGCAGCCAACGAACAACAAAGTGAGTTTGCCTTGCAGCGAAAACAGGCGCATGCGCTAGGCTACCTGAGCGAGTGCGGTTTGTGGAATCGAGCGTTGCAATGCGACTCTGCGGATCACGCAATATCGGCGGAAATTCCGAGCTTTTCGAGGCGCCGATACAACGCTTGCCGACTCAGGCCGAGTTCGGCGGCGGCCTGACTGATCACGCCGCGCGCACGTTTCAACGCCTGCTCGATCGCGTCGCGATCCGGCTCGCTATCGGCAATCACGCGCGCCGGTGCAAAACGTGGCGCGAGACCGAGATCAGCCGGCGTGATCACACCATCGCGGCACAGCAATTGCGCGCGCTGGATCGCGTTCTTGAGTTCGCGCACATTGCCGGGCCACGCATGGTCGAGCAAGGCCTGTCGCGCTTCGCCGTTGAGCACCGCGGCGCCGTCGAGAAAGTGTTCGGCGAGCGGCAAGATATCGTCGCTGCGCGTTGCCAGCGGCGGCAGATTCAGCTCGATCACGTTGAGTCGATAGAATAGATCCTCGCGGAATTTTCCGTCGCGGATCATGCTCGCGAGATCGGCATTGGTGGCGCTGATCACGCGCACCTTGACCGTGCGCGTCTTGCTCGAACCGAGCCGTTCGAACTGGCCGGTTTCGAGTATGCGCAGCAGTTTCATCTGGCCGGATAGCGGCAGGTTGCCGATTTCGTCAAGGAATAAAGTGCCGCCATCGGCCGCTTCGAAACGGCCTTCGCGCGCCTTCACCGCGCCGGTGAATGCGCCGGATTCGGCGCCAAACAATTCGGCCTCGATCAACTCCGACGGCAACGCGCCACAGTTGACGGTGATGAACGGGCCGGACTTCGCCGCGGAGTTGGCCTGGATGATTTCGGCGATACGCTCCTTGCCTGCGCCGTTCGGCCCGGTGATGAGCACCGGCACGTCGGCACGCGCGACCTGGCACGCGAGCTGGATCAATCTTTCCATCGCGCTGGAACCGAACACGATGCCGCGCAGATCGTATTTCTGATTGAGCTGGCTGCGGGTTTGCTTGCGCTCGTGGCGCAGGCGCGAAACTTCACGCGTGCTCTCGGAAAGTTCGAGCAGATTCTCCACCGACGCCTGCAGTTTGCGATCGTCCCACGGTTTGCCGAGATAATCCGCGGCACCAGCCTTGACCAGCTCGACCGCGGTCTGCAGGTTGGTCCAGCCCGTGAGCAGGACGATCGGCAAATCGGGATGTTGGGCACGGATCGCGCGAAACAGCGCCACGCCTTCTTCGCCCGACGTGGTATCGGCGTGGAAGTTCATGTCCTGCACGATCAAGTCGACACGCTCGCGCGCCAGCATCGCCAGACCTTGTTCCGGCGAGGTCGCGTTGAGGGTGCGGATTTCGCTCAGCGAAAATAAAATGTCGAGCGCAGTGCCGACCGCAGGGTTGTCGTCGATCACCAGAACGGTGCGCATGGTTTCATTGATTCGTCGACGCATGACCGCTTGGATGCGGCGTGGCGTGAAAGGGTTGCAAGAAAAACAATCCGGTTTTCACCGGAACGAAAAACGCGACTCCGATCGATCCAGCGAAAGGAGCCGCGTCATTATGCGACAAAGCGATTATTCAGCGCAGAAATATTCCGATCTCAAGCGCTGCGTGTCGCCACTGCAGGCGGCACGCTGGCGGCACGGCGCGCGGGCGGCAGTACCGCCGCTTGGCCGAGCAGCAGGATCATCACCGCGCCCATCGGCAGATACCACCACGTCAATCGCGTGAGCTCGAAATTGTTCACGAGCCACAGGTTCAGGCTCACCGCGAGCACGATACCCAACACGACGCCGGCCAGCGAAATCAGCAAGTTTTCGGTGAGGAAATAACTCACGATGTTCAATCGCGTCGCACCGAGCGCGCGGCGTGTGCCGATCTGCTTGCGGCGTTGCGTGACCCAGAAACTCGCCAAGCCGACGATGCCGAGCGCGGTGATGATCAGCAAGGCGCCGCAGACGATACTGAGCAGTATCGCCATCGCGCGATCACCACGATATGCCTTGGCGCGAATCTCGCTGAACGTGCGCACCGAGCCGATCACACGCAGCGGATTGATCGCGAACAGTTTGGCCTCGGCCGCTTTCATGGTCGATTCGAGCTGACCGGGTTTGGCGCGGACGACATAGGCCGAATTCTGCCGAATCATGCGCTGCGGGATCAATGCCGATGTGTAGCCCCAGGTTTTTACCCAACTGCCGACCCAAGGAACTTGCAGGTTGTCGATGATACCGATGATGGTGGTCGGCTTTTTGCCTTCCATATACACCACCTTGCCGAGCGCAGACTCGGTCGGGAACATCTTTTGCGCAAACTCCTGCGTAACGATCATGCTGTCCGGCAGGCCGGAATCGCGCTCGGCCCGATCGGTGATCTCTTCGGGTTTGAAGTTGCGTCCTGCGATGAGTTTGATATCCATGGTGTTGAGCGCGTGTTCGTCGACAAAATAGTTCGCGGTCTGGGTGGTGGAATGTTCCTGATCCGCGGTAAGGCGGACACCATCGCTCCAGCCGCCATTGGTCAGCGGCACGGTATTCGTGGAGTACACATCAGCGACACCTGGCAGATCGCGCAAGGTCTGCAGATCGGTTTGCAGCAAGGACGTGTTTTCCGCGTCCGTACCGCGACCAACCCAGAGATTCTTGATCACGAAAATGTTGCCTTCGTCGATGCCGCTCGGACGTGCGATGAATGCCAGCCGTTCGTTGATGATGAACAGTGCGTTGCAGATGATTGCCAGGGTCAACGCCACCTGTAACGCAATCAACAATGCACCGACTTTGTTGCGCCTGAGCGCGGAAAAAATGGGCCCGATTTCCATTACTGACTCCTCATGGATTGCTGAATAAACACAGGCAAGACCTAGTTCGATTTAAGTTGCCACGCCGGTTGCACCTGCATCGCCCGAAACGTTGGATACAACCCCGCCAACACCGTCGCTACCACCGCCAATGCCACCGTCAGGAGTATCAGGGCGACGTTCAAATGCGCCAGGTGCGCAATGTCTTCCGGAAAAATGCCACGAATGCCCACGAGTCCGAGCGCCGTCAGCGCGACACCGATCAAACCGCCAGCCAGACCGACCACCCCCGATTCAACGATGCATTGCGCAAATAACGCCGCCTTGTTCGCGCCAAGCGCGCGCCGCAGACCAATTTCACCAGAGCGGCCAAGAAATTTCGCCAGCATCAAACCGATCGTATTGATCAGGCACACCAGCAGAAAACTGAAGGCCAGCAGCACTGAAACCTTGGCATCGTTCGGCACGACTTTTTCCGCCACCATCCACGCCTGCACATCGCGCACGCGGTTGTTCGGCTGCCACGTGAAACGTCCCAGACGCTGCTGTTCACGCGCGTAGTTGTCCAGCCATGCGCTGTAGCGCGCGGCATCCGCGGCACTCGGCAGCTCGATCCAGAACTGGATCCACACGCATTCCGATACGAGATAATTTTCCCAGCCGGCTTTCGGATCATCGTTGCAGCTGTTGTTGCCGTGCGAACCGATCTGCTGATCGATCGCATGCGTGAACGGAATGAACACTTCTTCGGTGTCGCCGAACGTTTTGCCGGTGACGTCATAAAAGCGGGGCGCGGGTTCCCACGTATCCAGCACACCGATCACACGATAATCGCGACCATCCAGGTTGATGCTTTTGCCGACGCTATTGATTCCGGCAAACAGTTTGTCGTTGGTTTTTTTGCTGAGTACCACCACCGCCGCCTTGGCTTCGTCCTCGGTACTGCTCCAACCCTGGCCGAATAAAAACGGGGTCTCGAACATCGGGAAAAAATCACCGTAGGTTGCGCGCGCTTCGACAAAAAACGGCTTGATATCCTTGTTCTCCGGCGTCAGCGAAAAACCTGCTGCGTACATCGCCGCTTGCCGCACACCTTGATGCGCACGCATCAGCGCGGTCGCGTCGGTGTAGGTCAATTGATCGGCTGGCTCGTTGTCACCGTCGCGATGGCTTTTCGGACCCCAATTGTCGATCTGCGGCACGAACAAGCGGCTCGACTTCGAGGGAATCGGATCACCGGACATCACATGGAAAACCGTGAACACGGTCATCGTGGCACCAATGCCGAGTGCGATCGCCGCCACCATCAGCGCGGTGATGACCGGATTGCGCTTGAGACTGCGCACCGCAAGCGAAAAATAATAACTGAACATGGCCGTACTCCCGATCAGGCGACGTGGGTGTTCTTGTCTTGCAGCGGCGTGGATGCGCGCAGCCGCGGCTGCTCGTCCAGATCAGTAACCTGACCATCCATGATGTGGATGTTGCGTTGCGCGCGTGCGGCGAGTTCGGGGTCGTGCGTAACCATGATGATGGTGGTGCCTTGGCGATTGATTTCCTCGAGCAGCTCCATCACACCACGCGCCATTAGCGAATCCAGATTGCCGGTCGGTTCATCGGCCAGCAACAGGCGCGGACTGCCGGCGAGCGCGCGCGCGATCGCGACACGTTGCTGCTGCCCGCCGGAAAGTTCGGACGGATAATGTTTCATGCGCGACGCCAGACCGACCCGCGCCAGCGCGCCATCGATGCGACCCTTGCGCTCCGCTGCACTCATGCGCCGATAACGCAGCGGCACATCGATGTTGTCGAAAATGTTCAGATCGGGAATCAGATTGAAGCTCTGGAAGATGAAGCCGATCTTCTCGTTGCGCAGTCGCGAACGCGCGTTATCGTCGAGCTTGCTCGCATCCACGCCATCGAGCATGTATTGCCCGCCGGTGAGCGTTTCGAGCAGGCCGGCGATATTCAGGAACGTGGTCTTGCCCGAACCGGACGGCCCGGTCACGGCGACGAATTCACCTTCGCGCACATGGATATCGATGCTGCGCAGCGCATGCGTTTCGATCAGATGGGTGCGATAAACTTTTTCGAGACGGGTCATCTTCAACATGATCATTTCCTCTGCGCTTCGGCGCGATATGAGTTGGACTTGCTGTTTTTGGACATGCAGTTCGCCGACTGATTTTCCTGAGTCGCCGCGGCCATCAACTGCACGCGGCAAAACCTTGACTATTCAATGCACGATTACCTGCGCGGCATCGTTGAAGGCATCGCTGCCCGACACCACGATACGTTCGCCCGCCGCCACACCAGAGACGATTTCCACCGAGTCCAATCCGGCGGCGCCGATCTGGATCTTGCGTTTTTCCGCGATGCCGTCCTTGACCACATACGCAAACCGTCCGCCGCCGGTATCGACGAACGAACCGCGCTCGACCATCAGCACGTTCGGGTGTTCATCGAGCAGGATGCGCGTGCTCAAGCGCTGGTTCTGGCGCAAGCCTTCCGGCACCTTGTCGGAAAAACGCACGCGCCCGGTGACCTGTCCGTTCACCACTTCCGGCGAGATCGCGCTGACCTCGCCCTTGGCCGTGCCGGCGCCGATGCTGATCTCCGCATTCATGCCAACGCCGAGATCGTGAGCGTAGGTTTCCGGTACCAACACTTCGACTTCGAACGCAGTCAGATCGACCACGCTAAGCAACGGCGCATTCGCCGCGACGTTGGCTTTCTGCGCGACCAGCAAAGTGCCGACCTGGCCACTTACCGGCGAGCGGATTTTCAGCGCATCGACCTGGCGTTCGAGATCGGTCACCAGCAGTTTTTGTTTCGTCAGCGCAAAACCCTTGGTGCGCAGATCGAAGTCCAGACTCTCGTGCACCAGGCCGACATCCTTGCGCGCATTCGCGACTTCGAGCTCAGCCTTGGCCAGCACATCTTTCGCGCGCAGCACCGCAAGTTCGGACGTCGCGCCTTTCTCGAACGACTGCTGATTGCGTTGCACTTCGCGCTCGGCGCCGACCCGATCGATCTCGGCTTGGTCGAGCAGTTTCTGCGTGTTCAATTGCTGCTTGCGACTGTCGATACGACTGCGCTGCACGTCGATGTCCAGACTTTGCACGGTCGAGCGTTCCTGATCGAGTTTGTTGTTGAGTTCCGGGCTGAATACTTCGGCCAGCACCTGATCTTTCTGCACCTTGTCGCCGGCGTTAATCGCGAGTGTGACCGTGCCGGCCGCGGGCGTGTACAAGGTTGGACTGACCGCCGCGACCACACGCCCCTGCACGGAAACATCGCGCACCAGATTGCCGCGCTTGACCTCGGCGACATGCAGCCGGCCCAGATTGACCGAGCTGTTGATCGAGAGCATGCGCAGCAGCGATGGCGTCACCCAGATCAGCAGCAACAGCACCGCCACGCCACCCGCACCGAGCATCAACCAGCGCTTGTTCGACGGCGCGGTTGCTTCGATGCGGCGGTCTTGTGCGGCGGTATCTCGGATCATCGTCGGGCTCTCGTCAGTCGGGATAAAGGTGGATGGGTTGCTCCGTAGCAACTCACATGCCAAGTGTTATTCGTTGATAAAAACCAAACTGGATCAGTTGTTTATGCGGCTATGCGATGGCGTGGCCGCAGTCCGTTCGGGCGGACGGACAGCCCTCGGACAAGCACGCGGACAATCGTCCGGCCGCGTCGTCCGGCCCGCATCACGCGATGCGCGCGCCAATTTCCAAATCGCTTGCGACCATTGCGCATGCAAGCGCATCTTTATCGAACATGACCGGCTCTCCTTTCCAGATTGATGTCCCGAACAGCTTGCTGCAACGTGCCGGCCAGGGCGACATGCGCGCGTTCGAGCAGTTGTATCGATTGTTCGAGCGGCCCGCGTATACCTTGGCATTGCGCATGCTCGGCGATCCCGAACATGCACGCGAGGTATTGCACGACACGATGCTCAAGGCGTTCCAGCGGATCGCACAATTTCGTGGCGAAGCGCCGTTCTGGGGCTGGCTGCGGCAGATCGCATTGAACGAAACCTTGATGCGCTTGCGTCAGCGGCGCAACGATGTGGGCCATGACAACGAACTGACCGATATCGCCGACGAAAGCGCCGCTCCGTGGGTGCTCGCCGATGCGGGTGCGCTGGAGTGGAGCCTCGGCGAATTGCCGACGCAAACGCGCAGCGTGATCTGGCTGTATCACGTCGAGGGTTATACCCATCCGGAAATTGCCGACATGCTTGGCAAGACCGTGAGTTTTTCCAAATCGCAGGTCGCACGCGGTACCGCAAAACTGCGCAGCCTGCTGACGACCGAAACGGAGCTAGACAGATGTCCGACCTACCGCACGAGCATGGCATGAACACGCCGGATTCCACCGCAGCAAAAACCCTCGCCAGCGCTCTGCGCGGCCTCGCCCAGGTGCAACCGGAAACCAGTCTCTGGCCGGCGCTTGAAGCGAGCCTGTTGCACCGGCAAAAACCGCTACGCACGCGGTGGTCGTATGCGCTGCCAGCGGCGCTCGCGGCGAGCATCGCGCTATTGGCATTACCGTTTTTTTGGCGTGCGGTTAATACACCGCAAGCTACCAGCGCGATGCACAGCGATGTCGCACTGAACGTGCTGCCAGCAGATCCAAAAGGTGTCGATGCAATGCCGCAGATCAATGCGCTGCGTCAGCAATCGCAAGTGCTGGAAGGCTGGCTGAGCGCGGCGCGCAACAGCAATTCGAGCGCACGCGATCTGCTTGCGAGCAGCGAGATCGAGGACATGATCGGACTGGTCGATGTGCAACTCGCCGCGAGTGATAAACAAACCGATGCACTGCCGCTGTGGCGCCAGCGCATCGCCTTGCTGCAAGACCTGGCGGCGCTGCGCTACACCGGCGCGAGCCTGGCGGCGAATGGTATTTCCGGCGAAACGGTTCCTGCCTCGCCAACAACCTGGATCAACTGAGGAAACATCATGAAACCTGCATTTTTATCTTTTTATATAATTACACTTTGTGCTGGCGCGCTTGCAGTGCCGGGCGCTGCGATGGCGCAAGCGACCAATGCACGTATTGCCGCAGCGGCAACACCGACAACCGCAGCAGCACCCGCGACCACTGCAACACCAGCAGCAAAAACCTCTGACGCTGACAGCGCTGCGACCGATCGCACGCAGGCGCAGCGCGAGCTCGAACAGGTGCGCGAGCAGATGCGCGATCTGTCGCGACGCATGGCGGAACTGTCGCTCAAGGCCGGCGATGTCGGGCCACGCGCTTACGCCTATCGTTATATCGGTGATCCGGATCGCGCCGTGATCGGCGTGGTGATCGATACCGACAAACAAGGCGCACGTATCAGCGCGGTCACGCCCGGCGGCCCGGCCGAACACGCCGGAATCAAGGCCGGCGACGTGATTACCACAATCGACGGCAAGGCGCTTTCCAGCGACGGCGATCGCAGCGAAAAAAATCTTGAGCGCACGCGGGCCGCGCTGGCCAATCTGAAAGTCGGTACGAGCAGCAAACTCAGCCTGCTGCGCGATGGTAAAAAATCCGAGGTAACGGTCGTTGCGGAACGACGCGAGGCAAAAGACTGGGCGCGGGTGATGGCCGATGCCGCGCTGCGCGGCGAAACGCCGAAACTGCCGAAGGATTTCGATCTGAATATCCAGGTGGATATCGATCGCGCGATGGCCGAGTCGCAACGCGCAATCGCCGAGGCAAATCGCGTCGGTGCCGACTACGCACGCCGCAGCACGGAATACACGCGCCGCAGCGCCGATATCGCGCACGCCACGTCGATGCATTTTTCCTCACCGCTGTGGGGTTTGAACCTCACGAGTCTGAGTCCGGATCTCGGCAGTTATTTCGGCAGCGACAAGGGTGTGCTGATCGTATCCGCGGACAAAAAACTCGAACCGCTGAAGGCCGGCGATGTGCTGCTCGCGCTTGGCGGAAAATCGGTCGAACGGCCCGAAGACGTGATGCGCCTGCTGCGCGACCAGCCAAGCGGCAAACAGATCGAGGTACGTGTCTTGCGCCAGCACAAACCGCAGACCCTGAGCATGCAGACGCCCGAATTCGGCGGCATGTTCAATCCCGAATTCACGCCACCGACGCCTCCAACTCCACCCACCCCGCCGACGCCTCCCACGCCTCCAACTCCGCCTACCCCGCCGACTCCGCCAACACCACCGGCGCATACGGGATGGATTCTGTCCTGAACAAAACGCCAGCATTCATCGGCTGAATTGCTGGCGCGACACACGTTATTGGCCGACGCGCGGGCCGTGCTAAACTGCGCGCACTCCATTGGGGAGTAGCCCCGCGCGGCCGCTGAATATCGCCAAGCGCAGCCCGCATCAACATACTTGGCGAACACGCCATGGTGCCGGCGACAGTACTCTGTCGGGCAAGACCTTTGGTTCACATGCGACGTACCCGGGCCGGGGCGGTGGCATGGGAATCATCGTGTCCGCACTGCCCCAGCCCGCCGGAGTTGCCATGCAAGCCCTCGTTGTTTCCGCCCTTGCCGTCGCCCTCGCCGAAATGGGCGACAAGACGCAATTGCTTTCGTTGATCCTCGCCGCAAAATATCGTCGACCGTGGCCGATCATCGCCGGCATCCTGATCGCTACCTTGTGCAACCACGCGCTGGCCGGTGCGCTCGGCACTCTGGTCGCGCAATGGCTCACGCCGCAAGTGGTGCGCTGGATCACCGCAATTTCATTCCTGTCGGTCGCCGCGTGGACGCTGGTGCCGGACAAGATCGATGAGAAAGACGCCGCGCGCGGCACCGGGCACAGCGTTTTCATCGCCACTGTGATCAGTTTTTTCATCGCCGAAATGGGCGACAAGACGCAGATCGCGACGATCGTGCTGGCCGCCGAATATCACCCACTGTGGCAAGTCGTGGTCGGCTCAACGCTCGGCATGCTCGCGGCCAACGTGCCGGTGGTTTTGCTCGGCGCACGGTTCGCGGAAAAAATTCCATTGCGTGCGGCGCGCATCGTCACCGCATTGCTCTACGCCGGCCTCGGTTTGTGGATTGCCTTCAGCGGCTGATCGAAGCTCCGCCGGTCGGCACGCCATAGCGGCATTTCTTCATCGGCTGCTATGCGGCTATGCGCCTTGCGCGTGCGCGTCGGCATCGACTACGCTGCGGTGATAACACCAGTCTTCCGATCATCGCGGATCGGGCCATCGTCCATTCACCGGCGGGCCCGATCCGGAGTTTTCGGTTTCATCGCAAGCAACGCGGCAGCGCCGTGTGGGGGAGTAAATCGCGTGCAGGATATTCTCGGAAACATGCCGATCAGAACAACACGCGGAGCCGCCGCATGAGCATCAAACTGCGTCTGATTCTGATGAACTTCCTGCAGTTTTTCGTGTGGGGATCGTGGCTGCTGACGATCGGCGCGTACTGGTTCCAGAACCGGCATTGGTCGGGCACGTCGTTTGGCGCAATCTTCTCGACGATGGGCATCGCCTCGCTGTTCATGCCGTCGATCACCGGCATCATCGCCGACAAGTGGATCAGCGCCGAGAAGCTGTATGGCCTGCTGCACATCGGCGGCGCGATCGTCCTGTTCACGCTGCCGATGGCGGAAAGTCCGACCACGATGTTCTGGATCATGCTGCTGAACATGATCTTCTACATGCCGACCATCGCGCTCGCGATTTCGGTGGCGTACAACGCACTCAAAGATGATGGCCGCGACGTCGTGCGCGATTATCCGCCAATCCGCGTGTGGGGCACGATCGGTTTTATCGTCGCGTTGTGGACGGTAAGTTTGCTGCACCTCGAAACTTCGGCCGCTCAGTTCTACGTCGCCTCCGCCGCCTCATTGCTGCTCGGGTTATACGCCTTCACCTTGCCGAAATGTCCACCGAAACTCGGCAAAACGCAAAGCCGCCTGCTGATCGACCGGCTTGGCTTGACCTCGTTCACGCTATTGAAAAATCCGAACATGGCGGTGTTCTTTTTCTTCGCCATGCTGCTCGGCGCAGCGCTGCAATTGACCAATGCCTACGGCGATACGTTCCTGCACGACTTCGCCACGCAGCCGCAATATCAAGGCACGATCGCGGTGCGTTACCCGGCGATCATCATGTCGATTTCGCAGATATCCGAAACGCTGTTCATTCTCGCGATTCCGTTTTTCCTGCGCCGTTTCGGCATCAAGACGGTGATGGTGATCAGCATGCTCGCGTGGTTCCTGCGCTTCGGCCTGCTCGCTTACGGCAACCCGGGCGGCGGACTGTGGATGATCGTGCTGTCGTGCATCGTGTACGGCATGGCCTTCGATTTTTTCAACATCTCCGGTTCGCTGTTTGTTGAAACCCAGAGCGATCCAAAAATCCGCGCGAGTGCGCAAGGTCTGTTCATGGTGATGACCAACGGCATCGGCGCAGTGCTCGGCAGTTCGCTCAGCGGCATCATCATCGATCGCTATTTCACCCTCGCCGATCAGAGCAAGGACTGGCACGGCATCTGGCTGACGTTTGCGATCTACGCGCTGGTGATGGCGGTATTGTTCGTGCCGCTGTTCAAACATCGGCATGATCCAGCGGCGATGCGCAGCTTGCATGCCGACAATCGTCTCGGCGCCTGAGCGTTGCGCGCAGCTGTGGAGATGCCCGCGCAAGTCATCGTGGTCGGCAGTTATGTGCAGGATCAAACCTGGTTGGTCGAACGTTTTCCGCAGGTCGGCGAAACCTTGCGCGCGCACGGTTTCAACACCGGCCCGGGCGGCAAGGGTTTTAACCAGGCCATCGCTTGCACGCGACAAGGCGCGGCAGTAACTTTCATCGGAGCGATCGGCAACGATGCGCTCGGCGGCATCGCGCAACACATCGCCAAGAATGAAAACCTGCCGTGTCGCTGGCAGATTCGCAACGATCAACCAACCGCCGCCGCCGGCATCACGGTGAATGCGCGCGGTGAAAACCAGATCGCGATCAGCCTTGGCGCGAACGAACATCTCGATGCGGATTTTGTGCGCGCGCAGGCCGACATATTCGCCAGCGCACGCGTGCTTTTGTTGCAGATGGAAAACAATCTTGACGCGCTCGCTGCGGCGCTCGATCTCTGTACACAGCACGGTTTGCTGCGCGTGTGGAATCCGGCGCCAGTGCATGCCGATCTGGATCTCGCGCTGCTGCGTCGCGCCGATATCATCACGCCGAACGAAACCGAATTCGCCCTGCTGCTGCAACGCTTCGGCAATACCAAGATCGATCCGGCAAACCTCGCCCAACAAAACGATGCCACGCTGCACGCGCTCGCGCGCCAGCTCGGTATCGCCACCGTCGTGATCACGCTGGGCGCACACGGCAGTTTTGTTTCGCATGGCGAAAACCAACGCGGCGACAGCGATGCTTGTTATCGCATCGCGCCGGAATCGGTACACGCGATCGATACCACCGGTGCAGGTGATGCGTTCAGCGGCGCGCTGGTCGCGGCACTCGTGCTTTTTCGCGAGCGTCCATTTCGCGATGCGATACGACATGCCAATCGTGTCGCCGCGCTGTCTACCGAAATCGTCGGCGCCGCGCCCGCGATGCCGAACTATGCTGCGGTAATCGCGCGTTTTGGCGAATAGGATTTTTTTCCTGCGCCGCCGAGCTTGAGTTCAATGGGTTTCTCTACCCGAAAAATGCACCCTGATCGGTCGCATTCGTAATTCACCATCACGGCCAATTTCACCGAACAATCATTTCCCGATGCGATAATCCACGGTGGATGTTTCGCCGTGTTTGCTGCAGAGGGTCGCCGAGCTACGCGTCGGCCAATTCGCAGCAAGCGACAAAAACGCTTTCGGGTTCGAACCCGTGTATGGTTTGATTCACGCATGTCTACACTGATTCAGTTTCCGATTCCGCACGAACACATTGCCGGCTATCGCTTCGGTCAAGCCGAATTGCTGCTGGCTTCCGAGCGCTTGCTCGTGGCTGGCAATGAAGTTGCGTTATCACCGATGGCCTACAAGTTTCTGCTCGGATTGTGTCGGGCGCGCGGTGCGTTGCTCACGCGCAACGACGCATTCGATTTGCTCTGGCCCGGCGGCGGCAGCGGCAGCGATGAAGCGCTCGCGCAAATTGTATTGAAGGTTCGCCAGGCACTGGCGAGCGAAGGTCGTGCGATCGCCACCGTACGTGGTCGTGGTTTTCGCATCGAATTGCCGATCGAAACCGTGTCGCTCAAACCGTTGAGCGCGGTAACCGATGATCTGCATTTCGTCGATATCTCGCCCACGAATGCAGCCACCGAGCTTGCGCCGCCCGCGTCACCAATGGCAGAGGCATTGCCCGATGATCTGGCGCCCACGGCGAAAAAATCATTGCTTTCCCGGCCACAACTGATTCTTGCCGGTGCGCTGGCAGTGCTCGCATTGATTATCGCCATGCAATTTTTCGCCACACCGAATCTGGATCTGGACGGCTACGCCATCGATGTAAAAGTTTTCGGCCCGATCAGTGCGCAAGGTACAAAAACCCTCGCAACCTCTTTGACCCGGGACGACGAAGGCGATCGCACGTCAGCGCGACAGTTGCTGCAGAGCATGGCAGACAGTGAACCACATAGCGCTGCGCCTGCGTTTTTCATGACGCTGTGGCTGAGTGGCAACAAGGAGGAACTTCAACACTGGCGGCAGATGTTGAAAGAGCGGCTCCCGCAGGATGCACCGGCCTACGTGCAACTGTTGTCGCGCTGGGTGAGTTCGGCGGGCGATACGGCCGGTGTCGAAAACGAGCTTCTGAGCGCAGCGCTCAAGCTGCAGCCGTCGGCGTGGCGCTTGCACTTGGCACGTGCTCATGTCTCGCTGCGCTTGTTCCGCTTCGACACGGCGCTGGCCGATTTGCGGCTGATTCCGGTCGCCAGACTCTCGCCACGCTATGCCATGTTCGTGATGAGTGACCGTGCCTCGCTCGGCGACGCCGAGAAGATGCAAGCCGAATTGCCACAACTGATACACCGCGCGCCCGTGCTGGCGGAATACGTGCGTGGGCGGATCGCGCTGGCGCAAGGACATTGGCAAGAAGCACAAATCGCTTTCGAGGCCACCGCGCAACATGCCGAACAGGAAACCTTGATCGGTGCGATAAGTAACTCATGGTTATATGCCGCCATCGCCGCTGGCGCTCAGCAACATTGGCAAGAGATGCAACACGATGCCGAACAGGCACGGCGTATCGGTACCGAACACAAACTCAATTTGCTCGTTGCCGATGCCGAAGTAGTGATCGGTTATTCGCAATATCGGCGCGAACTCAACGATCAAGGCGACGCGAGTTGGGATCGCGCCGATATCGCCATCGACGAGGATTCTGAATTTGCAGTACGCCTGTGGTTGCAACGCACACGCTTGCAGCCTAAGTGGGCGCTGGCGCACGCCATGCCGGAGCTGACCGGCACAGCGCTACCCGCCGGCCTGAGTGCGCTCGTCAGCGCGCGTCAGGCATGGCTGCGATGCGATGCGGAAGCGGCCAAACACGCGCTGATCGCGGCAGAAAGCGCTGGCCTCGACACCAGTTATTTCGCCGATGAAATCGACTTGCTGCGGCAGGATCTCGGTCTCGCGCGAAATGCCGTCGCGGCAGCACCGCAACTGCCTTATCCATCCTTGGCGCGCTGGATCACGTTCTGGGAAAGCGCACGCGCCGTCGGCGCACGTGCCTGCGCCGCGAGCACGACAACAACGCCGATTTCTGCACATTGAATTTCGCGCGAACGCGTTATTCGAATCCGTGCGAAAAAATATAGTCGTGGCGATTGATCACGAACTCGCTGACGCCACTCGCGATGCGCTGCCCAACCACTACCGGACGTCCCTTGCCGTCGAGCACCAGCGCTGACGCACTCGCGTAATTTCCGAACACTTCGGTTTCATAACCGTTCGGCGCGAAGGCCGTGTCCAGCGTGCCATTGGCGTTGTAGTGCGCGAGGACCAGAACGTTCTGCGTGTTCTTGCACGTGCCGCTGACAAATGCACGCCCGAGGGCATCGAGCTTGATGCCCGAGGCGCTCGCTTCGGTACATCCGCTGAGTGGCGGGCTGGCGACACCGCCGCTGCCGAAACTCGTATCGAGCGCACCAGCGCTGGTGAATCGCGCCAAGGTCATGAGCGAAGAGGTTGCACCGGTCGGCAAGGCGAAGCCGGCAAGGATCGGGCGATTTGACGCATCCACCGCTACCGCATTTGCCGCGCCGCCATTGGCGAATCCCACCACTGCGATATTGCCGCTGTTGAAGCTCGGATCAGGCGCACCGGAGGCGAGTAATCGGGTGACCGCGAACGCGCCGCTCGGATAGGCCAAACTCGCGATCGAACCTGCGACGACGATCGCCCCGTTGCCATCCATCGTGATCGCCGCAGCCTGGGCTGTGCCACCGCTGGTTTCGGCAACACCCGCGTAACCGGCAAAACCGAACGTGCTGTCGGCCACACCGGATGGCGAATAACGCACCACGGTGAAAACCGGATTGCCGGTAAGGTAACTACTGCTGTAACCGGCGACCAGAAAATTGCCGGCAGCATCCTTGGTCATCGCCTTGGCGAAAGCATCGTCCGGGCCGACCCGCGTGATCAGTTTTCCCGATGTGCCGAAACTTGTATCAATCGCACCGCCACTGGTGAACCGCGCGAGGCAGAACGTATGGTTCTGCGGCATCATCGGAGTGGTGCAATCGCCGGCCACGACAATGCTGTCGTTGGTACCGATCTGTACGGCATAACCATTCGTATTGCCGATGCCGACCGCCACATAGGCGATACCGGTGCTGTTGAACGTGAGATCTTCGTAACCGATTGAGGTCGGAAAATCATCGCCGTGATAACGCACCAGCGAAAACTGGGCGTTGCCGCCCGCGCTCGGTGTGGAATATCCCGCGACTACCATCCGGCCAAGACTATCCATCGCCACCGCGTTGACGATGGCATCGCCGGTGCCGACGTGGGTGACGGTGTAACCGCCGGGTGGATTCCACAGCGGATCCAGATCGGAGCCGGCGTTTGCGGCCGCGCTCAAGATCATCGGCGCAAAAATTGAAATCAAAACTCGTGACATCGTCATGGCTGTCCCTTGGTCAACGCGGCGAAAAGAAGGTGTGATCGGAAAGGTAGTCATTCCTGCCGCGAGAAACTTGAGCGCTGCATGAGCATTGCATGAGCATCTTGAATTTCCCCGCAAGTTCAGCGGCTTGTGCTCGACATGCACGTGCGCACGGCATCACGCTAAACTGTAGTCATGCAAATCGGCCCTTTTCTGATCCAGCCCAGCGTGGTGCTTGCGCCGATGGCCGGCGTCACTGACAAACCGTTCCGGCAGTTGTGCAAACGACTCGGCGCGGGCTTGGCAGTGTCCGAGATGACGACCGCCGATCCGCGTTTCTGGAGCACCAACAAAAGCCGCTGGCGCATGGATCACAGCGGTGAACCCGATCCGATCAGCGTGCAGATCGCGGGCTTCGATCCGGCGATGCTGGCGGATGCTGCGCGCCACAATGTCGATCACGGCGCGCAGCTGATCGACATCAACATGGGTTGCCCGGCGAAAAAAGTCTGCAACGTGTATTCGGGCAGCGCGCTGATGCAGAACGAGGCACTCGTCGCGCGCATTCTGGCCGCAGTCGTGAGTGCGGTGAATGTGCCGGTCACGTTGAAAATTCGCACCGGCTGGAATCACGAAAATCGCAACGGCGTGAGCATCGCGCATATCGCGGAAGATTCGGGCATCGCCGCGCTCGCAGTGCATGGCCGCACGCGCGCCGACCTGTATAACGGCGAGGCCGAATACGCCACGATCGCCGCGATCAAGCAGGCGGTGCGCATTCCGATTTTCGCCAACGGTGATATCGATACGCCGCAGAAAGCACGCTACGTGCTCGATGCCACCGCCGCCGATGCAGTGATGATCGGTCGCGCCGCGCAAGGCCGCCCGTGGATATTTCGCGAGATTGCGCATTATCTTGCTACCGGTGAGATTCTGGCAGCACCGGGCCGCGATGAAATTCGCGATATCCTGCTTGCGCATCTGCACGCGCTGTATGGACATTACGGCGAGCAAAGCGGCGTGCGTATCGCGCGCAAACACCTCGGTTGGTACGCGCGGGACCGCACGTTTCGCGCGATCGTCAATCGCGCCGAGAGCGCACAGGAACAACTGCGTCTGACCACAGAATATTTCGACGGCAACCCGTCGCCGGAACTGGCAGACGCGGCGTGAACACGACGGTATTCGTGAGCGTCGAATACGCGAGCGAAGGCTTCTCGCTGCATGTCGATTGAAACTATCGATCCGACGTTGTGCCCGCTATGCGGCGGTATCAATGCCTGTGTGCTCGCCAGCGGCGATGGCGATGCCGACGTGCGACGGTGCTGGTGTTTCCATGAATACATCCCGGCCGGCGCGCTTGAGCGTGTACCTGCGGCAGCGCGCGACATGGCCTGCATTTGCGATACCTGCCTGCGCCAGTTGCGCAAGCATCCCGATGCTCTGATTCTTGAAGCCACGCCGCTGCGCCTAGCCAAACTGCGAATCTTGCTCAAGCAGCAGAGTTGATTCCAGCGAGGCGCCGGAATGTGCGTTGCATCTCATCCCGATAGTGCGGCGCACAAAAGATGCTTGAATGCGATTGTGCGTTTCAAATTGAAGGTATACGCTCGGGACGGGGGCAACTGTTGCGCATGCCGGGATCGCGCTATGGCAATTTTGTTTGAAACACATGCTGGCCGAGCAAATCGGCGAGTACGACCGCCCCATACTTTCGAGACGGTTCGGTCTTGCTGGCCATCGGGGTTTGCCGCGCCATCATGACCACGATCAATCATCGCGCAAACTCATCCAGGCGTCGGAGTCGCGCCGTTGGCCACGAACTTGAGACACCATCGAGGACTATACCCTTGAATATTCCAGGCAAGACCATCGCGGCGTTGCTGCTGACGCTCGTGGCAACGGCGGCGCAAGCCAGCGTGCACGATCACATTTACGCCAACAGTTTTGACATTGCAGCCGATGCGCCGGCGAGCAAGGCTGAAGCTTCGCGCTTCCTGACCCAGGCAACGTTCGGCCCCAACCAGACCGATATCACGCGTCTAATGGCAGTCGGTTACAACGAGTGGATCGAGGAGCAACTCGGCATGCGCGCGACGCTTGGCGAGCCCACGGTCGAGGCCGTCGTCAACGCACGTATCGCCGGCTCCCAGAACACCGGCCAGACGCAGCGCCTGAATCGCTGGTTCTGGCAGGCGACCTACGCCCCGGATCAATTGCGCCAGCGCATGGCGTACGCCTTGAGCCAGATTTTTGTTGTCTCCGACCAGAGCAGCATGATCAGCGGCGATGTCGTGCCGATGACTGCTTACAGCGATTTGCTCGCGAGCGACGCGTTCGGCATCTATCGCACCTTGCTCAGCGACGTGACGTACAACCCGACCATGGGCAAGTATCTCAACGCATTCCGCAATCTCAAGCCGAGCGCGACCACCAGCCCGGATGAAAACTATGCACGCGAGGTGATGCAGCTGTTTTCGGTCGGGCTGATCCAGCTCAACATGGATCATTCGCCGCTGCTGGTCGGCGGCCTCACTGTGCCTACCTACGATCAAACGGTCATCACGCACACCGCAAAAGTGTTTACGGGACTGACTTACAGCGATGCGCCGATCGGCACCGGCGCAAATTTCAGTGGCGCGAATTTTTACGGCGGCAGCCTGACGTTTGCCGGGCAATATAATCCGATGCAGTGCTGGGGCACGGAATTGTTTCCGTATTCCAACGGCAATATGCGACACGACATCACCGGCGACGACGGCACCTTGCACACCGATAAAACCGTGCTCGGCGGCGCGATCATTCCTTCGGGCCAGGATTGCGATGTCGACCTCGGCGCCGAGATCGACATCATCGCCGCGCATTCGAATGTTGCGCCGTTTATTTCGAGCCAGCTGATCCAGCGTTTTGTCACGAGCAATCCCTCGCCGGCCTACATCCAGCGCGTGGCGACGGTGTTCAACGGCAGCACCGGCGATCTCGGCGACGTGCTCAAAGCCATTCTCATCGATAGCGAAGCACGCAATCCGCCGGCAGCCGGCGCCACCAGCGAAAGCGACAGTTACGGCAAATTACGCGAGCCGATATTGCGCCTCACTGCAATGTGGCGCGCATTCAATGCCGCTGCGCCGGCCGCGGATATCTACGGCGAGATCGGCATGACTGGCAATACCGGCTTCCTCACCGCGTACGGACAAGGGCCGCTGGAATCGCCGACCGTGTTCAATTTTTACACGCCCGACTATCAACAGCCCGGAGTGTTTGCGACCAATAATTTGAACTCGCCGGAGTTGCAGATTCTCAACGAATCCACCTTGTATTCGTCGATCAATAGCTACTACAACTTCACCGCCAATTCGTATGTAGGCATCAGTCCGTTGCCGAGTACACCGCGGCCGATGATCGATCTTTCTTCGCTGACCGTGAACGTCGCCACGCCGGCGCTGATGGTAGCCACGATCAATGCCAACATGCTCTACGGCACCATGTCCACCTCGATGCAATCGGCGCTGACCAACATGATCCAGTTCGGATTGAACGGTGCAACCGCCAACGAGAAAGCCTGGTCGCTGATCTACGTGACCATGTTATCGCCCGAATATGCCGCGCAGCGCTGAGGAATCCACCATGAGCCATACCCGAAATTCCCGCCGCGACTTTCTCAACAAACTAAGTTTGCTCGCTGCCAGTGGCGGCGCCGCAGCCATCATGCCGCAGCTGCGCATGATGAATACCGCGCTCGCGAGTACCAGCTCGCTCACCGGCTACAAGGCGCTGGTGTGTGTGTATCTGAACGGCGGCAACGATTCCTGGAACATGCTCGTACCGTTCGACAGCAACGGCAGCAACTTGCGCTTCGATGTTTACGCTGCCGCGCGCAGTGGCGTGTACGATCCGGCGGCAAATAGTGGCGGACTGGGCCTTACGTTACCGATCGGACCGAATATTACCTTGCAGAAAGTCATCGACGGCAACGATGCAAATTCAGCCACCAATCAATACTTTCTGCATCCGAGTTTCACCACGCCGTATTCGACGCAGACGCCATTGTCCACGCTTTATACGCAAGGCCATCTGGCGTTTGCAGTGAATGTCGGCACACTGACCAAGCCGATCGTTATGGCCGATTACAATAGCAGCGCGGCGAACCGGCCACCGCAATTGTTCTCGCATTCGGATCAAACCAGCCAGTGGCATCAAGGCAATACCAGCGCCAGTTCGGCGGTCGGCTGGGGTGGGCTGTGCGCCGAAAACCTGCAACTGCAGGGCGCGAATCTGACCACTAACCCGAAGCTGGCGCTGGCGATCTCGCTGGCCGGCGCAAATCGTTTTGAAGTGGGTTCGGGTTCGGTGCCATACCAGATGTCATCGAATGGCCTGACCTCACTCAGCGGCGTGTGTAATCCAACTTGCACCGTCGGCGCCACCAGCAGCGGTCGCGATGCGGCGCTCAACTCGATCATTGGCGAAACCTACGCCAATGATTTCTCGGGTGAATACAACGCAGTGCTGCAGCGTGGACGCAGCCTGTACAACCTCATCGGCCCCAACCTGCCGCCAGCGTCAAACACCTACGTGCCGACGACCGCTTTCCCGCCCAACAACTCGCTGGCTGCGCAGCTCAAGACCGTGGCAACCATGATCAAGCTGTCCAAGATGCAAGGGTATGCATCGCGCCAGATCTATTTCGTCCAGCTTGGCGGATTCGATCTGCACTCGGGCTTGATGTCCGGCGGCGGTAATCACGCGTCGCTGCTGACGCAGGTGGGACAGGCGCTCGGCGCGTTTTATACCTCGCTCGGCCCGACCGACGTCAACGCACAGAGCGAAGTCACTGCATTTACCGTGTCCGATTTCGCGCGCACGTTGCAATCCAACGGCTCGGGTTCCGACCACGGCTGGGGCGGCTTGCAGATGGTACTCGGCGGGGCAGTGCATGGCGGCAAACTGTATTCGAATGGCGGTGGCCCGATCAGCGGATTTCCGAATCAATCGCTTGGCGGCACCGGCAGCCCGGCGCCGAACAACTTCTCGCGCGGGCAGATGATTCCGGGCATCGGTGTCGAGCAGTACGCCGCCACGCTGGCGCAATGGATGGGCGTTTCGGCGACCGACTGCAACACCATTTTCCCGAACCTGCACAACTTCACGAGCAAGAATCTTGGGTTCGTCTGAGTCGCGGGATTTCGTGAAAAAAACAGGTGCGACATCGCCATTGCCGCGATGGGCGATCGTGGCTATCGCGGTCGCCAGCGCGCTCGGCGCATCGATGCTAGGACGCTCTGCCAGCCAGAGCGTCACGCCCAGCGGCTGCACCAGCATTCAAAATGTTCCGGTGACTTATTCCATCACTTACGGTGCGGCGGTGCAGGGTTTGTTCGATAATTTTCTGACCAACGGCGGCACCGAAGGCTGTGTCGATTGCCATACCGCGCCACCCTCGGCAGGCGGTCTCGATCTTACTGATGGCGTTTCCTGGTCAAACCTGGTCAACGTGCCCAGCGCTGCAGATGCAAGCCTGAAATACGTCGTTCCAAACCACCCGGAACAAAGTCTTTTGTTCCAGAAGATCAATTGCGATACGCCGGCCGTCGGCCACCGCATGCCGCTGGTTGATGGCCCGTTAAGCACCGAACAACAGGCGCTGATCTACGACTGGATTGCCGGCGGTGCGCCGGCACTAACGACCAATACCCTGTTCCGCGACGGCTTCGATATTCGCGGCTTTGATCAGTAAGCCTGACTGATTATTCGCGTTTTCGTGCTGTAGCTGATCCGGATTGCATCATTTCTTGTCGATGCTGGTCTGCGTCACGGCGGGCTCGAAATCGCGCGCAGAAGAAAATCCGAAACTGTTAAGCTGCAAATCAGTCACGGGGCGTGTATCATGTGCGCCCTATTTATCTCTCCATCCGAAACAAAGGATATATGCGACGATGAGCAGCTATCTCTTCACCTCCGAATCCGTTTCCGAAGGTCATCCGGACAAGGTCGCCGACCAGATTTCCGACGCCGTTCTCGACGCCATTCTTGCGCAGGACAAGCGCGCCCGCGTCGCCTGCGAAACGATGGTGAAAACCGGCGTGGCGATCGTCGCTGGCGAAGTGACTACATCCGCGTGGGTGGATCTTGAAGCGCTGACGCGCAAGGTGATTCTCGACATCGGCTACAACTCCAGCGACGTCGGTTTCGACGGCGAAACCTGCGGCGTGCTGAACCTGATCGGCAAGCAATCGCCGGATATCAATCAAGGTGTGGATCGCAAGAATCCGGAAGATCAGGGCGCGGGCGACCAAGGCCTGATGTTCGGTTATGCAACCAATGAAACCGCCGACGGCATGCCGGCTGCGATCCATTATTCGCATCGTCTTGTCGAGCAGCAGGCGAAGATCCGCAAGCAGAAAAAATCGCCGTTGCCGTGGCTGCGCCCGGATGCAAAAAGCCAGGTCACGTTGCGTTACGAAGACGGCAAGGCGGTCGCGATCGACGCCGTGGTGTTGTCGACCCAGCACGATCCGTCGGTCAAGCTCAAGGATTTGAAAGAAGGCGTGATGGAACTCATCGTCAAGCCGGTGCTGCCTGCGAAATGGATCCACAAAGGCACCAAGTTCCACATCAACCCGACCGGCAAGTTCGTGATCGGCGGCCCCGTTGGCGATTGCGGCCTGACTGGTCGCAAGATCATCGTCGATACCTACGGCGGCTGGGCACGTCACGGCGGCGGTGCGTTCTCGGGCAAAGATCCGTCGAAGGTCGATCGCTCGGCAGCGTATGCGGCGCGCTATGTGGCGAAGAATATCGTTGCGGCAGGTCTGGCCGATCGTTGCGAAATCCAGGTCAGCTACGCGATCGGCGTCGCCGAACCAACCTCGATTTCAGTGACCACGTTTGGCACCGGCAAGATCAGCGACGACAAGATCGAGAAGCTGATCCGCAAGCACTTCGACCTGCGTCCGTACGGTATCATCAAAATGCTCGACCTCGTGCATCCGATGTATCAGCAGACCGCGAGCTATGGCCACTTCGGCCGCAGCCCTTACGATGTAACGCTGCCGAATGGCGAAAAATTCACCGCGTTCTCGTGGGAAAAGACCGACAAGGCCGCGATGCTGAAAAGCGATGCCAAGCTGAAGTAATTCAGCTACGTCATCAAAAAGAGCCGCTGATTGCGGCTCTTTTTTTGCGCGTTTTGCCAACCGTTTTACAGCGGATGCATCAATCGCGACGAACGTTGCGAGTTTTTCTTAGCCAATCAAGCGACAGGCTTGCCACGCAGCAATCGCGCCGGCAACAGCAATATCGCGCGCAGAAATTCGAAAACTCCCTCTACCGCAAAACCGAGCAAACGGAACGGCAGCAGCACCAGCCAGATCAGCGGATACAAGAGCAAGACGAGCAGCGCCAGCGGCCAGCAGAAAATGAACAACAGCAGCCAGAGGATGAAAGTCAGCATGGCGATGATTCCTGATTAAGCACTCGATTGGTTTCGACATGGGGTTGGTCGACGCGTGCGCAAGGCAACCATGACATCAGTAATGGATGCATGTTGAATTTGCTTTTAGCGCCAGACAAAACAAAGCCCGCTTGCGCGGGCCTTGTTTTGTCAAATACGACGGGCCATCACCGTCGCAAGATTCGTCAAATCACGGACAACTGATTTCGACACTACCTTCAAATTGATCACGAAACAGCTTGTCGCCATTCGGCAATACCAGGAAGGTCGCTGGTTTGCTTGCCGATCCGCCGTGGATATTCTGCGCGCTGAATACGACGTTGTACGGCGTGGTACTGGCCGATCCACTTGCCAATGTTCCGCTCAGGATATGCGTAGCTGGATCGAGCACCAACGTGGCTGGCAAACCGGTTGAGGAGTAACTCAACGTGCCACTGGCCGGATCGGTGAACAAGCTGCTCAAATCCAGATTCAGCGTATCACCCTCGCCCACCACCTGTTTACGCAGAGTGCATGCCGCGAGCGGATTCAGATCAATGCTGATCGTCACCGTGACCGGCGCGGAACACGCTGTTGGCACCGCCGTGGTGTCGCAGACGTTGTAGCTGAAGCTGTCGCTGGTCGTGCTGGAACCATCGTGCAGATAGCTGAACGTACCATCGCTGTTGAGCGTGAGCGTGCCGTGAGTTGGTGAGGCATTCAACACGGCAGTGAGCGTGTGGCCTGAAGGCCCGCTTGCGGTCGTCAACACACTGCTAGCGCCGCCGACCAAGGTGCTGGTCAACGCGCCTTGATTCAGCTCGATCGCAGCTGCCGCGCCGGTGGGCGTACAGACGACATCGATCGCCGCTGTGGCGGTCGAATTGCTGGTGCCGCTGGTCTCCGTATAGGTGAAGCTGTCCGCACCGCAATAACCGGCTGTCGGTGTGTAGCTGAAGCCACCATTTGCTGCCAGGCTCAATGCGCCGTGCGTGGGCGCGACAAGTATCGTTGCGCTTGCGCCAGTCGTCGGTAAATCGTTGCCCAACACACCCGGCGCAGCTGTCGTCAGTGACGCATCCTGATGAACCGAAAAACTGTCGTTGGATGCGAGCGCAACATTCGGTGCGGTCTGCACACAAAGGTTCAAACCCCACGTCGACAAGGTTCCGCCATCCGGCGTTGCGGCGTCGTTGACGCTCAACGTCCACGTGCCGTTGGCCGGGCTGTTGATGAGGCCGGCGAGCGGGTTGCTCGGCTTGTAAGTCAGGCCGCCACCGATCGGCGCCGGGGTGCAATTCCATGTACCCGGATTGCCTGCTGCCTGATCGTCCAGACCGAGACTCCATGCCGAACTGGTCGACCCGCAGGAAGGCGCCATCACCTTGACGTTGGTATTCGAGGGATTGATCAGGTTAAACGAAAGATCACTGAAGTAAGTGTGAGTACCGGTCAGGCTGACCACACTTACGCTGCCGAGCGTGCCGGTCAAGGTGCTGGTGAGTGTGGAGGTGATCGTGCCTCTGGTGGGAATGGTCTTCGGCACATTGGTGCTGTTGAACACCTGACACGTGGCTGCGTTGGTGACAAAACTCTGCACGGCGGATACGCCGCTGCCGCAAACATCCATCGCGGTCACACGCCAGTAATACCGCGTATTCGGCGCGAGCGGGCGATACAGCGAGAAACTGGTCGTGCTGAGCGTGACCGAGAATGCGGTCGTGGTGAATGCCGGATCGGTCGATACTTCAAGCAGATAACTTTGCGCATTGGCAGATACCGCCCAACTCAAGGTCGGGGTCGTTGCCAGGCCATACGCATTCGCTGCCGGCGCGCTCAACGCAGGCGCAACGGGCGCTGCTGTGGTAACCGACAATGCCATTGGCGCGCTATGGCTCAACGCCCCCGAGGTGCCCGTAGTCGAGAATGGATAGGTACCAGCAGCAAGACCCGTGGTACTCACGTTCAATGTTGTCGTGCCGCTGGGCACGACTGCTAACGGAGTAAATGTCGGTGTCGCACCCGCCGGCAAACCCGTCGTGGTCATGTTGACCGAACTCGAAAAACCAAGCTGCGCCGCCAGGCTGAGGTTCCACGTTGCCGGCGTGCCGGCGCAAACCTGATTCGCGTAGACGTTGCTGCTGAGGCTGAAATCCGCGGTGCTGGTGCAGTTGTAGCAGACCAGCGCGAAATCCTGATTGTTGGTCGCCGCCGTACTGATCGCCTTGCCCGAAAGCGTGGTCGCTGTGACCGTTACGGAGATGGCACCAGTGGCGCCCGCCGGCACAAAAATCGCCTCGTAATTATTTTTGGTATCGGTGACGGTGGCGCCGGCCGTGCTGAAGCCGCCAGTCGCATTGAACTGATTGCCAACGTAACTGCTGGCACCGATGGTCGCCTTCAGATCGAGATTGTTGATCAGAATGCCGCCGGTAGAACCGGTGCCGGCGACACTCGGTGCATCGCTGTAGACCATGACGATACGCACCGGCTTGCTCGGATCGGCAACCTGCGCGGTAAGCGTTGCGGTGGCGCCCGCTGTAGTGAACGGGGTGGTTTGATCCTGCACCACCTTGGGAGTGTTATCGAATGCCGCCGACAAATTCGGCATGCCATAACCCTGCACGTTCGATGGCAGTTTGTCGTTCGCACTCACGCCCGTGAGATAGGTAGGATGCGCGATCAGGTAGGCCTTGAGCATCGCGGGACTCGGCAGTGCATCGCTGAACTTGTTCTGCAGCCAGTAATACACCAGCGAGGCGGTGCCAGCGATGGCCGGGGTCGAATGGCTGGTGCCTGATGACGATGCAAAAATGTATTGTCCGCTCGGACGATACGCATCACACACCCCGAGCCCGTTGTACAACGGATTCGGACTGGCGGTACCTTGAATATGCGTGCCGGGTGCAATAATTTCGGGCTTGATGCGCGTGCCTTTGACCGGGCCGCGTGATGAGAACGCGATCACATCCATCGCGTTATCCGCCCCGGTGTTATCGACTGCGCAACCGTCGGTCCACAAACCATCTTCATCACTCGGGCGATAATTTTCCGAGGCGCCGACGGTCAGGATATTTTTCGCCGTGCTTGGTGTGCCGATGGTGGACACACCACTTCCAGCGTTACCAGCGGCGAACACAAACAGCATGCTTTGCTCACCGGCGGTGGTGGTATCGGCATCGCGCGTGGCGACGTCGTAAGCACGCGCTTCGGCGTCGTAGGCGTTACTAGTCGAGCTCCATGAGTTGCTGGAAATGCGTGCGCCTTGCGCATACACCGCCTTGGCCAAGCCAGGCGTGGTGCCGCTGCCGCATGCTGCAAGCGAGGTATCAAAAGGGCCAGCATCGCTGAATACCTTGCTGTGTCCGAGGCGGGTATACGGACTCAGACCAAGGCCGCGCGAATAACCCAAAGTATCTTTGTAGGGGAAGCCGAGACGCACGTCGTAACCACCGACGATATTCGTGTTCAGGTGACCATGACCCTCAATGCCACTCGCCGTCGCTGAAGTGCCGCAATTCGTGACGTAGGCCAAGCGCGTGGTTACGCCATCGCCGTTTTTCGTCAAGGTGGCGTCGCCACCACCATTGGTAACTGAACCGTTACCAAGACCATCATCGGATACATCGACAATCGGATAATCGGCCGGATTGGTCGAGAAGCCGCGCGCCGCGAGGAAGTCCAGATAACCCGGTGCCGATGGCTGACTGCCGCCCGCATTCAGGATGCCAGCGACGATTTGATCCTGACGCTCATCCTTGCGTGCGCGTTCCGCGTATTCCTCGATCGCGAAAACTCCCGGCAACTGCGCAATCGCCGCGAGGTCGGTTTCGTTCAACATCATGCGCACCGCTTCGATGCCGGCAAGGTCGGCCCACGCACTCAGTGCCGAGCCTTGCGCGAACTGCAATACCTGCGCCTTGACGTCGGCGTTACCGGGATAAGTGACGACCGATACCGTTGCCTTGAAAACCTTGCCACTGGTCAGACCGGCGGCCACGCGATCAGCGAGCGGACGGCTGAGTTTCATATACGGCGAATAACTGCCGGTGTACTGGATCACGCCGCCTTGCGCCACTCGTTGCGCGATACGTTGGATCGCGGCATCGTCGGCTTGCACGATATACGCATTGTTCGGAATGTATTGGACGATGCGCACGCCATCCTGCTGTAACGCCGCCAACCATTCGTTGACGACCGGGCCGACAAACTGCACCAGTTGCAACGAGGCGCCGGAGGTTTTGCGCGTCTCGAATTGCGCCGGCACCGCGGGATCCGCGTCCTGCGTCGGGTCGACCTTGACGGTATCGAATTCGATGCTGTCGTCAATCACCGTTGCCTGATTTTTGCTCGCGATCGTGAGCTTCGACAAATGCACCGCATCAACGCGATACAGCAGGAAAGTGCCGTAGTCGTGCAACAATTCCACGCCCGGTTCGACAGGCGCGTACGCCCCGACCGGAACGACGACGCGAGTCGCCATGATCGTTGGCGCAACGGCGGTAGTCGCCTGCGTCAGCGTCGCCGCCATCAGGCATCCCAGCGCCAACACAACCTGCAAAGAACCCGTGTTATTCGGGTGACTTAAATTTCTTTTCAACATGATGTTTCCCCAAACGTAAATGCAAACGAGCACACGCGACGCCGACTGATCGAGCCTCCGATCATCACGCGCCCCTGCGCGAAACCAGTCACGAACATAGGCAAGAATTGCCGTCTCTTGCGCCGCCCCGTGCAGGCGCAAGATCACGCTTAAAAAGCGCTAAGTGATGCTATTGAACACCTAATCCTGCGGCTTGCCATCGACCTTTAGGCTTAGTCAGATGCGCCGCAAGATGCTGCGGAAATCTGTGGCGACGGCGCGAATTGGCAGCGATTTCGAGAAAGTTGCCAGCCACAGCATGCCGAAACCTTCCTTTCGCTTCAGCGGATGGTTTCGGGTGCAATTGAAAATACATCCTATTGCCAAAAACTATCCGCCTTTAGGCTCGACCTGATTGCGGTGGAATTGCTACAGTCGGGCAAATAGGTTGATCGAAGGAATTGTCTTGCCCAAGAATCTGGTGCGCTTCGCGTCGCGCATTTTTCCCATTCCGCTTATCAGAATGGCACTTTTTCCGGCGTTGCTCGCGCTTATGCAAGTCGCGAGTGCGGAACGACTGGAACCGCCGCTGGAGCTGCTCTACAACCCGTTGAACGTGCTGGTCAGTGGCAAGGTCGACGAGATCAATCCACAAGGCCGTATCGTGTTTGCGCGGCAGGATGTGCTGAGTGCAAAGATACGCCCGCCCGAACTGATCGATGTCAGGGTGCCGACTCA
This sequence comes from Pseudolysobacter antarcticus, assembly GCF_004168365.1. Taxonomy (GTDB): domain Bacteria; phylum Pseudomonadota; class Gammaproteobacteria; order Xanthomonadales; family Rhodanobacteraceae; genus Pseudolysobacter; species Pseudolysobacter antarcticus. Next base: position 3,936,469 of record NZ_CP035704.1, read on the forward strand.
AACTCTGGCTGACGTGAAGGTCGGCGAAAGTTACCTGCTGGGCTACAGCATTTATGCACGTGATCCACGCAAGCCCGAAGCGCTGATTGGCAGCCCGTTGGGGCCGGTGCTGATCGTGAGCGAAGGCCTCGAACCAGCGCTGTTCCGCGACACCGCCGAAGTACGAAAACTGCTCAAACTCGGCCGTAGCGAGCATGGCCGGGAATCTCGCAGCAGCTTGGATTTGCTACTCGCCGCGCTCAAAAGCGACGACTCGCAGCTGCAGAATCTTGCGGCCGCACAAATCACGATGGAACCCGAGCTGCTGCAGCGAATCAAGCCGTCCGACCTGCCCGCAATCAAGGCACTGGTAGCAAATGATCAAGCACATCCCGCCGCGCGCGCGATTCTGCTGGTTGCAGCCAATCGTCACCCGCAGCAATTGGGGCAGGCATGGCCAACCGAGATGGCTCTCTCCATCCTTACAACTACGCCTATTGACTTAAATTTAACCAAGTCTTTAGACTTAGGACAGTTAGTGCTTTCTGCGTTCGATATGTTGTCCACGCTATCCAGCGATCTTCCCCTGGCAAGCGTGACGCGATGGATCGGCAGCGCGAATTCGGGAATAGCCGAACGAGCATTGCTGATCGTGCGCAAACAAGCTCCCGATCAGGAGCGCGTTGCGATTCAACAAGCACTCGACGATTCCACACTGGCACCGCTGACCCGAGAGTTTTTGCAAGACCACTTGCGTCGCCTGAATTTGACCGACGACAAAGCGCATAACACTGCGACGGATTCGCAAAAACACTAGCCCATGCAGCATCGGGGTTTGGCGGGAACCCCCGTCTCTCGTGCTGCAGAGTTTCCACAGCCGATCCAGCTATCTCCAGGGGAAATCTATGTACTTGAACAAAACATGGCCTTTGATGCTCAGCATCTCGGCCTGTTTCGCGGTTAGCTCGCAAGCTGCATTTGCCAGCACTGAGCAAACAAGACCACAACCAAAAATAGTCATGGATGCGCGCCACGATGTTTCCGCGCCGATGCGCGACATCGCCAAGACGCTCCCGGTCGAAGCGCCGAAAGGTACCGACGAAGCGCCTTTCCTGATTCCAAACCTGTTTCTCAAGCCACAAAAAAACCAGTTCAACGGCAACGGCGCATTGCTTGATCTGCAGAAAAATCCCTCGATCCAGAAAACGTTTACCGGTACGCCGGCACCGGCAATCATCAAGAGTTTCGACGGCATCAACGCAGCCAATAGCGGCTGCGGTTGCGAACCACCGGATACCAACGGTGACGTCAGTGACGTGCAGTACATTCAATGGGTGAATAGCGCGTGGGCGATTTACGATAAGTCCACCGGCGCAGTGATACCAAACGGTCCGTCCAGCTATACCGCAGGCAGTTCGTTCTGGGCCGGATTCGGTGGCAATTGCCAGACGCACAACGACGGTGATCCGATCATGATCTGGGATGCCATCGCACGACGCTGGATGGCAAGCCAGTTTGTGGTTCCGAGCGGTTCCGGCAGCAACGTCGGATCTGCCCAATGTTTTGCGATCTCAACCAGCGAAGATCCGACCGGTAGTTATTATCGCTATGAATTCGATTCGACCTACTTTGGCGACTACCCAAAAATCGGCATCTGGGCCGACGACAGCGGCACGCAGGATGCGTATCTGTTGACCACGCACCAGTTCGATGAAGCCAATGGTGAGGCATTTGTCGGCGGCGCACTCGTGGCCGTACAGCGCGACAACATGCTGCAAGGTTTGCCGGCATCGATGGTGGCGTTCGAGAATTACCCAGGTGCGGCTGACAACTACGGCATTCAGGCCTTGCATCTCGGCGGAACCAGCAAGGTCGCGGCCTTCAGTTGTCCGGCGTTTGTGCATTTCGATTCCTCCAGCAGCAGTTATCGGTTCTGGGATCTTTGCCTTGACTGGACCTCCCCCGCCGCCAGCGTGCTGTCGGCCGTGCCGACCCAGCTCAAGGCGAATCAGCAGTTTCTGCCGGATTTCGATTCCTCGGTACAGCCTGGCACCGCGGCGGTACTCGACAGCTTTGGTTCGAACATGATGTATCGCGCCACCGCACGCGCGTTTCCTGCAGGCGCACCTGAGCGTGTGTCCGTCGTGGTCAATCACACCGTCAAGGCCGATGCCAATCAAGGCGGCATTCGCTGGGTGCATTTCGGCTTGAACCCGGGGCCGAGCGATCGCATTTTTGCCGATAACTTCGAAACCATCGGCGTGCCGCCGATTCCGCTGATCGCACCAACCGCGCTGACCAAGGCGATTCTCGACCAAGGCGTGTACGCACCCGACACTGATACGCGCTGGCTGGGTAGTATCGCGATCGATGCGAACGACAATATTGGCTTGGGGTATTCAGTATCGAGCAGCACCACCAAGCCACAGGTTCGCACCACGGGCCGCACTGGGTCGGATCCCGCCGGAACGATGCGCGACGAGCAAAGCTGCGTCGTCGCCAACGGCGTGCACACCGGCACCGGTGGTCGCTGGGGCGATTATTCGACGATGAGTGTCGATCCGTCGGATCAGTGCACGTTCTGGTTCAGCACGGAATATTTCCCGATCAATTCCGTCAGCACCTGGTCGACACGCATCTGCAGCTTCAAGTTTGCGAATTGCGGCACCGCCGATTTTGCGCTGGTATCCGACACACAAACCCGCCTCGAAATCTGCGGAGCAACCGCCACGAGTGACCCGAGTTATGCGCTGCGCGTCGGAGTATTGAACGGTTACAACAGCGGCGTGACTTTGGCGGCGACGGGATTCCCTGCTGGCGAAACGCCGACTTTCTCGTTGAATCCGCTGCCATCCACGCCGGGCTCATCATTGCTCACACTAGTTGGCGGTTTGTCGTTGCCAACGGGCGAATACAGTGGTGTGGTTTCGGCGACCGATGCTGTGCCGAACAGCCGCTCGCTCAATCTGCAACTCGGGGTATCGTCGAGTGTTCCTGCGCAGCCAAGCTTGCTCACGCCGTCCGACGGTGCGAGCGGCGTCAAGGTTGTGCAAAACCTCACGTGGTCGGCAACGCTAGATGCGCTGCATTACCTAGTTGAAGTAGCCACCGATTCCGGATTCAGCAATATCGTCGCCTCTGCCACCGTGGATAACACGAACTGGTCGACCCCACTGCTGCAAAACACGACCACGTATTACTGGCGCGTCACCTCACTGAACTACTGCGGCACCGGCGCGGCTTCCAACTCGGCCTCGTTCACCACCGGTGTTCCAGGCACCTGCCCGGTTGGCACCACCTTGACCAACGTTTACACCGAAGGCTGGGATAGCCATACGGCCGATGGTTGGACGCGCGATGGCAGCGGTGGCACTGGCACCAACAGTAACTGGACGTTGACCGCGACGCCGAACTCCGGAACCGGCTTCGGCACCGGCAGCTATGCGTATTACATCAAGAACAACACGGTGACGAGTGATCGTGGCCTTATTTCACCAGCTATCGTTATTCCATCGACCGGCGTGCAAGCAGTGCTTCTGTCCTACGACGTTTATCACGCGATGGAAGACAACGGCCCTGGCAGCTGTTATGACGGTTTGTACCTGCAAGCCAAGGCCAGCCCGGCTACAGTGTTTGGTTATCTCGGGCCGGAACGCATGCTGACCGATCCTTATACCGGGTTGTCGGATTACAGCACGACCACGCAAGAGTGGTGCACGGTTTCGCCGGGTGCAAAACCCAAACACTCGATCGTGGACATGGATAGTTTCGCCGGACAAACCGTGCAACTGCGTTTCGATGCCACTACCGATAGCGGGGGCGCGACAACCACATCGCCGAATGGCGTTGCAGTCGACAATGTCAAAATCGACGTCTGTCAGTAAGACGCCTATCGCGACCGGCCTGATCAGGCCGCGTTAAACCAGCCACCGCCTTCCTCCAAAGGCGGTGGCTTTTTTTTGGATAAAAGCTGTGTCTAGCCCATCTCGGGGCGGCACTGATTTATGCGCACCGCTGATATATCTTTCCATCCGCAACAAGCGATATAATCTCCCCCGTTTGCCGCAAGGCAGCCACATTTCTCTCCGCCTTCCTTGAGGGGCGCTGCGACGGAGCAGGTTTTGCCTCCGCCACGCTCGGGGACAGGTCTGCAACAAGCGCGCCGCAATGATGAGTCAGCATCTCGTGCTGGCCATCAAAACTGGAGTCAACCATGAACGCTGTCGTCAAACCCTCCCATCAGGATTACAAGGTCGCCGACCTGAGCCTCGCCGACTGGGGCCGCAAGGAAATCGAAATCGCCGAGCACGAAATGCCGGGGCTGATGTCGATCCGCAAGAAATACGCACCGTTGCAGCCGCTGAAGGGCGTACGCGTAACCGGTTCGCTGCACATGACCATCCAGACCGCCGTGCTGATCGAGACGCTGGTCGATCTTGGCGCCTCCGTGCGTTGGGCGTCGTGCAACATTTTCTCGACCCAAGATCACGCTGCCGCCGCGATCGCCGTCACCGGCGTGCCGGTATTCGCATGGAAAGGCGAATCGCTGGAAGAATATTGGGATTGCACGCTTGATGCGATCACCCACAACGGCAACCAGGGCCCGGAGCTCGTAGTCGACGATGGCGGTGACGTGACCTTGTTTATCCACAAGGGTTTCGAGATGGAGAACGGCGACACCTGGGCGCAGAGCCCGTCGTCGAATCACGAAGAGCAAGTCATCAAGAATCTGCTCCAGCGCGTCGGCAAAGAGCGCCCAGGCTTTTTCACCAATGTCGTGAAAGCCTGGCGCGGTGTTTCGGAAGAAACCACCACCGGCGTGCATCGTTTGTACCAGATGGTCGAGCAGGGCAAGTTGCTGATCCCGGCGATCAATGTCAACGATTCGGTGACCAAATCCAAGTTCGACAATCTGTACGGCTGCCGCGAATCACTGGCCGATGGCCTGAAGCGCGCGATGGACGTGATGCTCGCCGGCAAGCTGGCTGTGGTCTGCGGTTACGGCGATGTCGGCAAGGGTTGCGCACACAGCCTGCGTGCCTACGGTTGCCGCGTTGCCGTGACTGAGATCGATCCGATCAATGCCTTGCAGGCGGCGATGGAAGGTTTTGAAGTGACCACGGTTGAAGACACACTGGGCCGCGGTGACATCTACGTCACCACCACCGGCAACAAGGACGTGCTGACGTTCGAGCACATGTCGCAGATGAAAGACCAAGCCATCGTCTGCAACATCGGCCATTTCGATAACGAGATTCAGGTCGATCGTCTGAACGAAGCGAAGGACGTTTCGCGCACCAACATCAAGCCGCAGGTTGATCGCTACAAGTTCGGTGAAGGTCGCGAAATCTTCCTGCTGGCCGAAGGTCGCCTGGTCAATCTCGGTTGCGCCACCGGCCATCCGAGTTTCGTGATGTCGAACAGCTTTGCCAACCAGACTCTGGCGCAGATCGACCTGTGGGCGAACAAGGACAAGTACGAGAAAACCGTGTATCGCCTGTCGAAGAAACTCGACGAGGAAGTCGCGCGTCTGCATCTGGAAAAGATCGGCGTGAAACTTACGCGTCTCACCGTCGACCAGGCTGCGTATCTCGGTGTGGATGCGGATGGTCCGTACAAGCCTGAGCATTACCGCTACTAAGTAAACCCGCACGTCATCGAAGGTCGGAGTAATACGCTCCGACCTTCGATATGCCGGCGATACTCGAAACACACCGCAGTGTAGCGATCTTCCTCGCTGCACGCAGATCGCTTCAGGCCGCGGCTCGCACTCGCGCGTTGCGCTTATCAGGAATCAGCGCATGACTGCCATCAGTTTCGAATTTTTCCCGCCCAAGACCGACGAGCAGCGCGACACGCTGGACAAGTCCGTGGCAAAACTTGTTGCGCTCAAACCGGAGTACGTTTCGGTCACGTTCGGCGCGGGTGGTTCGACGTTGAATTACACCCACGATACCGTCGTTGCACTCAAACGCGAACACGCGCTCGACGTCGCGCCACATATTTCATGCATGGGCGGCACGCGTGCGGAGATCAAGTCGCTGCTGGACAACTACGTCGCAGCGGGTATCAAGCGATTGATCGCATTGCGCGGCGACATGCCATCGGGCATGGCGGCATTCGGCGAATTTCATTACGCCAGCGACTTGGTCAAATTCATTCGCCAGGAAACCGGCGATTATTTTCATGTCGAGGTTGCAGCCTACCCGGAATTCCATCCGCAAGCCGAATCCGCAGAAGCCGATCTGAAGCACTTCAAACACAAAGTCGACGCCGGTGCAGACGGCGCCATCACGCAATATTTTTATACGCCGGATGCGTATTTTCGTTTTGTCGAAGACGTACGCAAGCTAGGCATTACGGTGCCGATCGTCGCTGGCGTGATGCCAATTTCCAACTATTCGCAACTGCGCCGTTTCTCGGAAATGTGCGGCGCCGAAATCCCGCGATGGATGGCCAAACGTCTGCACGCATTCGGCGACGATGCCGAATCAATCCGCGAGTTTGGTGCCGAGATGGTCGCCGACCTGTGCTACAAATTGATCGCTGGCGGCGCACCGGCATTGCACTTTTACACGCTGAATCGCGCGCGCGCGACCTTGGCAATTTGCGAACGCCTCGGCTTGTCGGGCGCGTAATTACGCGCCTGTACGAAGCTGCGACACCGCGCTAAGCTGCGTCATCTGCAAATATCATTGCAGCGCAAAATATCGGAATGACTATGCTGAATACCTTGAGTGCCGCGGATTTCGAATCGCTAGTCGGACAGAATCTTTCTTTCGAGTTTGCGGCAGGCGCGTACGAACTCGAACTTGTCGAGGTACGACCGATTCGTAATCCCTCGCCACGCGAGGCGCCGCCATTCGCACTGATATTGCGCGGCCCCCGAAATTCACCACTGCAGCAGGGTGTTTATCGCGTGCAGCACCCGGAGCGCGGTCCGCTCGATCTGTTCATGGTTGCACTCGGACCCGATGCGCACGGGCTCGTCTACGAGATTATTTTCAACTAGAGTCGCTCGTGTCTGGCGCCGGCGTGCGCCAGCCCAGGAAATGATAGACACCGCGATCTTCTATCAAGCTGAATCCCAATCGCTGGTACAAACGCTGCGCAGGGTTGTTCGGCTCGACGTGCAGCGCCAGCTGAATTTGTTTGATCGTCGCCTCTTGCATCAGCGCATCGAGCAAGCTTGAGCCGATGCCGCCGCCGCGCATGCGCTCGATCAACGCGATGTCCATCAGGCGAATTTCATTGGGCGTGCGATAGACGTATATACGGCCAATCGGTTCGCCTTCGTGCTCGACGACCAGAAAATCCGCACCGATATACACTCGACGGTAATGTTCGTGCTGCAACTGAAATTGTTGTTGCAGAAAATCGCGCTTGGCCTGATCGGGCCACGGCACCGGGCGCATTTCTTCAGCGCGCACCGATGCGTAAAGCGCTTCAAGAAATACCGTATCTGCAGCGCTTTCGTTGCGTAGTGCGAGCGCTGCCGACGAATCAGCCCATCCATGGGCGAGTATCTGTGCACTCATGCTGGCGTGATCACGCTTGCGGCAAAGCGATGTGGCACATTCGGCGCACTTTTCGCTTAGACGATTTCCGTGATTCGGAATGCCAGGTAATCGAAATTGCGTGCCTGTCCGAAACGCGCCTGCAGCGGCGCGCTTTTTTCGTCATTGTGATCGAACGCCCAAAGGTTGGCCCTGCTGCCGTCACGTTGTGGGCTGGCCAGAACATAACTGCCGGGCTGCAACAACGGCACGTCGAGCTGGGTCAAGGCGCAATGCGTTTGCCGATCCGCCTGCGCCGAGATATCAGCCTTCAGCGCATAGCTCAAAGCGAGACCACGCATCGCTTCGCGGCCGGCCGAAAATCTGACCGCCCCGCTACTGCCATGTGGATTGTCCGCGCGGAAATCCCATGCGATGTAGGAGTTCTGTTTACCGTCAAGCGAATCAAATAGTGCGTGCACGCGCAAACTGGCGAGCGCGGGATCACCATCTGCCACATGGAAAGCATCCAGGCAAATCTCGACACGCGAAGCCACGCACGACGTTGCGCCGCAGGCCTGGATCGAACGTAATGCGCCCTCGCCGTCCACGCGCGCCAGCGTAAACCCATCTTGTCGTTGGAGGGTTGCAACGAAAGGCGAGCCCAGCGTCGATGTCGCCACGCAGGCGAGCGGAAGTGCCGCCACCGACGAGCCAGTGATTGCAAGAAAGTTGCGCCTGCGCATAAAAATTCCCCGTGTATTAGGTGCGTGGTGGATAAACGCCTTGTAGCGCGATACAGAAGTTCAGCGTGAGATAAGGCTGCATGTTGTTGTGCGGCTGATCGCCGCCGGCCGGCGCGATAACTGTGTCATACATTTGCGCCAGCCCCGTGTTGGCAGCCTGATAGAGATTTGCACCTACCGAGCGTCCAAACACTTCCGCAACCGCCTGCGGATCTTCGCCCGGCTGCGTCGAAGCCATCAGCGGATGCGGGTGCGATGGCATCTCAGACTCAAGCAGCGTTACGGTTTCGCTGCCACCGGTTTCCCCAAGATCATGCAGCGACAGCCCAGGGCCCTGGCCCGGATGCATGGGCGCGCTGCCCTGCATGTTCGGCAATGCAAAATTGGATTTCCCGTCTCCGCCATAGGTGGTTCCCAGCAACGAGAATAGTGCAGTGTTCTGGCTGAGGGGCATAATCTGCCCGTTGCAGAACGCCCAGCCCTTGGGTGCAAAATTGAATGGAAAAATGCGAATCTCGGCAACGAACGGATCCATGGAAGCCTTCCCCTTAGGTCTGAGACGGAAATATTCCGAAAAGCGAAATGATGAAATCTACACAAAGATAAGGCTGAAAGTTTTCATGGGGCTGGTTACCCCCTACAGAATTGATCGATTGGGCATTCATCGCCGAATTTGCGGTGGTAGCAATATAAGGCGTGTAATTTGGGGTCGTCGCCGGGATATTGTTGGCGACCGTCGTCGCCGACGCATCATCCGTACTAGCCAAGAACGCGTGGCGGTGCGACGGAATCTGGGCGACGCTCAGCGTGATCGTCTCGGCGCCGCCAGTTTCGGCCAAAGTGAAGCCGTTGCCGAAATGCAAGGGCAGGCGTCCGCGCTGATCTGGTAACGCGAACGTGCTCTGGCCATCGCCGCCATAAGTGGTGCCGATCAAGTTGAACAAGGTTTCATATTCAGAAATCGGCAAAAGCTGCCCTTCACAAAACATCCAGCCGGCCGGTGCGAAATTCCCGGCGAACATGCGAATTTCGCCTACGTATGGTTGCGCCATCGTCTTGCTCCCCTAAGTTTGCGACGGAAAAATGCCTTGAAGGGCAATCGAGAAATTCAATACCAGAAACGGCTGCATATTCAGGTGTGCCTGACTTCCACCGATGATGCCAATGGTCGACGGATCCATTGCGTCCAGAGCGGCTGGAGGCGTATAGGTCTGCGATAGGGGGCTGGCCAGGAAATTACCCGTCGGAATGGCGACGTTGGTGTTGTTCGACTGCGTAGAAGCCTGTGCAACATGTACATGCGTAGGCAGCTCGGAGATGGATAGCGTGTGCGCTTGTTCGCCACCCCGCTCGCCCAAAGTGTGTGCGTTGCCGAAATGAATCGGCGTACGGCTCTGCAGGTCTGGCAGGCCGAAATTGACGCGTCCGTCACCGCCGTATGTCGTACCGAGCAACGAGAACAACCCTTGATTTTGGTTGATCGGCAACAACTGACCATTGCACAACGCCCAGCCCTTCGGTGGAAAACCGAAGGACATAATGCGAATTTCCGACAAAAATGGCTCTGCCATACCAAACTCCTTCTTCGATGAGTTCTACGGGGTAATGCCGCAACTGCCGGCAGCGACACCATTGATGGTTCCGGTGACCGTACCGTCACTGCTAACCGTAGCGGCCGCCGGATTCTGCGAAACCAGATAATTGTGAACGGTGGGTTCAATCTGGGCGCCGGACGTCAAACCTTCGAGATTGAAGGTCGAGGTATTTGCCCTGCGCAGCTGCAAACCATAAAAACCGGCACCACCCGAATTGGTCGTGTTGCCGCTGACCTTGCCGCAGATGGTGCTGTTGTTGCGCGCCTGCAGACGAATGGCATCGAGCGCGGTGCCGCCAGCGGCGACGCTGGAATTATTTCCGGTGACGGCAATCTTCAACAGGCCACCCGGTCCCGACGAACCGGACGATTCGCCTTGAATCGGGTACGCGTTATCGATGGCGCTGATTGTATTGTTTGCGACGTTCGCGTTGATGGTACCGAAGCCGACGACCGACGTGCCGGAGTTGAACACGCGGATGCCGACCTGATTTCCGCCTACCCCGGTGCCGACGAGGACGTTGTTTTTCACGTCGCCCGTTGCCGTACCCGGGCCACTGCCGCTGAATACGTTGATCAGGGTGCTGATCATTCCGGAGACGTGGTTGCCGTCCACATTGAAGGCCAGCGTCGAGGTCACCGCACGCGAAACCTGTATGCCCTGGTTACCCTGATTCGGTGCGCCGGGGGTGACGGTGTTGTTGAGGAATGTCGCATTCAACGACGAGCCATCGCCCGAATCTGCCGACAACGCGATCGCGCGGTTGCCGGTCAATGTCGAGTTTTGCACCGTGCCGGTCAGGGAGCCTGTCGTATTCGTCTGCAGGAACACGCCGTTATTTCCGGATGCGGTGCTGTTGTCCTTGATGGTGCACGCATCGAAAGTGATGGTGCCGCTGGTGGCCGAATTGTGCACGCGGATATTGTCTTCGGTCGAGCCGCTTACCTCGGCTCTTGTCACCAACGCGCTCGCATCGAGCAGGTCATTGAGCAGAATGCCAGCCTGCTCCCCCGTTGCATTCGTATTGTTCTGGATCAGCAGATCATTGGCCTTGAAACCGGAAACCGACGTGCCCTTGATGCCGCTGTTGGCGTTATTTTTTATCCACATCGACGCTAGGTTGACTTTGGTGCTTGTGAGGGAGATGCCGTCACCGGTCGTCTTCTGAATCGTGCCGCCACTGCAGGCCGTCGTTCCTGTCTTGCACGTATTCGTCGTGCCATCGCCAATTACGGTCATCACGCCGGAACCGGTATTGTTGAGGATGATGCCGCTGGCCGGGCCGGAGGCCGCCGTGCCCGCCGTAATGCTCCTGAAATTAAGCCCTGCCGCGCCGATGGTGGTATTTGTCACGTTCAGTGCGGTTGCTGTGGTGGTCCTCAAGGAACTTCCGGTGACTGTCGCTGTGACCGTACCGCCGCCGGTGGCGGTAAAGGCGGGGTTGGCGCCCGTATTGGCAGCTATGACCCCACTGAAAGCAATCAAGGCACCCGTGTTATTGCTTAACGAGATGCCACTGCCAGTTTCGTTGATCGAGCCTGACATCCCGATCGTGTCGCTGGTGCGATTGCTGACGACCACCGCGTTGCCGGAATTGTTGATGATCGGCTCGGCAAAGCTCACATTGCCGTTGCCGCCGTTGACAAGGAAAGCCGCTCCCGAGCCGCCGGCCGAATGGGCAATCTGGCCGATCGACGCCGAGAATGCCGTGCCGCCGACACCGCCAAAGGCGTTGACCAGGGATATGCCGGTTGTCGTCGAGTTGAGGCTGCTCACGAATGCAATGTTCGGCAAGACGATAGAGGCGTTGTTGACGTCTAGCGCTGGGCCACCGTTGGAATCAAGCCTGCCGACTCCCGAATTTTGCGATATACGGAAGCCTGTGCCCGCACCCGCATTCATTGCGCCGGTGCTGCTTACCAACAAACCAGTACCGGCATTGTTGTAGATGGTCAGGCTGGCGAAGGACAAATCGCCAAGGACGTTGCTCAGCGTCATGCCATTGACCGGCACACCGCTGGTGCTGTCACCAATACTGGTGGTGCCGCCGCTGACGGTCTGGAAGGAGCCGCCCGGGGTCGCATCGAACGTCATGCCACTGATCTGCACGCCCGTACCGCCAGTGAAACGCGTGATGGTGTTGTCGTTGAACGCGGTGATGTAAGCCGTGCCCACAGTGCGGCTGATGTCGATACCGCGCACGCCGGCCGTGATCGTGTTGTTGGAGACCGCAATCTGCTCCGTGGTGCCGGTCGAGCCGAATGTGGCCTTGATGCCTTCAACGCTCGATCCGCTGATGGTGTTGCCATTGATTGTTACATCGACGTTGTTGGCACCGGTCGCGTTGATATTGACCGCATTCGGCACGCCCTGCAAATCGAGGCCGCGAATTTCGACCGCAGTCAAATTACCTGCGGTGGCAGGCACCGAAACTGCACTTGCCGCACTGGCGTTGATCTTCGGCTGCAACCCGGCCGCAACCAGCGTACCGAAGCCAGGAACGGACAGACCAAAACCCTCGCCCCACATCCTCTGGCCACTCTTGAGCACGATGCCACCGCCGAGAGGAGTCGTGCCGGTATTGCCGCGGAAAACGAAGATGATGTCGCCCGCAGCGGATGCAGTCTGAGCTGCGGCCAGAGTCTCGAAGGCATTGGAAGATCTGCCATCGCTACCCGAGGCCGAATTATTGGCATCGACCAAGTCGCGCACATACCAGACCATCTGGCTGACCGTCACGCTGACCGTGCCGCTGACGAGGCCAGGGGTCGGCGTCGCCGAATCGGTGACCTGGAACGGGAAGGTATCCGTGCCCGTAAAGCCGGCCTTGGGCACGTAGGTGAACGAGCCATTCGCGGCAATCGAATAGTTGCCGTTGTTGGTCGAGTTACCGGCTGCGACGACCACACTGGGTGCTGACGGGCCATCCGCATCGGTCGGCAACGACTTGGTCAGGATGCTGTTCGCATCAACGATGGAGACAACACCGGGCAGCGTCGCACCAGCGACATGCAACTGAGTGTTGCCCGCGGTCGTGTAAGCAATCGTCGACGTGGTCAGAACCGGCGCGATGTTGGCGTGCGTGATCGTAACCACGAAGGTCTGACTGGCCGAGGTATCGACGCCGCCGTTGGCGGTGCCTCCGTTGTCATGAATCTGCACGGTAACGTTCGCGGTCTTGCTGCCAGCCGTCGCTTGCACCGCAGGGGTGAAGGTCAACACGCCGCTGGCGGAGATTGCGGGTTGCGCGGCAAACGCGCCGTTGTTGTCGTTGCTCACGATGAAGTTCACGGCCTGACCAGACTCATTCGGCGGACCGGCCGAGATCGCCGTCGCCCAGCCATTCACCGTTTGCGCACCGACATTATCGAGCAAGTTCTGGTCAGCGCCCTTGGTGAAGCTCGGCACATCATTGACCGGCGTGACGTTGATGACAAAGGTTTGCGCCGCTGACGTATCGACGCCACCGTTGGCAGTGCCGCCGCTGTCCTTGATGACCAGCGTGATGGTGGCCGTACCGTTGGCGTTTGCCGCCGGGGTATAGGTCAACACGCCGGCGGGTGAAATCGTCGGGGCAACACTGAACAGCGCCGCGTTGGTGTTGTTGGTCAGGGTGAAGCTGAGAGTCTGAGTGGACTCATCCGCGGGGCCAGCCGAAATTGCTGTGGCCCATGGATTGACGGTCTGCGCACCGGAATCCTCAAGCACAGTCTGGTCGGCGCCCTTGGTGAAGCTCGGCACATCGTTCACCGCGGTGACGTTGATCGCGAACGTCTGCGCCGCCGAGGTATCGACACCGCCATTGGCTGTGCCACCGTTGTCGTGCAACTGCACTGTGACCGTCGCAGTGCCGTTCGCATTCGCCGCTAGTGTGTATGTGAGCGTGCCGTTGGCGGCGATGCTCGGCTGTACCGCGAACAAGGCATTATTGTTATTGCTGACGATAAAGTTCAGCGTCTGGATGCTGCCATCGTTGTCGTTGAGCGCAGTCGCCCAGCCCACAACGTTCTGTGCCACAGCATCTTCAAGCACCGTCTGATCGGCGCCTTTGGTAAAGCTCGGCGCGTGGTTCACGAGGGCGACGTTGATATTGAACGTTTGTACTGCCGACGTATCGACGCCACCGTTAGCCGTACCGCCGGTGTCATGGATTTGCACACTGACAATCGCCGTGCCGAATTTGCTTGGCGCAAGCGTGTAGCTCAATGTCCCATTCGCGGCGATAGTGGGTTGTGTGCTGAACAACGCATTATTGTTGTTCGAAACGATGAAGTTCAGCGTCTGCGCGGCTTCATCGGCAGGCCCAGCGGAAAGTGCCGTGGCCCAGCCGGCAGTCGTATGCGCACCGGTGTCTTCGAGCACGCTTTCGTCGGCGCCTTTGGTGAAGCTCGGAACATCGTTGACCGGCGTAACGTTGATATTGAACGTTTGCACGGCCGAGGTATCAACGCCGCTATTGGCGGTGCCGCCATTGTCATGCAACTGCACCGACACGATGCTCGTCCCGTTCGCACTCGGCGCGAGCGTATAGGTCAGCGTGCCGGTTGCTGTCACTGCAGGCTGTACCGCAAACAACGTGTTGTTGTCGTTAGTCACGATGAAATTCAAGGCCTGACCAGACTCGTTCGTCGGACCAGCAGAAATCGCTGTGGCCCAGTTGACGATACTTTGCGGCGCTGCATCTTCAAGCACCGTCTGGTCAACGCCCTTGGTGAAGCTCGGTGCCTGGTTGACGGCACTAACCGTGATGACAAAAGTTTGCGCAACCGAAGTATCCACGCCGCCGTTAGCCGTGCCGCCGTTGTCCTGCGCGACGACCGAGATGGTGGCAGTTCCTGCGGTATTGGTCGCCGGGGTGAAGGTCAGCACGCCCGCTGCCGAAACGGCCGGGGCGACCGAGAACAAAGCCGCGTTGGTATTGCCGGTTACATTGAAGCTGACCGTCTGGGCAGATTCATCAGCCGGGCCCGGTGAGATTGCCGTGGCCCAACCGCTGACGGTCTTGAGGCCCGAATTCTCCAGCACGGTCTGATCGGCACCCTTGGTGAAGCTCGGCGGATCGTTCACTGCAGTGATATTGATCACGAAGGTTTGCGCTGCGCTGGTATCAACACCGCCGTTGGCAGTGCCGCCATCGTCCTTGAGCACCAGCGTGATCGTCGCCGAGCCGTTGGCATTGGCTGCCGAGGTGTATGTCAGTACACCGGTCGAGGAAACTGCCGGGGCTGCGCTGAACAAGGCTGCATTGGTATTGCCAGTCACCTGGAAGGTGAGAACTTGTCCGCCGCCATCACCATCGCTGATTGCCGTAGCCCAGCCATTGATCGTTTTTGCGCCCGCATCTTCCAGCGAGGTTTGATCCACACCCTTGGTAAAGGCTGGCGCGCTATTGATCGAGATAATCGCGACCGTGCTTGTGACCGCAACGCTGTTGGCGCTGCCGTCGTTGACGGTCCAACTGATCGTGCGCGTAGCTGCGGTCGGATTCTGCGAGGTATTGTTGTAGGTCACGCTGGCGAGCGCGAGCTGATAATTCGCGACCGTGGTACTGCCGCTCAAGCTAAGTACGCCCGTGCCGGCATTGAAGCTGCCGGTAATGCCGTTGGCGTTGACGAAACCGAGCACGTCCTGCGCACTGTTGAAATTGGCACTGATCGCAACTGTTGCGCTGGTCAGGTTGGTGTTGTCGACATCGCTCACCGTGATGCCGGCATCCAGCACCAGCGGCGGATTGGCTTCGGTGTAGGTGACTGCTGCGCCCGCAACTACAACCGGCGGATCATTTACCGGCGTGACGGTGATGGTGCTGGTCACGGCCGCACTTGCGGCGGCGCCGTCGCTGACGAGCCAAGTCACGATGCGCGACGCAGCCGCTGGATTTTCCGAGGTATTGCTGTAGCTAACGCTGCGCAAGGCAGCCTGATAATTCGCCGGCGTGGCGCTACCGCTCAGCGTGAGTACGCCGGTGGTTGAATTGAAGCTGCCGCTGATGCCATTGGCGTTGATAAATCCGAGTACATCCTGGCCGCTGGTGAAATTGCTGGTGATGCTGACGCTGCCACCGGCAAGCGTGGTGTTGTCCGGATCGGCAACCGTAATCGTCGAATCAATCGCGGTAGCAGCCTGATTCTCGGTGTAGTTCAGCGTGCCGCCTGCAGTCACAACCGGCGGATCGTTGACGGCGGTGACATTGATCGTACTGGTCGCGCTATTGCTCGACACGGTGCCATCGTTGACGCTCCAGCTGACGTTGCGCACCAGCACGCTCGGATCATCCGAACTATTGGCATATTTGACGCTGCGCAATGCCGCCTGATAGTTGGCCAAGGTGTCGCTGCCGCTCAGGTTGAGCGTGCCGGTGGTCGCAGTGTAGATACCGGAAATGTTGGCGGTATTGGTGAAGCTCAATACGTCCGCGCCGATCTGCAAGTTGCCGCTGATCTGGACGATCGCGCTGCCAAGCGTGGTGTTGTCGACATCGCTGACGGTGACGCTGTTGTCGATGACGGCGGCGGCCTGGTTCTCGGTGTAGGTCAACGTGCCGCCCGCGGTGATGACTGGTGCATCGTCGATGGCGGTGACCGTGACCGTACTGGTCGCGATGTTGCTGGGTGCGACGCCATCATTCGCCTGCCAGGAAATCGTGCGCGTCGTGGTAGCAGGATTTTGCGAGCTGTTGTTGTAGGTGACACTACGCAATGCAGTGCGATATGCCGCAACCGTCGCACTACCGCTCAGTGTAAGCACGCCGGTGGTCGCATTGTAAGAACCCGTGATGCCTGCCGCATTGACGAAGCCCAACACATCCTGAGCCGCGGTAAAATTGCTGGTGATGGAGACTGTCGCGCCGACCAGATTCGCGCTGTCCGGATCGGTCAGCCCGAGCGCTGCATCGATAACCACAACCGCAGTATCTTCAATGTAATTCGCGGACGCGCCGCTGGTGATGGTCGGCGGATCATTGACCGCAGCGACGGTGATCGTGCTGGTAACCGGCGCGCTGTTCGAGGCGCCGTCGTTGCCAATCCAGGTGACCGTACGCGCAGTCGTCGTCGGATCGTCGGAGCTATTGTTGTAGGTGACGCTGCGCAACGCGGCCTGGTAATTAGCGAGCGTGTCACTGCCGGTCAAACTGAGCGTGCCAGTTCCGGCATTGAATGCACCGGTGATATTTGCCGTATTGACGAAGGCCAACACGTCAGCACCGCTCTGGTAATTCGCGCTGATCTGCACGGTGGCACTGGCAAGATTGATGCTGTCGACATCGGCAACGGTAATGGTCGCATCGACAACCGTGGCAGCGCCGTTTTCGGTGTACGCGAGAGTGCTGCCGGCGGTGAGTACCGGCGGATCATTGACCGCGTTGACGGTAACGGTGATGGTCTGTGCAGCACTGGTATCGACGCCGCCGTTCGCGGTGCCGCCGTTGTCATGCAACACGACGGTGAGGTTGGCCGTGCCGAAAGTATTGCTTGCTGGCGTGAAGCTCAATTGACCGCTGGCGCTGATCGTTGGGGTGCCGTTGAACAACGCCGCATTGTCGTTGGCATTGATGATGAAATTCGGCGCCTGTGAAGCTTCGTCGATCGCGGTGGCCGGGCCTGGCTTGATGCCGGTGGCAACGGTCACCGTTTGCGCGCCCGCGTCTTCGTTCACCGCCGGCGGATTCTGCGCAGTGAATTGCGGTACGTCGTTGACTGGCGTGATGGTGAGGCTGACGGTTGCGGGCGTGGAGTTGCTCTGCCCATCATTGCTCACATAGGTAAAACTGTCGCTGCCGTTGGCATCGAGATTCGGCGTATACACCACCGTTGCACTGGTGCTGTTGACCGCAGTCACCGTACCCAGCGTGCCTTTGCTGGGCGGCGTGACGATGCTAAAAGTGAGGGCCGCACTTTCCGGATCTGCGCCACTCAAGGTGATGGTGGAGGCAGTGTCTTCCAGCGTCGTCGCAGCAACCGCGTTGGCGCTCGGCGGATTGTTTTGCAGATCGGTGACATCAAGGCGGAAAAATACCTTGCCGCCTTCGATCGCCGCATACAACGCACGAATGTCGATTGCGGTTTCGCCGCTAGTGGCATCGGCAGCGGGATCGGTAGCCAGTGGTGACACGCCGGCCCAGTCGGAAACCTGACCGTCGACGATGAAATTGGCCGCAAGCGCGGAACTGGTGACAAACAGGAACATCGCGAACAAGCGCCAGCGCCGTGCGCGGCGTGCACCTACCCAGAGGAACAATGCCGCGAGAATACCGAGCATCGGTAAAGTGAGCAGCGGAATTGGCTGCGCATCCAGCGCCAGAAAAATGGATCTTCCCGTGCCGCTGCCATCTATCGTGACCAGTTGATCGCTGCCGCTGGGACTGGTGGCAACCACGCTGAGTCGGATGACATTGCTGTTGTTTGCTCGCAATGCCTGTTCGTCATCGACCAGCTCAATGACATCAGAGCCGCCGATACCGTTATTCAAGCCGAGAGCAGCACCGCCAGGCAATGGCGAAGGGCTCACGAAAACACCCGCCGAGCACACTGCGCGCGTTACACCGACAATGTGCGGTGCAATCCCGCCGGTAGCGGTTACCTGCAATTGCACTTCGGCACCACTGACAGTGCCGCTGCTCGATACGACGCTACAACCCGTGCCTGCGCTGTCGTCGGTATCAACGTAGATGCTGTAGCTATAGGTTTGCGCCATGACAGGCGCAGCAAGACCGAGCAGCAGCGCAAAGGCCGCCAGCCGCGAAGCCAAAGTGGATGTCGTCATGTTCCCCATATCCCTAGTTATGACTCCCGGACCCCACATCCGGTAGAACCCGATTGTATCAGGGGAATTTACATTTGCGCGCTAGTTCTTCACCTATTTGCAACAGCTCTTGGCAAAACGATCACTTGACTCAGTAGTGCGGAATTTGGGCACGAACCATGCGCTACGGGGCCGCCTGCGCCATATCGAACATCGCCTGAAGCCACGGATTTACGCGGAGGTCGATTACGAGATGGACGCGGTCATTCACTCCGCGATTGGTGACACGATGCGGCAAGTCGAAATTGATGTACCAGCATTCGCCGGCGCCCAGCGACAATGATTGGTCATCGAGCCTGAAATCGACGTCCGGGCTGGTATGCACCGGCACGTGCAGACGTGCTGCGCCTTGCTCGAAGCAGAGACCTAAATCACGATGTTCGTGAATGCTTGCTCCCGCCGCGAGCTTGAGGAAGCGCACCGCTTCAATCGGACACTCCAGACGCGCAAGCAATTGCGGTATGTAGCTGCAACGCGACATTAGTTGAGTATCAGCAAAATCGCTGCGTGTCGGATCGGCATACAGCGGCACGTGGGTCCCGGGAATTCCGCGCAACGGAATACCGCTCCAGTCGCCGCTGTAATAGCCGGTGTTGAAGTGCGGACTCCAACCCACCGGCGCGACTTCGGCAAGATCGGCGCGCAGTGCGTCGAGATCGCACTCAAACGGCAACTGCAGATGATGGATTCTGCTGACTCTGCGCAGGCGGATCGTCTCGAGCGCAGCGTAGTGTGGTGTGATCCAGCGTGCCACGGTGGCGCGCAACGGCGCCGTAGCTTGCGCCTGCTTGGCCACGCGATCGTCAACGAAGGACTCATGCGGCTGTTTGGCGTGACGCGTCAATAGCGCGGCCAGTCGCGCCGTATCGAGCGCATCTGGATTCAGCCCCAGCGCCGCGGGCAAGCGCGTCGCGAGCGCGTCGGGAATTTCCGCGTAATTGAGCAATTGCATTGCACTGGCGTGCGGAATTATCGCCGCGCAAATCGCGCCGATAACGCGCGCGGCGTGCTCCGCCGGAGTATGTTCTTGGCTACTGTCTTCGCTGGTTTCCAGAGCCATGCCCGGCAGCAATCCCGGCACGACATGCCGCCCCGGCGCGCGTGCGTGCGACACCATTACCTCGACCGGATCGCGATACACGAACAGCCACGGTGCGTGCACGACACGACGGATTTCTACCAACGCCAATGTGAGCCAGGCATCAAGCTTGAAGCAGACCGCGCGATCCTCACCGGCCGGTTGCGACAGCGCCGCAATCACTCCGCGCAACACCAGCCAGTCCGGATCATGACCACTGCGCGCCAGCGTCACGGCGCCATCGAGCAATGCCGGCTCGCTCAACACACGCATGCCCGGCCAGACCTTGAGTGCTTCGGCCACAAGCGTCGAACCACAACGCGACATGTGATACACCAACCCTGCCACCGGTAACGCCTCCGCAACCAACGTCGCGACAAAGTCCGCACTCAACGGCGTGCGCACAGAAAAATAGCGGTTTAACGGCAATGCGCGTAAATCGAGTGCCGTGATTTCGTGAAACACCTCATCAGCACGACCCGCGCCGCAACCCCAGACCAGCTCGGCGCCATGCGGTCCGAACTCCAGCGCGAACGGCTGCCAGCCATGGCGCATAGTCAGCGGCCAATGCGCCAGACGGCAACCACTCGGAGTTGGCGTGACGGCCGCCAGCTTGGCGTCAGTGACTTCGTCGAATTCGATGCCGCGCTCGCGCGCCGCTTCACGCAGCGCCGCGGCAAAAGCATTACTTGATCGGTGCGCGGCCAGCGCCTGCGCGAGTTCAGGCTCGGCTGCGATCAGCAAAGCGCAACGTGCCAAAACATCGCCCTGACCAGGATCGTTTGTCGAGACATTCGTCTTGGCGCTGGCGGGTGATTCTGAGATCATCGATGCTGGCTCTTGATGGTGGGAATCACGGACATGATCGATCGAATCGGCGCGGAAGACTTTGAGAATCTGCCGGATAATTCACTCGCGCAACGCCGCGACTCTGGGTCGGTCATGCTTGAGGTAATCGAGGTAGTCCGCCTGTCGGCGGCACTCCGCAGCGTCGCATCATTTGCGCTGATTCTTCGCGAAAACGGCGCACGATTATG
This sequence comes from Pseudolysobacter antarcticus, assembly GCF_004168365.1. GTDB lineage: Bacteria > Pseudomonadota > Gammaproteobacteria > Xanthomonadales > Rhodanobacteraceae > Pseudolysobacter > Pseudolysobacter antarcticus. Next base: position 3,957,202 of record NZ_CP035704.1, read on the forward strand.
GGAATCGCAAGGCATCTACGTCTACGACCATCCGCAGCATGGTGAACTGGAATTGTTCACCGTGCCAATTGGGTCGGATGCACATGGCATGCGCTACGAAATCAACTTCAACTGAGACCGACCGCGCTCGGTTCCAGGTGCAGTAAATCGTAAACGTCGCCCGTCTCGATCAGCACAAACCCGAGCCGGTCGTACATGCGTCGCGCCGGGTTGGTGGCCTCGACATATAACGCGATGCGTACTCCCTCGCGTCGCGCCTCAGCGATCACTTCGGCGAGCAGAGCCGAGCCCAGCCCCTGATTGCGCTGCTGTGGAATCAGTGCAATATCCAATACCGAAATCTCGCTCGGCGCACGATGCACGTAGATGCGCCCGATTGCCTCGCCATCGCGCTGCACCAGCAGGAAATCCGCACCGGCGAAAACGTCGTGATAATACGCGTGCTGGGCGCCGAACTGGTGATCGATCAAGGCATTTTTGAACTCATCCGTCCACGCTGTCATGGCCAGTTCTTCGGCGCGTGTCTCCGCGTACAGATCACGCAGGAACGGCATATCCTCGGTCGTAATCGGCCGCAACGTGATGCCGGACGGACAGCCGGCGAAATCGTCGAGCAAGGCGCGCGCAATCACAACTGTCTCACTCGGCTAAACATTGCGGACTTCGAACACAGCGCAGGCAAAGCCAGCCGTGGCGTTGGGGCGATGCTCGACCGCTTGGCCAGACTGCAATCATCATCGCGCAGATAGGCCAAACGCACTTTCAGCGCGCCGCTGTCGTAATCGCAAGCGCGGCCCACGTCCCGCCCAAACGCCAGCCCGAGAGCGGCGCCGGACGAGCCCAGGAAATTGCGTCCGACGAAGAAAGGACGGCAACCGAGATTGCCGTCAAACGGGGCTTTCATGCGCTGGCGGTCCTCGCTAGTTACGCTGCGGAAACACGCCCTGCAGGGCAATGATGAAAGTGATCGGCAAACTCGGCATGACGTTGTTATGCGGCAGCGAGCCGCCCTGCATCGGCAGTGGCGCCAGCGCTACCGTCGGCGGGGTCGTAGCATACGGCGCATATGCGTTGCCGTTCCCGCTCTTGGTAAATGCCGCACCCGTTACAGGCGCGCTCACCCCGACCGCCGCACGCGGACTGATACTGTTCATTACATGGTTGTGCTGTGGCATCTGGTTTTGCAGCAACGTTACGCCCGCCGAACCACCGGATTCGCCAATTACCCTCGGGCTCAGTCCCGGGCCGGCTCCGGTTCCGATCGGTATGCTTCCCTGCAGATTGGGCAAGCCAAAGTTGCTGGTGCCGTTGCCGCCGAAGCTGACACCGATCAGGGAAAAAAGCGCGCTGTACTGTTGAATCGGCAAGAGGGCGCCATCACAAAAGGCGTTCCTGCTCGGCGCGAAACTGCCGGCAAACATTCTGATTTCAGCGAGAAATGGTGAAGTCATGACGGTCGTATCCTCAATTGCGAGTCGGGAAAACGCCAGCCCAGGCGATCATGAATGTGATGGCAAGGTACGGCTGCATGTTGTCGTGCGGCAGGTTGCCGCCGCTGAACGAGATCGAATTTGGATCCATTGCCAATGCAGGCACCACCGGCACGTCGACGTCATACATCTGCACTGCCGACGGCGTGGCGGGGATATTGCCGGCCGGACTCGCTGTGGTCGCGACAGCGGTATTCACCACAAAAGCGTGTGTATGCGCAGGCATTTGGGCCGACAGCAGTGTTACGTTTTCGGTGCCGGCGAGCTGACCCTGGACATACTGCTTGCCCGATCGTGCCCCACCCATGTGCAGCGGAGCACGGCCACGCAGATCGGGCACCGCGAAAGTCTGGACTCCATCACCGCCGTAGGTAGTGCCAATCAAGACGTACAACACTTCGTATTCAGCGATCGACACCAAGCGTCCATCACACGGGAAATAGCCGACCGGTACGAAATTACCACCGAACATGCGGATTTGACCAACAAAACAGGTACTCATGACGGGATTCGCTCCTAGTTACGCGAAGGGAAAGCGCCCTGCAGCGCGATGCAGGCGTTAAGTACGAGATAAGGTTGCTGGTTCGAATGTGGCTGATTGCCACCGGCCATGCCCACGGTCTGCGCCGCCATTGGAACCAGGCCAGCGCCACCCGCAGCGGAGTACATGGTCGCGTTAGTCGCCGCGGCTGCGAGCACGTTGCCCGCTGGCGAAAGTTGTCCGCCCGCAGTCGGCACGGTATTGACCAGATGGTTGTGCGCCGGCAGTTCCGTCAGTGCCAGTGTGTGATTTTCCTCACCGACAAATGCACCGATCGGGTTGGCATTATTGCGGTGCATCGGCGCGCAGCCTTGCAGGTTCGGCAACTGGAAATTGTTGACGCCATTGCCGCCATAAGTTGTACCGATCAACGAAAAGAGTGCCTGATTCTGCTGGACTGGCAACAACTGACCGTTGCACAGCGCCCAGCCACGCGGCGCGAAATTAAAGCCGAATAAGCGGATCTCGGCCACGTAAGGTTGGGACATCGTTTCTCTCCTCTTCTATCGCAAGTGGGATGGTCCAGGGAACAACATCGTACTCAGGGTGCAATGGGGCAGGTTCCGTTGGTGAAGCCAGTGGTGGTGCCGTGGAGGCTCTCGGCAATTGAACCGCCGCCCGGTCCGCTCAGCGTGTTTTGACCATTCAGGAAGTTCTGCACCGCCGTGTAGTCGGTTCCGGCACCGGTATAGCCCTGCAGCTGGAAGGTGCTGTTGGCGCCCGCAGGACTGTCTTCGAGACTGATGCCAACGGCTGGAAGTGAGGTGCCTGCAGCAGCCAGAGTATTACTGGTGGCGTTGAGACAAACGAATGCCTGCGCCAGATTCGCAACCACCGACATTGCATCGGATCCATTCGTGAAGGTCGGCATGTGGACGACATTGTTGGTCGCGGTGATATTGAGTTTGCTCAGCGCCGCTGTACCTGTTTTAGTCACAAAATAAATACCGTTATCCTGCGTGATCTGTTCGATATGATTGCTGTCGACTTGCACCGTAACCGTGCCGGTGCCGTCGTTTAGCAGGTACAGGCCTCTACCGGAGGGCGAACCGGAACCGACTACCGCCGCGGTACCGATCGTATTGCTGTTGACATGCCCGGTGAAGCTACCGCTGCCTTGGAAGTCCAGGTGTATGACATCGGCGCCTGTGCCGTTCATCGTATTGTCGTGGATGTTGAACGTGCCATTGCTGGTGCTGGTGGTCGACGTTTTTGCGTTGATGCCGTTTACGGCGAAATTGCTGAAAGTCGAGTTCGCCACGGTCAAAGCAAGCGCGTCGGTAGCTAGCACACCAATCACATTGCCGGCGCTGCTGCTCAACGCCATGTAATTGAAACTGGTCGCCACTGTCGTATTGGTCACCGAGATTGCCGCGCCCGAGATAGTGATGCCCGAGATCGTCCCGCCTGATCCTGCCGAGCCGCTACCGGTCACGGTGAATGAACCCGCGGACAGATTGTTGAGCAATATCCCGTTGGCGGCGCCACTGGCTGAAACACTGAGGAAATTCAGCGTACCGGCGATGTTGGTCAGGCTAACCGCAACGGCGTTCGCCGTCGTCACAGTGACGCTGTTCTGCACCACCGCCCCGGTCGTGGTGCCGGTGTTGGTGAAGCCGGTCGCACCACTGGTGTTGATATCGAGCGAACTCACGGTGACGTTGTTGCCTGCCAGCGTGACGGTACCAGTCAGCTTCGGTTTGCTGGTTGCTGACGTATTGAGGATCGCCACCCCCGCAATCGCCGGCAGACTGGTGCCTTGGCCCCACAACGTGCTGCTGGCCTTGAGCGAGATCGCACCCGGCGTGGTAGTTGCCGTACCGGCGCTCTTGACGAAGATCGTGTCGCCCGCCAAGTGTGTGCTACTCGCGCTGACCAGCGTGTTGAACGGCGTGGCCGCGGCACCGTTCCCGTTGGTACCGGCGCTGCCATCCACATACCAAACCTTGCCCGCGAGCGTGATTGTCACTGTAGCCGGCGCGCTAGTCACACCATTGCCGTCAGTCACGATGTAGGTAAAGGTATCGGTGGTCCCGGTGACGCCGATCGGCGGCGTATAGGTGAAGTTGCCATTCGCAGCCAGCGTAACGCTACCGATGCCGCTGGTGGCGGACGTGCCCGCGGTCGTCGTCAGCGTGCCAGGGCCGCTATCATTTGAGAATAGGCTCGTGGCGTTGGTGACGTACGGCGTGGTCAGCGTATTGCCCACTGCCAGCGGCGTATTGCCTACCGTGGTGTAGCTGTTATTGCCTGCAATTGGGGCCACCTTGAAGCCGGTCAGCGCCTTGCTGCCCGGACACGTGTTCGCGTCGCTAATCCCGATCGTGACGTTGGCCGCGGCAACCGTCGTGGTTGGCGTGCCGCTGACCACGCCGGTAGCGGCGTTGATGCTCAAGCCTGCCGGCAAGCCAGTCGCACTCCATGTGATCGGCAACGTGCCGCCGGTCTGGGTGAAAGCTGGATTGCTGTAAGCGGTCTGGTACAAGCCATTCGCCAACGCACCGCTGATCGTGATCGTGACGCAAGGCGACAACACCACCAGCGTGAATGATTGCGTCGCTGGTGAACCGACGCCGTTGGTCGCCGAGATCGTGATCGGATAACTACCCGCCGTGCCTGCTGCCGGCGTGCCGCTGAGCAGCCCCGCGGTGGAAAGCGTGACGCCAGACGGCAACGCGCCGGTCTCGCTGAAGCTCGAGCCTGGATAACCGCTGGCGACGACGGTGAACGTACCGGCGCTGCCGATCGTGAAATTGGTCGAGTTAGCGCTGGTGATCGCCGGTGCCTGGTTGATGATCAGGGTGAAGGTTTGCGTCGCATTCGGCGTAACACCGTTGGCCGCCGTCAGCGTGATCGCATACGAGCCGCCCATGCCCGCCGCTGGTATGCCAGCGAGGACACCGGTAGCCGGGTTCAAAGTCACGCCCGAGGGCAGCGTACCGGTTTCGCTGAAGGTGGACGCTGGCGTGCCGCTCGCGGTTACCGTGAAGCTACCCGCAGTACCGACTGTGAACGTGGTGGTGTTGATGCTCGTGATTGCGGGCGCCTGCTTGACGGTCAGGGTGAAGGTCTGGGTTGCGTTCGGGGTGACGCCGTTGTTGGCCGTGAACGTCAAGGCGTAAACGCCTCCCGAGGCCACTGCCGGCGTGCCCGCAAGTACGCCCGTGGCCGGCGTGAACGTCACGCCGCCCGGCAAGGTGCCGGTGACGCTAAGTGTCGGCACCGGTACGCCGTTCGCGGTGACCGTAAACGTGCCAGCCGTGCCAACCGTGAACGTCGTGTTGTTGGCGCTGGTGATGGCCGGTGCCTGCTGAACGGTCAAGGTGAAGGTTTGCGCCGCGTTCGGGGTCACGCCGTTGTTGGCGGTGAACGTCAGCGAATACGTGCCACCGGTACCCGCAGCCGGTGTGCCGGCGAGTACGCCTGTAGCAGCCGTGAAGGTCACGCCGCTCGGCAAGGTACCGCTGATGCTCAGTGTCGGCGCCGGCACACCACTCGCCGTAACCGTGAACGTGCCCGCCGCGCCGACCGTGAACGTGGTCGTGTTGACACTGGTGATCGCTGGGGCCTGATTCACGACCAGCGTAAACGTCTGCGTCGCCGGGCTGCCGACCGAATTGGTCGCGCTGAGGTTCAGCGTGTAGTTTGCTGCCGTACCTGCCGCCGGAATACCAGCCAGTGTCGCCGTTCCATTGCCGTTGTCGACGAGCGTCACACCACTCGGCAAACTGCCGGTTTCGCTCGTGACCGCATTCGGGTAACCGGTCGTGTTGATCGTGAAGCTACCCGCCGTACCGACCACGAAGGTGGTGGTATTGGCGCTGATGATCGCAGGTGCCTGATCGACGATCAGGGTGAAGGTTTGCGTCGCATTCGGGGTAACGCCGTTAGCCGCGGTCAGCGTGATCGAATACGAACCGCCCGTAGTGGCCGCAGGCGTGCCAGCGAGAACGCCGGTGCTCGTATTCAACGTCACGCCCGAGGGCAACGCACCGGTTTCGCTGAAGGTCGATGCCGGCGTGCCGCTGGCGGTTACGGTGAAGCTGCCCGCAGTACCGACGGTGAAGGTGGTTGTGTTGGCGCTGGTGATCGCAGGTGCCTGCTTGATCACGAGCGTGAAGCTCTGCGTCGCTGCACTGCCGACACCGTTGTTGGCGCTGATCGTGATCGGATAACTGCCACCGGTGCCGCCAGCTGGTGTGCCTGCCAGGGTCGCGCTACCGTTGCCATTGTCGGTCAGGATGACACCGCCCGGCAGAGTACCGGTTTCGGTAATTGCAGCACTCGGATTACCGGTCGTGGTGACAGCGAACGTGCCTGCCGTGCCGACCGTAAACGTGGTTGTCGCCACGCTCGTGATCGCCGGCGCCTGATTGACGGTCAAGGTGAAGTTCTGAGTGGCGGGACTACCTACGCCATTCGTTGCCGTGAATGTGATCGGATACGAACCGCCCGTGCCCGCCGCTGGCGTACCGCTCAAGATTCCCGTGGCCGCAACGAACGTCACGCCGCTCGGCAGCGTGCCGCTCTCGCTCAAAGTCGGCGCCGGTGCACCCGAGCCGGTAACGGTAAAGTTGCCTGCTGTGCCTACCGTAAATGTGGTGTTGTTCGCACTGGTGATCGCGGCACCTTGGGTGATGACCAAGGTAAAGTTCTGCGTCGCCGGACTGCCTACGCCATTGCTTGCCGTCAACGTGAGCGGATAACTGCCGGACGTACCCGCGGCCGGTGTACCCGACAAGGTCGCGGTACCGCCGCCGCCCGGTGTGAAGATCACACCGCTCGGCAAGGCGCCCGATTCACTGATCGTTGCGTTCGGCGTGCCGGTGCTGGTGATGCTGAAACTGCCAACCGAGCCGATGTTGAAGGTGGTCGTGTTAGCGCTAGTGATTGCTGGCGCGGCATTCACCGATAACGTGAATGCCTGTGTCGCCGGACTGCCCACACCATTGGTCGCCGTGAATATGATTGGATACGAGCCAGCCGTACCTGCCGCTGGAGTGCCGCTCAGCACACCTGTTGCAGCGACGAAAGTCACACCTGTTGGCAGCACGCCGGTCTGGCTCAAGGTCGGGCTGGGTGTACCTGTTGCGCTGACGGTGAAACTTCCGGACGCTCCCACCACAAATGCCGTGGCACTGCCGCTCGTGATGGTCGGCGCCTGATTAACGACTAGGGTAAAATTCTGTGTTGCCGCGCTGCCGATGCCGTTGTTCGCGGTGATTGCCAACGGATAACTGCCGCCCGCGGCCGCGGCCGGCGTGCCGGACAAGGTCGCCGTGCCATTGCCGTTGTCGGTCAGGGTCACGCCACTCGGCAACGCACCGGTCTTGCTGATCGCCGGGTTCGGATTGCCGGTCGCGTTGACAATAAACGTGCCTGCCGTGCCGACCGTGAACGTGGTCGTCGCCAAGCTGGTGATCGCGGGGGCTTGGTCGATGGTCAGCGTAAAGTTCTGCGTCGCCGGACTGCCCACGCCGTTTGTCGCCGTGAATGTGATCGGATACGAGCCACCTGTGCCCGCTGCCGGTGTGCCGCTCAATATTCCGGTGGCCGCAACAAAAGTCACGCCGCTCGGCAAAGCACCGCTTTCGCTAAGCGTTGGTGCAGGGGCGCCAGCGCCGGTAACGGTGAAGGTACCCGCTGTGCCTACCGTAAAGGTTGTGCTGCTCGGACTCGTGATTGCCGCGCCTTGGGTTACGACCAGCGTGAAGTTCTGCGTCGCCGGACTGCCGATGCTGTTGGTTGCCGTTAACGTGAGCGGATAACTGCCAGATGTGCCTGCCGCTGGCGTGCCCGACAAGGTCGCCGTGCCACCGCCGCCGGGCGTGAAGATCACGCCGCTAGGCAAGGTGCCCGACTCGCCGAGCGTTGCATTCGGTGTACCCGTACTGGTGATGTTGAAGCTGCTCACCGAGCCGACGTTAAACGTGGTCGTGTTGGCGCTGGTGATTGCTGGCGCCTCATTGACCTGCAAGGTAAATGTCTGCGTTGCCGGAACGCCGATACCATTGGTTGCCGTGAACGTGATCGGGTAGCTACCAGCCGTGCCGATCGCTGGAATGCCTGCAAGAATCCCGGTGCCTGGCGCGAAGGTTACACCCGTTGGCAACGCGCCGCTTTCGCTCAAGGTTGGCGATGGTACGCCGCTGGCCGTTACGGTAAAACTTCCACTGGCGCCGACGACAAATGCCGTTGCGTTGGCGCTGGTGATTGTCGGTGCCTGATCGACGGCCAGGGTAAAGTTCTGCGTTGCCGCGGTGCCGATGCCGTTGCTGGCGTTTATCGTGATCGGGTAACTGCCACCCGTGCCCGCTGCTGGCGTACCGGACAATGTAGCTGTGCCATTACCGCCGTCTACCAAGGTCACACCGCTCGGCAATACACCGGTTTCGCTGATTGCCGCATTCGGGTTACCGGTCGTGGTGATACTGAATGTGCCGGCGCTGCCAACTGTAAATGTGGTCGTCGCCGCGCTGATGATTGCCGGCGCCTGATCAACGATCAGCGTGAAATTCTGCGTGGCAGGACTGCCGATGCCATTCGTGGCAGTGAATGTGATCGGATACGAACCGCCCGTGCTCGCTGCCGGTGTGCCACTGAGTACGCCAGTAGCCGCGGTGAAGGTCACACCACTCGGCAGCGCGCCGCTTTCGCTCAGCGTCGGCGTCGGTGCGCCAGAACCGGTGACGGTGAAAGTGCCGGCGGTGCCTACGGTGAAGGTGGTAGTGATCGCGCTGGTAATCGCCGGGCCTTCAGTGATTATCAACGTGAAGTTTTGCGTCGCCGGACTGCTGATGCCATTCGTCGCTGTCAATGTCAGCGGATAACTACCGGACGTACCCGTCGCAGGTGTGCCCGACAAGGTTGCTGTCCCGCCGCTGCCGGGCGTGAAGATCACACCGCTAGGCAACGTGCCTGATTCACCGATCGTTGCGTTCGGTGTGCCGGTGCTAGTGATGCTGAAACTGCTCACCGAACCGACGTTGAAGGTGGTCGTGTTCGTGCTTGTGATCAATGGCGCCTCGTTCACCTGCACGGTTACGATGCCGTCCGAGGTGCCCTGACTGTTGCCGATGCGATACAGGAACGTATAGCTGCCAGCCGTGGTTGGCGCGCCGAGGACAAAACTGCCGTCGGCGTTCAAGGTCAGCGCCGCACCGCCGAGTGTGCCGCTCGCGGCTACGCCGGGTGTATTGTCCGTAACCGAACCACCGAGACTGCCGCCACCGTAGGAACTCATCGTGGCAGGTGGCGCACCGAGCTGATCATTATTCAGCACGCCGGGCGCGCTGATACTCAGGCCCGTGCCGACGCTAGTCGTATAACTGTCGGCGACAGCAACCGGACCGGCAACCACAGTGAACGTGACGGTCGCCGTGGAAGTACCGCCGGAATTGGTCAACGTATAGGTGAAACTGTCGCTGCCCGTATAACCAGTGGTCGGCGTATAAGCAAAGCTGCCGTCGGCGTTCAGTGTCAGCGCACCGTGCGTGGGCGCAGTGTGTGCGCTGATCGTTGCGCTATTTACCGTATCGTTGCTCAACACGCCCGGCGCAGCGATATTAAGCGTGACTCCCGATGATGCAGTATAGCTGTCGTCGACCGTGATCGGCGGACTCAGCGCGTTGACGTTCGCCACGTCGATGCGGAAAAAGATATTACCGGCTTGGGTTGCTGCAAAAAATGCGCGCAAATCGATCGCGGCCTGGCCGCTCGTGGAATCGCCGGCTGGATCGCTGGCAATCGGCGAATAACCGATCCAATCACCGACCTGACCGTCGCTGACAAAGGTGCCGGCCCATGCGATGCCACAGATCAACATGAGCATGGCGGCGAAACGGCGCATGCGCCGACGTGCCGCGCGAGTACCGATAAAAACAACAAGACCGACCAGCAATAGCAACGCCGGAATACCGAATGTCGGAATCGGCTGCGCCGGTGCGCTCGGCTGGATGGCGCCGGGTGTGAACAGAATCGGCGGACCATTGAGCGCGCCGTTCGTGCTTAGCAAAACATCATCACCGATATCGCTCGTACCCACGACATACAGTCGCATGGCACCAGTATTGCCGCCTTGCACCGCTGCCAGCGTGTCGTTCAATTCGACCACCGACGCGCCAGCGACACCGTTACCCAATCCGACCGGATAACCGCCGCCAATGACCGTGCCCGCACCGAACGTACCGCCGGAGCAGGTTTCTCGTGTGACCGTGGTTACGCTCGGCGAAGCGCCCGCATTGACGGTCGCCTGCAGATGGACTTCAGCGCCGCTGATGGTTCCATCGGGAAAGACAACATTGCAGCCGGTACTGGCGCTGTTGTCCGAGTCGATGTAGACACTGTAGTTATAGGTTTGCGCAGCAGCCGGCACGAACGCCGTCAGCACAAACAACGAAGCCGCAAGCAGCGACTCGATAATTCGCTTATTCATTATCTTGCTCCCTGAACGCTATCTGCCTAACCCCGATCCTTTAGGCATTCGCTAACGATAACACTAAAAATTTGCAATTTGTAACCTTTGTCTTCGAGAAATCTTCAACGTCTTAAAAAAACCTGCATGTCGCCCAGGATTCTTACTAAACTAGAAAAATGACTCGACACGTTACTCCGGCGATATTTCGTTTTCGGCTGCTGCTTGGTACCGAGGCCGGATTCGGCCCGGGAAAAGCAGATTTGCTTGAAGCAATTCATGCCTGCGGCTCGATCGCCGCAGCCGGTCGCAGCCTGGGCATGAGTTACAAACGCGCGTGGCAACTTGCCGAAGAGTTGAACCATTGTTTTCGCGATCCGTTGATCGAAGCGAACAAGGGTGGCAGTGGTGGTGGCGGTGCTCAGCTCACGCCATTGGGACTGGATATTGTCGCGCGCTTCCGTGCCATCGAAGCCAAGTCCGCCACTGTGCTCGCCAAGGAGTTGCGCGCTTTCGGGCGACTGGTGCGCGCGCCCGACGACACCGCTTGAATCGTATGACAAACATTTCGCACGCCGAAAATCTGCGCTCGGAGATCGGTGCAAATAATAGCTGCCTCGATTGATCGACATCATGGCAATATAGTCAGCTGACTATAACGAATCGAGATATACGATGTCCGCCAGATATTCCCATGTTCTTTCGCGTTGCAGTCTGCTGCTGCCGTTGGCTTTGCTGCCGCTGGCCTCCGCCTTTGCCGCAGAAGAACTGACCGTTTCGGCAGCTGCGAGCTTGTCGAATGCTTTCGGTGACATCGCCAAGATGTTTGAAGCGAAACATCCTGGCGACAAGGTCATCCTCAACTTTGCCGCATCCGATGTATTGCTGAAACAGATTGAACAAGGCGCGCCCGCCGATGTGTTCGCCAGCGCAGATGAAATCACGATGGATCGCGCCGGTAGCGCGCAACGGATCGATGGTTCCACGCGCACCGATTTCGCCGGCAATACGCTGGTGCTGATCGTGCCCAACGGCACGACACAAACCCCGCCAAACTTGAGCGCGCTCCAAGCGGAATCGTTCAAGCATATCGCGATCGGCAATCCCGCCAGTGTTCCGGCCGGACGTTATGCACAGGCGGCATTGACCGAGCAGAATCTGTGGCAGCCCTTACAAGTGAAACTCGTGCTCGCGCAAAACGTGCGACAAGCACTGGACTACGTCGCACGCAACGAAGCCGATGCGGGATTTGTCTACGCCACCGATGCGGCGACCCAAGCCGAAAAAGTGCATGTCGCTTTGACCGTGCCGACCAAGACTGCGATCAGCTATCCGGTGGCGATGGTCAGCGCCTCCGCACATGCGGCGCTGGCACGCGAATTCATCGCGGCGCTGAAATCTGCCGAGGCGCAGGCCATCCTCAAACGTTACGGTTTCAGTCTGCCGAACTGACCGATGTCCGCAGCGATCCTCACACCGCTATTGCTGACGTTTGAGATCGCTGCAATAGCGACTGCGCTCGCGCTGTTTTTTGGCGTGGCGCTGGCGGCATTGCTTGCACGCGGCAAGGGATTTTTACGCGACCTGATCGAAGCGGTATTGACCTTGCCGCTGGTATTGCCGCCAACCGTGCTCGGTTATTACCTGCTGGTATTGCTCGGACGCGAAGGTTTTGTCGGCGCATGGTTGCAGCAGTTCGGCATCCATCTGATCTTCACCACGACAGGTGCCGTTATCGCCGCGAGTGTGGTGGCGTTTCCGATGGTGTTGCGCGCTGCGCGTGCGGCGTTTGCCGATGTCGATCCGCAGCTCGAAAATGCCGCACGCACGCTCGGCGCAAATCCACTCGCGATATTTCTCGGCATCACTTTGCCGCTGGCGTGGCGCGGCGTGATGGCCGGCGCGTTGCTCGCATTCGCGCGCGCGATGGGCGAATTCGGCGCAACCCTGATGGTCGCCGGCAGCTTGCCCGGACGCACACAAACCCTGTCGATTGCGATCTACGAAGCGGTAATGGCCGGCGACGATACGCAGGCGCGTATGCTGGTGCTGGTCGCGCTCGCCAGCAGCTTTCTGATCCTGCTGCTGGCCGCGCAATTGTTGCAACGTGCGCCGCGCCAACGAGGTGCGTGAGATGCGCATTCGCCTCAATATCGAAAAACATCTGCGCGCCGACAAGCGCGAGTTTCATCTCGACTTGCAACTGCAAAGTGATGCCGAAGTCACTGTGTTGTTCGCGCCGTCCGGCAGCGGCAAAACTCTGAGTCTGCTCAGCATCGCCGGTCTACTCAAACCCGAGCGTGGCCTGATCGAAATCAATGGCCGCATCCTGTTCGATAGCCAGCGCCGAATTGATCTGCCAACGCGCCTGCGCCGCATCGGTTTGGTATTCCAGGACTACGCCTTGTTCCCGCATTTGAGCGTCTCCGAAAACATCGCCTATGCGCGTCGCGCCGGCTGGTTTCCGCATCGTCGCGGCGCTGCGAACTTGATCGGCGACTTGCTTGATACATTTGCACTGGGCGAATTCGCCGACAGTTATCCGCAGCAACTTTCCGGCGGCCAGCGGCAACGCGTTGCACTCGCCCGCGCGCTCGCGGCGCAACCGGAACTACTGTTGCTCGACGAACCGTTTGCCGCACTCGACGCACCACTGCGCGCACGCATGCGAGTCGAGCTCGCGGCATTACGCGCGCGGTTCGACATTCCGATGATCGTGATCACGCACGATCCCGATGATATCGCCGCATTGGGTGGCCAGGTCATTCAACTGGACGCCGGCAAGGTCGTCGGCACATAAGCGGCCTTGCCGATGTCGCGGCTTTATTGTGCGATGGCGAAAAATGTCCTTTTGCTACGCTCTTTTGCGTGTTCAAAGCCAACGCTCAATCGACTCAATCGGCAATACGCCAATGCACCATGCAACTCGCTATCCCGGCAACTCCGCA